>NZ_RQER01000004.1:600000-801061 GCF_004770615.1 Leptospira langatensis
GATATACAGGGTGAGTTCCTTCTCCGTTCACTTCGATCTTTTTGAAAAGAGGAAAGCTCACTCCGAAATTCACTTGGCAGAAGTTTTGGATCTCCGAATCGGTTCCAGGCTCTTGGTGACCGAATTGGTCGCATGGAAAGCCAAGAATTTCCAATCCTTGGGACTTGTATTTCTCATACATTTCTTGGAGGCCTTTGTATTGAGGAGTGAAGCCGCACTGGCTTGCGGTATTTACGATCAGTAAAACTTTTCCTTTATAGTCCTCCAATTTTTTTTCGGTTCCGTTGTTTAGAGTAGCAGTTAGTTCGTATAAATTCTGAGCCACGTCTTAGTACCTCCTAGTTTACAAAATAGATTGTATACAATTTAATTTTGTTCAATTCTTTTTTAGAAGAATTCCAAAATCTTTCTACATTTTCGTCTATAAAAGTCCGCAAGACCATGGTCGGTTTGAATCTGTAAGAACCAATATTAAAGAGAAAATTTGAGGAGCTTAGATCTTAAGAGACAAAGAAAAGATAAACATTCGATCCAATCTGGAAGTAGTATTATGTTCATATGGATATATGGAGTCCATAGAACGTCTGTATTGGTATGTAAATCTGAGTAAGACTGCTGGATCCGGATTGTAATCCAAGGTTGCCGTGGCACCTCCTGTTTCGAATCCGTCCTTGGTATTCGTCACGATGATCATCTGATCCCGGTCCAAATATCTCTCGAAACGGGTACCAATTCTCCAATCCGGCAAGAATCGATACGCGATCCAAATATTCCCAACATAGACCTGTCTATACGCATTCGTGTCTCCACGAACGTAATAGGAAGCGTCAGGAGTGTATACTAGATCCTGGCTACTCGCTCTATGTTGGTACGCAACATCGAAAGAAGAAGCCAAGGTTAATGAATGAGTCGGCTTCCATTCCGCGATAAAGTTATTATAATATCGCATTTCCTTTGGGACCGCAGTGGGTTGCTCATTCCCCATAAACGTGTTCCAGCGAAGCATAATATTAGGGCGAGGATTGTATTCTAAACGAAAACCTCCGGACATATCCTTATTATTGTCCGTTACCACTTGGTAACCGTTATCCAAATGCAATTGGTACGAGAGTTTGTCTGTGATCTTGCCGCTTAAACGAAAACCGGAAACATAGTACGGAACGTAGTCCAGAGAGAAAGCCCTTGTATAAACGAAATTCTCATGAGAGATCCAAGACTCATATCCAAGATGCCCGAAGTAGATCCCGGCATCCAACCAAGTCGATTTTCCTAGTTTGATCCCACCGTAAGCTTCTTGCATGTTCCGAATGGATAACTCGTTCGAAGTTTTTCCGGTTGTCCCTTCTCCCACATAATTCGCAACAACCGAGGTACCGAACTGCAATGCCAATCTTCCTCGGTACTTATCCGTTTCTACCTTACCGTCCACGTACGCAAGATTGATATTGTATTCGTTTGTGCGAGTCGCTTGGGTGGTATAAGCGAGCTCTTTTGAATCCGGGCGATTGAGACTTGCATTATAATAACCGTCCACAAAAAACCCGAATTGGACAGGTATGACAGTACTCTCCTTCTTTTTAGGATTCAACTCTTCTGACTTGGAAAAAGTCTCCTCCTCTTCTTCTCCTTCTTGCGTTTCCTTTTGAGAAGAAGAGGATGCGTCCTTCTCTTGCGGGGACTTGGAACCCGATTTGGGAGCCTTGTCGGATCCGTTCCCCTCGGCCGATCCTTCTCCCGAATTTTTACCTCCGGATGGACTCTGTTGAGTGAATACTCTGGAAGGTTTCTGAGAGACCGAATTTTCTTCGGCTTCCGATTCGGAGACAGGAAAAGAAAAACCTATGGCAATCAGGATCGCGGTGATAAATTTATTCTTCATCGATTCCAATCGCTTTCCAGGCAAACTTCAAATCCATTCATTTTCAGTAGACTAAATTTTCTTTACGGGACCTTAACGATCCGATAGACGTTTATAACGCTTTTCTCAGAAAAAAGTCTAATTAAAATTAATCCTCACAAAAAGGAAACGCATTGATGGAAGAAAAAAGCCTGTTACTGACCGCCATTATTCTACTTACTACGGCAGTTTTATGTGTGCCCATTTTCAAAAAACTAGGAATCGGATCGATTATAGGGTACGTGGTGGGAGGGATCTTGATCGGTCCTCATGGAATACGCTTGGTGACAGGGGGCACTGAGATCCTTCATTTTGCGGAATTTGGAGTTGTATTGCTTCTGTTCTTGATCGGATTAGAGCTTCGCCCCCAAACTCTTTGGGTCCTAAGAAAACCGGTCTTTGGCATGGGACTCTCTCAGGTTGCATTCACCTCCTTCCTGCTCGCTGTTGCCATCGGTTATCTATTTCAATTGGGATTCTTGGCATCCATCATTTTAGGACTGAGTTTATCGCTTTCTTCTACCGCATTTGCTCTTCAATCTTTAGCGGAGAAGAACCAATTAAAGACATCTCACGGAAGATCCGCCTTCGCCATTTTACTTTTCCAGGACTTGGCCGTTATTCCCGTTATGGCAATTCTCCCTATGGCGGCTCTTACGCCGGAAAACTCAGGAGGAAATGGATTAGATTTTTATAAATTAGGTACGGCAGTATTTGCGATCTTCGTAGTGATCCTGAGCGGACGTTTTCTGATGCGGCCTCTATTCCGTCTGATTGCAGCTTCCGGAAACCACGAAATATTCGTAGCGCTATCCCTTCTTCTTGTATTGGGAGTTTCACTCGCAATGGAAAAAGTAGGACTGTCCATGGCCCTGGGTTCCTTCTTGGGAGGAGTGCTACTTGCAGATTCGGAATATAGACATGAATTGGAAGCCAACCTAGAACCTTTCAAAGGACTTTTACTCGGACTATTCTTCTTAGCAGTGGGAATGTCCATGAACTTGGAGATCCTTCTCCAACATCCATTGCTCATCTTGGGGCTGGCATTGGGTCTCATGTCCATCAAAGGGGTCGTGTTATTTGTCATCGGAAGGGTTGCAAAACAAAACTCGGATTCTTCCGTCAACCTTGCGGTAAGTATTTCTCAAGGTGGGGAATTCGCATTCGTGATCCTAAATGTGGCCTCCCAACTAAATGTATTGAGTAGGGAAATTGCGGATTATTCCATCGTCATCGTCACTGCATCCATGATGCTCACTCCTTTCTTCGGAATATTTAAGGAAAAATTCGTGAATCCTTATATTAACAAAGAAGAAGAAAAGCCTGCGGATCCGATCCATGAGCAGAATAGAGTGATCATCGCAGGCTTCGGAAGGGTGGGCCAGATCGTTTCTCGTATGCTCTATTTGCATAAGATCGGATTTACCGCTCTAGAGCATAACGCAGACCAAGTGAATGCCGCCAGAAAATTCGGGCACAAGATCTATTACGGAGATGCGAGTCGTTTGGATCTATTAAATGCGGCGGGAGCGGCGCAAGCAGAGATCCTTGTCTTGGCGGTTCAGGACGTGGAGCTATCGGTAAAGATCGCGACGATCGCTAAGGAGAATTTCCCGAATCTGAAGATCATTGCAAGAGCAAGGAACCGAGCTCATTATTTCGATCTTTTAGAACTAGGGATCGAAACGATACGCAGAGATACCTTCGCTTCTTCTCTTGAGCTTGCAGAAGAAACACTGAAGGATCTAGGATTCATGCCTTCGGAAGCGCAGTATTTCATTGAGAAGTTCAGAAGATACGACGAGGCAATGGTCAAGCAACAGTACAAACTTCGTCATAATGAAAAAGAACTGATCGCATTCTCCAGGAATGCAATTCGTCAATTAGAAGATGCGTTCGCGGCGGACATGGTGCAAAAGGAAGCTTCTTAAGGACAAGGATCCCGATAGGCATCCAAGCTTTGGTGTTTTAGAAAACCGGATAAACGGAGACCGGCGGATTGGGAGCAGAAATCGCTTTTGGTTGTTCCGTTTTCCGTATACTCGATCTGAAAAACTGCAGAACCCTTATTGGGAAAGACAGCTTCCTCAGAGCACCAACCGTCCACATAACAACTTTCTGTGATCGCCCAATCAAAGTGAGAGATCAAATTCGGAATTTGATCAGGATCATTCTTTAAACCGGCAGACATTCCTCTGGACCTGGCTGCGTTACTCACCCATTTATTAAAGCGTATCTGGTCCTCTGCAGTCAAAGGAAAGCCAGTACTATTTTGATAGCCATCCATATTATCCGGATCAATCCCGTCGCAGCCTTGGTTTTTAGCCTTCTCAAAACGAGCGGAAAGAATGGGACCTAGAAGATCTAGTCTTCTGATATCCAGCCATTGTTCGTCCGGAAAACCGGAGTATGCATTTCCCAAAATTTCCGGAGGGAACTTACTCGCATCGGATCTATAATTTTCATAAGAACCTACATCTATATAACAGATCACTTTCTTCCCGTTAGAATGCAATCGATGGATTACAGTCGGGTCCGAATCCGTAAGATCGGAATCTATATCAAAAACGTCTGCATCCACGGACTCATCCAAGGTGCCGCTAAATTGGATCTGAAAAGTAGTCCCCGGCGCTGGGATCCAAACCTTAGTTAAAAGATAGAATAGTATGGCGTCCTTTTCTCCGTTTGAAGTATTCTTGCAGGAACTCAAACAAAACGAGAAGATCAGAAGGCAGAAAAGAAAGAATCTAAAGAAGAGCATCATCCCATCGAAGCGAATTCGATTCAGATATTAGAGGGGTATTTTTGCAAATTCTCCAAGAACTAAACTTTAGGAGATAAAAATCTAGCTTAGAAAATTTACTTTGAAGAGAATACGTTTATTAAAGAAGAGACTCGACCTCTACACAGTTTCGTTTTCTGACGAAACCGTTCGAGCCCGTCTGCCGGGATTTTATAGTTATTAAGATGAGTTTGATTTTTGCGGGCAGAGGGACTCGAACCCTCACTAGAAGCTTGGAAGGCTACGGTGCTAGCCATTACACCATGCCCGCGATAGGATAGAGTCAGTTTTTGGTTGGAGGGCAGGAAGTCAATCGAAAAGAATGATTTTTGTATGTGGGAATCAGAACTAGCCAATTGGGAAAAAGAACTTCCGGCCTTTCGGGCGTATCGAGACGAATTTAGGACTATCTATCATCTCAGAAATATTACTGGGATCCTTCATTGGGATATGGAAGTTACCATTCCTCAAGAAGCCCAAGAAGAAAGAGGAGACCAACTTAGTTTGCTCTCCGGCTTGGCGCATAAATCGTTTGTCTCGGATTCCTTTCGAGCCCTGGCCGAAAAAGCTAAGGAAGAAAATTCCAGGTTAGATCTTCCCGGCAAAGAACTGAGGACAAGAGAACTAGATCTTTTGTTCAAGGATCTGGATCGTTCTTCCTGTTTACCTATCTCCTGGGTCGAAGAATTTTCCAAGATCACGAGCCAGGCCCATTCGATCTGGGCCGACGCCAGAAAGAAAAACGACTCCGCCTCCTTCCTTCCTGTGCTAGAAAAAATTATAGATCTGAGTTTTCAAAAAACGGAGTTCTTTGGCTTTCAGACAGAAGCATACGATGCTCTTTTGGATGAATACGAACCAGGAGCAAAGGCTTCCGATCTTGAAACTCTCTTCTCCGATCTGAGAAAATCTTTGGTACCATTACTTGCAAAAGCCAAGGATGCAGAGTTTCCCTTTGCAGGTGAGTTCTCGATCGAAAAGCAAGCTCCTTTCAATCAGGAATTGCCTGTTTTATTAGGTTTATCTAAAGAAGGGTTTCGTTTGGATGCGAGCGCTCACCCATTCTCTACTTCTCTCGGAAGTGCTGACAAGAGGATCACAACTCGTTACGAAACATCGGACCCTCTTTCTTCTGTGTATTCCGTTCTACATGAGACGGGCCATGCTCTTTATGAGTCAGGAATTTCTTTGATCCCCGGAAATCCATCTCCATTAAAGGATTCCGTTTCTTTGGGAGTGCATGAATCCCAAAGTCGACTCTGGGAAAATCAGGTAGGTAGATCCAAAGAATTTTGGGAAGGAATGTATCCTCTCTTCTTGCAAAAGCTTGGGCTCTCCGAATCTTCTCTCCCGTTTGCTAAGCTATATTCTTTCGTGAACAAGTCGAAGCCTTCTCTCATTCGTGTAGAAGCGGACCAGATCACGTATAATCTCCATATCATTCTTAGATTCCAAATTGAAAGAGCGATCTTCAAAAAGGAAATCTCAGTGAAGCAGATCTCTTCTGCTTGGAAAGAAGGAATGAAGGATCTCTTAGGGATCGATGTGCCTGACGATTCTAAGGGGTATTTACAAGATGTGCATTGGAGCGGAGGAGCCTTCGGCTATTTTCCTACGTATTCTTTAGGAAATATTTACGCGGCCCAACTCTACTCAGCCTTTCTGAAACAGAATCCGCAGTTTTCGGACGAGTTGAAAAAAAGAGAAACTTCTTCTCTCTTGGGATGGCTTCGAAAAAATGTTCATAGTAAGGGAAGAAGTTTAGAGGCTAAGGACCTGATTCGAAAAGCAACGGGAGAAGAACCCAATGCAAAGTATCTGGTAGAATATCTTGGCTCAAAAATCGCAGAACAAGGTTAGAAGATGAGCGGCGACGATAAAGAAGAATTAACATTGAAGTCTTTCGAAGAATTATCCTTCTTCGATAATCTTGCTCTTTTCTATCTTTGCAATGAGACCCCGCCTCAGACTCTTGCTCTAGCATTCCTAGTAGGAGACAAGAAAGTCTGCGGTTCGATGTTGGGGGTCATGGATTCCAAGAGACGAGCCTTTGTACATGAACTCATGGCAAAGCAAAACGATTTCCCGGAAGAAAAGAAACAGGCAGCAGTGCAAGGACTTCTAATCATCGCGGACGGATTGATCAGCAGGAACCTGATCCGCAAACAAGGTAAATTCTACTTCGGAACAGAGAGAGGTTAAAGCGGACCCGCTGAACACTCGGCGCAACTTTAGATCCGATTTATAGTTTCAGATCCGATCACACTCATCTAGGCGCGTAATAAATAATCGCTACTCCGAATAAGGCAACCGTAGACCCGATGAGATCATACTTGTCGGGCTGGAATCCGTCCACCTTCCAAGCCCAAAGCAAAGACATTACGATAAAGAACCCGCCGTACGTGGCATATACTCTTCCAAAAGAAGAAGGTTGGAATGCGGCGACCACTCCGTACAAGGCAAGTATTGCTCCGCCCAAAAATAAATAGAGAACAGACTTAGATTCCTTGTACCAAAGCCAAACCAAATATCCGCCGCCGATCTCGCAGATCCCGGCTAATATAAAGATCATTATAGATTTGAAATATTCCATCAGGATTTTCCCTTCCTTGTACTCGGTTTCTTGTCTGCAGATCTTTTCGCTAGCACTCTTTTGAGATCGATCCCTTGTGCTAAAAATTTCTTATCCTTTGTCCCGGGAGGCAAGGCCAATCCTTGTGAAATAAATCCTTGGATTGCAGAAAACTGGATCTCTTTTAAGGACCTATATTCCAAATATCGAATTTGCTTTTGATCTCCTAAAAGAACTTTCTTTGGATCTCGGTATAAGATTCCCCATTCGAATATCAATTGCACTCTTTCAGGAAAAGGAAAGATCCCGCAAACATATCCGGAGCTCTTGTCCCTGTAACCAATTGCCTTCCAAACCGGATATCCTCTCTCTTGCAATTCCGGGAAATGGGATTGAATGGATTTTCGAAGTTCGTCGACTATCTCCAGGATCTCTTCGGGCATAGGTTGGAGTATTTCCTGAATGATCTGTAGGTTTTTTTCCGGAGAACAATTTTCCTTCATACTTATAACAAGAGATGCTCTGGAATTCTATTACAGTAAATTTTTAAGGTAAGAAGGAAAACAAGGAACTGTTTTTATAGGATTGGGATCCCGGACCGGTCAAAAATATGACAGATCCAGGATCTCGTTTTTCTAATAGAGTGGTCTTCCGAGTATCGCATTAATAAAAACTGCGGCCACGAGTAGTGCATAACCGATCGAAACTGCAAATATGGAAACTCTTCCCCAGTTTTGTTTGATAGAGATAAAACCGAAGATCGGTAGCACCTGCAAGGCATGGATCCCGGCAAAATGAGCGATCCGAATATCCCCTCCGTTCTTACTCCAATTCACAAAGGGAAGTCCAGGTCCTCCATCAGGCACTCCTACAGAATGCGCTAATCTCGCAGACATCAATACTCCGAAGATAGAAGCTACTGCAAAGATCCATAGAGAAAATCGGATCCCTATCAGCAGTCGTTCGTCGATTTTAGAAGAGAGAAGTTTGAACTTACGGTCCATCAGGATCGCAACCGGTATCATTGGAAAAATGAAAAGTCCCATGATGCTGTAGATCGCTCCATCCAAGGCAGTACTCTGATTGAAATGGGAAATTACCCCTCTTCCTGCTTGCACAGTGATCAGAACCAATTCGACCATTAAAGAAACGATAAAGTACTTTTCCAATCTACTGGCGAAAGAGGGAAACTCTTTCAGTTCTGCCAAGAACCAACCCATGGTCCAGAGAAAGATCCATATAGAGACCGCAAACTTCATAGGCTTGATCCATACATTTAAACCTAAAAGCGTCCTTGGGTCCAATGTGGATAAGAGAAGAAAGACCGGGATCGCAATCAGAGAGACCAATCCCGTATAATAAGAACCCGGTTGATTCTTTCTGAGTTTAGAGAAAAATCCGTTACCTTCTGCCTGATTTAGGCTGAAACTATTAGATGCTTGCACGGTCTCCTCCTTTGATCCAGCGGATCACTTGAAAGAGCAAGTAACCGACTGGGCCGAACATTAGAGTCAAGAATAAACATGGGACTAGGATCCATCTGGAAATTCCCAACGCTTCGGCTTCTTTGGTTTCCCAAACCCCTAAGAATAGATCGAACGCAAGATAATGCACCCAACCCGCAAGAAGCACCCAAGGGTTTGAGAACAATAATGCAACTCCTTGCAGAGACTGGAAATTACCCTCTCCTCCAAAATTGAATGCCAAGACGATCAAATACAAAAGAGAAAGCGCAGCGGACCACGCCCCGCTTCTTACGGAGATCTTGGTAATCTTCTGGTTTGGAATAGCTGCGAGTAAGATCCAACCGACGATCGCGAAACGACTTGCTATCGTAAAAATCAATTCTGGACTCATAAAAATCTCTCCACCCCCTTCTATTAAAAGAGGTTTTACTTGCTAAAAGGAACGGATCCTTGTATGTTACTATTGGTAATACCAAATGTTACCAACGTCAACATTTTTTGGAAATATTTTATGCCTGCTAAGAAAAAAACAAAGAAGCCGGAAGGGGCCTATCATCACGGAAATTTGGCGGAAACTCTTAAGAACCTTGCTTTAAAACGCCTGGAGCTAAGCAAAGATTCCGGGTTTACGATCCGAGAGATCGCAAGAGAGGCAGGAGTCAGCCATGCGGCTGCCTATAGGCATTTTCCTTCTCGCATTGATCTACTCGCAGAGATCTCCAAAGAAGGATTCATTAAGATCACAGAAGCGTTTACAGAATCGGAAAAGACAGCTTCTCCCAATGATCCTTTCGATCGATTGCAAAAATTGGGTCTAGCCTATATTCGCTTTTGTATCCAGCATCCAGGATATTATAGAGCTATGTGGCATACCGATCTAGGCTGCATAGACGATATGACAGAATTGCAAGAAGCGGGTAAGCAATCCTTTCTGAAACTTTGGGAGACTATCTTAAGCTGTGAATCCCAAGGAAATGCAGGATTCTCTCCCAGAGAAATGGCGGCTGCGGCCTGGTCCATCGTTCATGGATATTCTGTTCTCATCAGCGAAGGCCAGATGGAAAATCCACTTCTTCAGATCAATAAGAAGAACGCGATCGAAGAAGCGGAGAAGATCCTGAAAATCCTGAACGTCGGTCTTATAAAAAGGACCGGGAAGTAAGATAGCTTGCAAACTCTAAGTAGTTTTCATTCTAGATAAAAGTTCCCTTTCATATAGAGTTTGCAAGTCCCTCCGATGCGAACCCTTTCTCCCAGGTCTTCGCAGAGAAGATGCCCTCCCCTCTTAGAGGTTTGATAGGCTTTCAGATTTTTCTTTCCTAATCTCTCAGACCAATACGGGATCAAAGTGCAATGAGCGGAACCAGTGACAGGATCTTCAGGAACCCCTTTGGCAGGTGCAAAGAATCTGGATACAAAATCATAAGGCTTTCCTGGATCCGCAGGAGCAGTAACGATTGCTGCAAAATACGGTAGCTCTTTGATCTTTTCAAAATTAGGAACAAGATCTTGCACATCCGATTCCTTCTCGAAAAGAAAAACAATATCTCTGGCTGCGAGCACCTGCTTAGGAAGTTTGCCAAAGCATTCCCCGAAATCCTTTACAGATTGATCGAGAACGACCGGTGCTCTCGATGGAAAATCCAGATAATATATGCCCTTCTCCTTAAAGACTTGTAAGATCCCACTTTTAGTATGGAAACGAAGAGAAGTAGGAAGAGTTTCGGCCCCTTCTTCTAATTCGTAGATCACAAAGGCGGAAGCGAGAGTTGCATGTCCACAGAGATCTACTTCTACTCCAGGAGTGAACCATCTCAGATCGAACTCTCCCGATTTTCCATTGGGGCGATAAAATGCCGTCTCGGATAGATTATTCTCCGCGGCTAATTGCAAGAGCAACGAATCAGAAGGCCATTCTCCCTTCCAAGGTACGACTGCGGCAGGATTTCCCTTAAATAGGGAATCGGCGAAAGCATCTATCTGATAGATCTTATATTCTTCTTTCATATCGTAACTCGGAAGATAACTCTTTCTTCGGAAAGAATACAGCTACAGTTTTCCTTCTTTTTTCCAATACAGAAATTATAGACAACCTTATCTACAAAGAAATGTCTAAGGACATGATGTGCAACCAATCAAGCACATCGACATGTTTCTTCGGAAAGTATTTAAGGAGAAGGAAATGAAAATCGGGATCTTAGGAACCGGAATGGTCGGAAACACGATCGGATCCAAGTTAATCGAAAAAGGATACGAAGTCAAAATGGGCTCTCGATCCGTGCAAAACGAAAAAGCCGCAGAATGGGTGGCCAAATCCGGAAGCAAAGCCTCTCAAGGAACGTTTAAAGATGCGGCTGCATTTGGTGAGATCTTATTCAATTGCACCAAGGGAGAAGTAAGTATAGAAGTTCTTCGCCAAGCGGGCGCCGAAAATCTAAAAGGCAAAATATTAGTAGATGTCTCGAACGCCCTTGACTTCTCGAAAGGAAGACCTCCGGGACTTCTTACGGATAGTCACAATTCTTTGGGAGAAATGATCCAAAAGGAATTTCCGGATGTGAAGGTGGTCAAGACCCTGAATACTACAAACTGCTCGATCATGGTGGATGCTTCTTTGATCAAAGGAGAACACGATATCTTCATTTGCGGAAATGACGCTGCCGCCAAGAAAACGATCTCCGACCTTCTCGTTAAAGACTTCGGTTGGAAGAATATTGTAGATCTAGGAGATATCGTGGGAGCAAGGGCAGCAGAGATGCTACTCCCTTTATGGGTCCGCCTATACGGGATCTACGGACATGCAAACTTCAATTTCCATATCGTAAAGTAGATCCTAGTACGAAAAAGTTTCAGTCTTTCTGAATGAAAGCGGAGTAAGCCATAGAGGACCAACCGAGAAGAAGGGCCACTCCTCCGAAAGGAGTGATGGCTCCTAGGATCCTCACTCCACTGATCGCGAGAATATAAAGAGAACCGGAAAAGATCAAAACACCGGAGAAGATCAGCCAGAATCCTATTCGTAAGGATTTGGATTCTGTCGTTTTTTCGCTCAGTGCCAATGCCAATAACACGACCGAATGGATCAGATGATATTTAGATCCTGTATCGAAAATTGCCATTAGGTCTGGAGTTAAGATCGATTTTAATCCGTGAGCCCCGAAGGCTCCCAAGGCGACTCCTAGGAAACCTAGAAGCCCTGCGAAAAAGAGTAAGTTAGAATTAGAATTTTTGGATGCCATAACTATGAAACCGGAGACATTTCCTTCTGAATAATCCAAAGATATACATCGTGTTTTCCACGTCCAGACGACTATCGAATAATGCTTCGATAGAATATTCCTTCATTAGATCCTGTAGTTCTTCATAAAAACTCTTTCGACCGAAAACGAAATGTATGGGAATGAATGAGTCGTTAGAACCCTGTTTAACTGGTAAGAATAATCGAACCCCGAATTGGCAGCCCTTGCTTTCTCCCTCGAAGCGAACGATCCTATGTTCCGACCAATCCCATCCATCCAAGGAAGCATGAAACATATCTTTATGAGGTAAAGAAGTAGTAGTACGGATCAAACCATCAAAGACTCCTGTCCTCAATTTCGTAGAACTCGCACCGAAATGGATGGAAGGGTCCCGAAAGTTCACACCGTTGATGCTTACATCGTTATCGGGAGGTATTCCTAAACCGGTAGGATAAGGTTCCGGATTTCTTCGGACAAGAGCGCGGTTCTCCATCATAGGGACGCAGAAATTCAGGCTCATGCATTCCGCAAGAACCAAGAGAAGAAATAGGATGTTTCGGTTTACTGAGCTCATTCCTTCTTCAGAAGTCTTTGCGGAAGCTTGACCCCAATCCCGCTCACTCTCGTACATTTCTCAAAGTAAAGAGCGAATAAGAAAGACCTATAACTGTAATCTGTCTGCACATCGAATAGAAGATCGGCCTTGTCCTTGATCGCATTCTGAACGGCAGCCTCATAACTCTCGTCTCCGGTATACACTGCCCAAAGCCAACTAGTGCCACAGGAGGTCCCTTCTAATTTTCCGATCGGTTCCATTCCTCTTACATCCGAATAACTTTGAGAATAGTACCAACCGGGAGATTTGATATTGGTATAAAGACAGTTCGTAAGGAACATAATCGCAGAAAATAAAGGGATCAGGAACGGAACTCTACGAAACGAATTTTGCATTTGCTAATTTTCAACAAGTTGAAACACAAAAGTCAAGGTAAAATACCGAAATCTCCTTGTGCCTCTCTTCGCAAAGGAGAATGAAGTAACGATGCGGACGCAATCCTCACAATTCTATCTAGATATCGAAAAGAAATACGGTGCCTTCAATTACGAACCACTTCCGGTCGTTTTGGAAAAAGGTAGAGGTATCTTTCTTTGGGATACGGAAGATAGAAAGTATTTCGATTTTCTTTCCGCGTACAGCGCAGTGAATCAAGGACATTGCCATCCTCGCATCATCGACACTCTCAAATCCCAAGCCGAAAAATTGACCTTAACTTCTCGCGCCTTTTATAATGATCAACTCGGTCCTATGGAGAAATTTTTATGTGAGACCTTCGGCTTCGATCGAATGGTTCCCATGAATACTGGGGTCGAGGCGGCTGAGACCTCAGTCAAACTCGCAAGACGCTGGGGTTACCAAGTGAAGAAGATCCCAAAAGACCAGGCCAAGATCGTATTCGCAGCAGGAAACTTTTGGGGACGAAGTCTAGGCGCGATCTCCGCATCCACAGATGACAATAGCAGAGGCGATTTCGGCCCATTTATTCCCGGATTTTCTATCATTCCTTTCGACGATCTGGACTCTTTAGAGAGGGAACTCAAGGATCCGAATGTTGCAGCATTCATGATGGAACCGATCCAAGGAGAAGCAGGAGTCATCCTCCCTAAACCAGGATATCTACAAGAAGTTCGCAGGCTTTGCTCCGAACATAATGTTTTACTAATATTTGATGAGGTACAAACAGGCCTTGGAAGAACGGGAAAACTTTTAGCTGGGGATCATGAAGCTGTAAAACCGGATCTTCTGGTTCTCGGCAAGGCCCTCTC
Organism: Leptospira langatensis; assembly: GCF_004770615.1. Lineage (NCBI taxonomy): Bacteria > Pseudomonadati > Spirochaetota > Leptospiria > Leptospirales > Leptospiraceae > Leptospira > Leptospira langatensis. The sequence continues at coordinate 613,781 of NZ_RQER01000004.1, forward strand.
CGGTGGAACTCTGCCTGTCTCGGCAGTCCTTTCTTCTGATGAAGTCGTTCTTACTTTGAAACCTGGGACCCATGGCTCCACCTTCGGAGGGAATCCATTGGCGGCGGCAGTTGCCACTACGGCCGTGCAAGTCTTATTAGATGAGAATCTTTCCGAGAACGCCGAAGCAAGGGGAATAGAATTCAGACAAATGCTTAGCCGACTCAAAGAAGAATATCCGGACAAAATCCGCGAAGTCCGAGGCAAGGGTTTATTAAACGCAGTCGAATTCTTTCCGGATGAAACAGGTCCCAGAGGAAAAAAGATCTGCTACAAGCTCTTGGATGTGGGAATACTCGCCAAGCAAACACATGACCATACGATCCGTTTCGCTCCTCCTCTTTGCATCACTAAAGAAGAGCTAGAAGAGGCGACGTCCCTGATCTTATCCTCTATCCGTAAAACCCTTGACTAATCTTTCAAAATTCGGTTTTTTGAAAGTATGCAAGCCGAAGATAAAAAATACATCAGAGTGTGGCAGAAGCTAAGCGTATCCGAAGTTTCTTCTCAATTGATGATCATAGACGATCTGTACGGCACTTGCGGCAAATGCAAACATCTAGGCTTGAATTATACCAAGGATAGAGCCTGCCCTGAATGCGGGACCAAATTCAAGTATTTAGCTACGAATCTCAAATCTGCGGCCGAGATCGCAAAAGTACTGGCAAGGATAGAAAAGGAAAATCTGGATTTCATCCTGATCGATAGAGAGGATTATAATCTATCCAAGGCCAAAGACGCGGTAAAGGATCTGTTCAAATCTCAGGACTGAGACCTTAAAAGTCGAATTCGCTTATCGGAGAGGCTCTCCGAAAATCAAAGAAAGTGAATGGACTGATTGCAGGAATTATTTCTTTTTGTAATATCGTAAAATCTAATTTACTTCGAAGGGAGAATTCGGACCGATCAGATGGAACATTCGCTCAGCCTATTAACAGATATCGCACTCAGTATCATATTTGCCACGCTTTTCTCCCATATCGCTAAAGCGCTAAAGCAACCCTTAGTCCTTGGATACGTAGTCGCCGGATTGTTCATAGGACCCTTACTCGGACCTTATATCGACTCCAAACTCCATATAGGCTACGTTCATAGCGAGGACAGTATAGAGCTGATCTCGGAGATCGGGCTCATCCTATTATTGTTCATCATCGGACTTGAGATCGATCTGAAAGAATTAGCTCGCATGGGAAAATCCATGTTCGCTCTGGGAGTTCTGCAATTTTTCTTGGGAGTGATTGCGGCTTGGTTCGCATTTAGGACCTTCTTCCCACCGGCTCCCGGAAATTTCGATCTGCTTTATTTCGCGATCGCATTGTCCCTCAGTTCTACGATGATCGTAGTCAAACTTCTCCATGATAAATTCGAGATCAGTACTGTTGCCGGAAGACTGACCATAGGGGTTTTAGTCCTACAAGATATCTGGGCGATCCTTTTCATGGGAATACAACCGGATCTACAAGACCCTCAGATCTGGAATGTGTTAGGATCCTTAGCAAAAGGCTGCGCTCTTGTATTGATCGCATTCGTGATCAGTCGCTACGTTCTCTCTAAACTCTTCTTATTTGCGGCTTCTAAACCGGAATTAGTACTGATCACTTCTATTGCCTGGTGCTTCTTCTTATGCGGTGTCGCAGAAAAAGCGGAGCTCTCCAAGGAAATGGGAGCCTTGATCGCAGGAGTGAGTATCGCTGCGTTCCCATACGGCGCGGATGTGATCAGCAAACTCTCTGGGATCAGGGACTTCTTCATTACTCTATTCTTCGTAGCATTAGGAATGAAGATCCAATCTCCAAGTGCAAGCGATCTAGGAATAGCATTCTTAGCGATAGGATTCGTCCTGCTCAGTAGAGTGCTGATCATTGCGCCTACAGTTTATTTCTCAGGCAAAGGATTGAGAGCAGGGATCGTAGCCGGATTGAACCTGGCTCAAATCTCCGAGTTCTCCTTAGTCATCCTTGCTTTGGGTGTTCAAAAAGAACATATCGGAAAAGAGTTACAGGCAATCGTACTCACTTCCATGATTATCGCCTCTATTATCTCCACCTACGTGATCTTATTCAACGACAGGATCGCAAGAGGGATCATGGCATTCGTCTCCTTATTCGGGGTAAAAGACAAAGGAGAACCGTTAGAATCCCAGATCACCGGCGAGACCAAAAGAGATATCGTTATCCTTGGATATTTCCGGATCGCACAGGGATTGATAGAAGGGATCGAAAAAGACAGACCTTCTTGGTTAAAGAGGATCCTGGTAGTGGACTTCAATCCTATCTACAGACAGACCTTAGAATCCAAAGGAGTTCGTTGGGCCTACGGAGACTTGGCGAATCCGGAAAGCCTTCATCATTTAGGGATCGAAGAAGCGAGATACGTAGTCTGTACTGTCTCCGACATGATCTTAAAAGGCACGACCAACCGAAGACTATTGGAATCCTTAAAAAGCATCTGCAGACATCACCAACCTAGGATCATTCTTACTACGGACGATCCTAAAGAAGCGGACGTGCTTAGAAATAATGGGGCTGCCCATGTGATCGTCCCAGGTAGATTGTCCGGACTTTCCCTGTTCACAGAATTAAGGGGAATGGTCGAAGATAGCGGCGGCTTAAGTTCTGAAAAAACAGCAAAGCCGAAAGCCAAAAAGACTTCGTCCAATAAGAAGAAGGCTGCAAGAGCCAAATAGTTTTTCTATGATTGTTCGTTCGCCCTGCATCAAAATCTGCACCATGGATCCTGAAACAGGGCTCTGCGAAGGTTGCTTTCGGACCTTAGAAGAGATCGGTCGCTGGGTCATATACACGGAAGAAGAAAGAAAAGCAATCCGGATCAAGATCGAAGAGAGAAAGGAAACTCTCGGAAAAGATTACTTTCGAAATCTATAATTTTCCTTTTTGCAACACGCATTTAAAAACGTTTTAAGTCCTTCTATCGAAATTCGATAAGCAATTCAAACTTCCATTGATAAAGCTTTCGATTGATCCCACAAAATCGAGAGCTTATTGAGTATTTCTCATTTTGAGAACTCTAAGATACTCTCCCACAACTTGATGCGCCGACTTCTTCCAATTGAACCGTTTCGCATTCAGAAGACCCGATTTCACTTTCGAGTTTAATTTCTTTGAAGATGCAAGCAAACCAAGTAGATTGGTCTCGAACTCTTGGGAATTTGTAGGGTTAAAATAGAAGGCAGAATTTCCTAAGATCTCAGGCAATACGCTCGCATCCGAAGAATACACAGGACATCCGGAGGACTGGGCTTCTACCGGAGGAAAACCGAAACCTTCGTAGAGAGAAGGATACACGAGTAAGCCAGCGGCAGAATATAAAATGCTTAATTCATCTTCCGACAGATACGGAAGTACATGGATCTTATGCTCCCAACCTTTTGCTTCTTCTTTCAGATACTCAGGTAGTTTGCCTCCCGCGCCGGCGATCACCCAGTTCTGTTTGAGTTTTTTCTCCGACCAAAGAGACTTGAAAGATCTCAAAACGAATCCGAGATTCTTATGCTCCTTGCCTATTCCTACGCTCAGTAAGTATCCGGATGCCAAATCGTATTTTTGCAAGAACGACTTCTTCTCCGAATTGCTTCGCGGATAAAATACATCTTGGTCCAGACCGTTATAGATGGTCTTCATTTGATCGAACGAAAAATCAAATACCTCATGCACATCCTTGGCTGTAAAATCGGAGACGGTAATTACGGAAGCGGACCTTCTTCCGATCATCCAAAACACCAAGCGAAGATAGATCTGTTTTAATAAGGAAGAATGAAACTGTTTCATTCTGAACGGAATGATATCGTGAATGGTTACGATACAACGATCCAAATATTTCAACGGAGCATTGAAATGAGGAATATCCAATAGATCAAAATTCTCCATCTCACGAATTCCTTTCCATTCGGAAAGGGAGTAGATACCTGCCCGATATTCCAAAATTTGGTATTGTTTCAAAACTTTCGGTGCTAGGTTTTTCTTTAAAAGTTCCGGATCTCCTAGGAGAGTGATGGCGATATTCTTTTTAGAGGCAAGCCCCGCCAGTTCGTTCAGAATTCCTTTGATACGTGATCCGATCCCGGAATGGGCGATCATTCTTGCATCGAAACCGATTTGAATCCATTTTTGAGCCATCGAACTTGTAAAGGCCATCCTATAGAACTAAGTCGGAATGGCAAGCCGTTCGATCGCTTTTCCCTTGAAAACAGGATTAAACTGCTGAGACTTGTCCAGATCATAGTCTAAATAAAAATATTTTCCTCGTTCGGGCGGAGATACAATTGGAAGAAGAAGTCACAAACATACTGAAAGCGATCGGAGAAGATCCTTCGAGAGAAGGACTCGTAAACACTCCTAAGCGAGTTCGCAAATCCTACGAATTCCTAACTTCAGGTTATAGAGCGGATATGAACTCTATCGTAAACGGAGCTATCTTTGAAGAGGATAGTCAGGGTATGGTTCTGGTTCGAGACATAGAAATGTATTCCCTCTGCGAACATCATCTTCTTCCTTTTTTTGGAAAGGCACATGTAGGCTATATTCCCAATAAGAAGATCATCGGTATCTCTAAGATCCCTAGGATCGTAGATGTGTTTGCGAGAAGATTACAGGTACAAGAAAGAATGACCGAGCAGATCGCTTACGCACTTATGGAAGTGCTAGATCCTCTCGGTGTAGCAGTAGTGATCAAGGCAAAGCATCTTTGCATGATGATGAGAGGAGTAGAAAAACAGAACTCCGAGCTTTTCACTTCCTGTATGCTCGGAGAGTTCAAGACCAATATGGTGACTAGGAGCGAGTTTCTAGATCTAATTCGGACTGGTTCGACCTAACAGATTTTTTGCTTCTAAGCTCTTCTGCTTTTTGCTCTGCTCGAGCTTTGTTTTCGAGCATTGCTTTCTCCACTCGCAACCTTTCTTTTTCGAAACCGGCCTCGTCCAGATCTCTTGGAATTAGGATCGGTTCCCCGTAAGAGATCACAAAGGTTGTGAATGGTTTAGGGATCCTGTGCTTGTCCCAAGACTTAGCAATCCACTGTCTTGTGCATTCATAATGAAAAGGTAAGATAGGGACCTGAGATACTTGGGCGGCCGCGATGACTCCCGGTTGAAGGATCAAAGCCGGACCTCTAGGCCCGTCAGGCGTGAACGCAGCGGGAAGATTTTTTCTCAAGTGAACGATCATTGCCTTTAAGGCCTTTGAACCGCCTTTGGAAGAGCTCCCGCGAATACTTCCGTTACCGAATCGGTGCACCACTCCTGTAATGAAATCTCCATCCTTTGATTCGGAGATCAAAACGGCTAACTTACGATTTCTATTCAGATAAGGTGAATAAAGAACGTTCGTATGCCAAATGCTGAGAATAAACGGCTTTTTCAAAGGATAAAGAGAGTTAAAATGCTCCTTACCTAATTCCACCTTTCTTGAGGTGAGTCCGATGATCCTCTGTAAAAAAACGACTAGAGTGGGCACCAACCAAACTAATAGCTTACGCTTAAAACTATTGCGAGTATCCAATTTTTCCGACATTGGGGCGAGCTTGTTGAAACGCGGTCGGGGAGCATTCCTTTTTTTATAACAAACAAGATTTTATGTAAAGCGCCTGAAGTAGGAAGAGTTGCCTTCAATCGGAAAATTCAAAGCGGCTGCCCTATTCATTTTTTCCGCCAAGCTTTTATCAGGATCGCATTCCTGTTTCCGTATGAGAGAATGAGTGGACAGCCATATTTTATTTAACATCTTACTTGATTTTGCGGAGGAGAACGATGGCAAAAGAAAGAATCGTCCAACCATTTTCTCATTTTAAGAAAACGGCAAACATCACTCTAAAAGATTATAAGGCATTATATAAGGAATCCATTGAGAACCCCAAAAAATTTTGGGGAAGGGAAGCAGGAAATCGACTTACCTGGTTTAAGAAATGGGACAAAGTACTAGAACACGATTTTAAGAACGCTAAAGTAGAGTGGTTCAAGGGAGCTAAACTAAACGTCTCCTATAATTGCTTGGACCGACATCTGGATACTCCTCTTAAAAACAAAGCTGCCCTGATCTGGGAAGGGGACAACCCTCTCGAGTCTAAGACCTATACCTATCACGATCTTTATAGAGAAGTGAACAAGTTTGCGAACGTACTAAAAGCGAATGGTATCAGGAAAGGGGATGTAGTCATGGTGTACCTGCCCATGATCCCCGAACTCGCGATTACAATTCTTGCATGTACTAGGATTGGAGCGATCCACTCCGTAGTTTTCGGAGGCTTCTCCCCCGAAGCATTAGTGAGTAGGATAGAAGATTGCAAACCTAAGATCATCATCACGTCCGACGGAGGATACAGAGGCGGAAAGAGTCTGGATCTGAAGAAGGCTGTAGATACTGCATTGGACCAAACCAAGGAGAAAGTGAACGATGTAATCGTGGTCCGAAGAACGGGAGAAGAAACCGTTCTTAATTGGAAAGAAGGCAGGGACCATTGGTGGCATTATCTCATGAACGATCCGGAACTTCCCGCGTATTGCGAACCGGAACAAATGAATGCGGAAGATCCTCTCTTCATTCTGTATACCTCGGGCTCCACAGGAAAACCGAAAGGGGTTCTGCATACTACGGGCGGATACTTGCTCGGAGTGAATATGACCTTTTATTATGTATTCGATATCAAGCCTACGGATACATACTGGTGTACTGCAGATATCGGTTGGGTCACCGGTCATAGTTATCTTGTCTACGGTCCTCTTTCGAACGGGGCTACTTCTCTCATGTTTGAAGGAGTTCCTACATATCCGGATGCAGGAAGATTCTGGGACGTGATCGACAAACATGGAGTTACCATCTTCTATACTGCGCCTACCGCGATCCGTTCCTTAATGAGAGAAGGAACCGATCTAATCCAGAAACGAAGCCTGGAATCTCTAAGATTGATCGGCTCCGTAGGAGAACCGATCAATCCGGAAGCCTGGGAATGGTACTTCGAGAATATCGGAAAATCCAGATGTCCCGTAGTAGATACTTGGTGGCAGACAGAAACGGGAGGCATCATGATCTCGCCTTTGCCGGGGGCAATCGCTCAAAAACCAGGATCGGCTACCCTTCCCTTCTTCGGAGTGGAGCCGGTATTACTGGACGATGGCGGAAAAGAGATCAATTCAAAAGGAGAAGTTAGCGGCAATCTAGCGATCAAATCTCCTTGGCCTTCTATGATGAGAGCCGTGTACAAAGACCCAAAAAGATTTTACGATACTTACTTCTCCATTTATAAAGGTTACTACTTTACGGGGGACGGAGCAAGAAGGGACAAAGACGGTTATTATTGGATCACCGGTCGCGTAGACGATGTGATCAACGTCTCCGGTCATAGAATTGGTTCCGCAGAAGTGGAAAGTGCCCTTGTAGAAAATCATTCCGTGGCAGAGGCTGCAGTCGTAGGCTTCCCTCATGATATCAAGGGCCAAGGGATTTACGCATATGTTACCGTAAAAGAGGGAGTGACCACAAATGACTCACTCAAAAAAGAGCTGATCTCCACGGTGGAAAAGATCATCGGTAAGATTGCAAGACCCGATGTGATCCATTGGGCTCCCGGACTCCCTAAGACTAGATCCGGAAAGATCATGAGAAGGATCCTGCGTAAAATTGCAGGCGGAGAATTCGAAGGCTTGGGTGATATTTCCACTCTAGCGGATCCAAGCGTTGTAGAAAAATTAATAGAGGACAAGAAGAAGTATCACAGTTGAGTCGCGTTGGGCCGGAAAGAATCGTTTGTTTAACGGAAGAAACGACCGAACTTCTCTACCTTTTGGGAGAAGAGGATAGAATCGTAGGTATCTCTGCGTACACTGTCCGTCCTCCCAGAGCCAAGGAAGAGAAGCCAAGAGTTTCCGCGTTTATCAACGGGAATATAAAGCGTATCAAGGAACTGAATCCGGACTTGGTCATTGGGTTCTCAGATATCCAAGCGCAATTAGCTCATGATCTAGTCAAAGAAGGACTGAACGTTCTCGTAACCAACCAAAGAAGTTTGGAAGAAATATTTCAAACTATTCTAATGGTAGGCGGACTGATCGGAAAATCGACCGAGGTGATCCGTTTAGTAGAAAGCTATCGCAAAAGACTGGAAGAGATCCGATCCAGATCTTCTTCTAAGCCTAAGATACGGATCTTCTTCCAAGAATGGGACCAACCCATTATTACTGGGATCCGCTGGGTTTCCGAGCTCTTAGGGGTTCTCGGAGCAGAAGACTGCTTCTCTTATTTGAAAGAGAAGTCTCTCGCAAAGGACAGGATCGTGACCTTTCACGATGTGGCAGAATCTAAAGCAGACGCCATTCTAGGAAGCTGGTGTGGAAAGCCTGTGGACTTCGATTGGGTTCGCTCCCGCGAAGAATGGAAAGATTTACCTGCAATTAAGAAAAATCTTATATTCGAAATGGACCCGGCGATCATACTTCAACCCGGCCCTGCCTTATTCGAAGAAGGCATTCTAGAATTAGAGAGGATCCTGGACAAAGCCAGGGCCTCGATCTAATAGCGGCCTGTCCGCTATTCAAATTTGAAAATAAAGACAATATTTTAGTCGGAAGGTCAGCGAATGAGTTCCATCGTAAATTCAGGAATATCGGAAGAATCGTCCATTACAAGAATCTGGAAAAACGGAGCGATCGTGATCAACCGTATCCGTCTAGGTCTGGTGGTTCTATTCGTGCTGACCCTGATTGGCGTTTCTAAGACCAACCATCCTACTCAAGTAATCGCTCACTCCGTAGGAACAGGGCTGATGGCTCTCTATTGTCTTTTAGAATTCTTTTTAGCGAGAGGCGGTAAGGTAGGCATCTCTTTCCAAAAGACTTTGGTCGTCTTGGACGTGATCATTCTTTCTGCGATCATGGCCGCGGACTGCAGCATTAACGCAGTCGTTGCCAGAGATACATTGGCGAATATGATCCTGTTCTTTATTTACTTTTATATAATGATCTACTCGGCTCTCTTGGGACAGAAGAGTTTCGTTCTTTTGATCGGATTTCTTACTGCTTTGGGTGTTGCGTTTGCTTTATACATCGGATGGAAGAGCGGCCTAGTATTAACAGAAGATGCCGCCAAGTCAAAAGATCCGGACACTCTTATTTTTTCCGTCCAGATCGTTAAGATCGGTTTCATGGTCACTGCCAGCGTGATCTTGTACCAATTGATGCGTCTTTTCGATAATCTTACGTCAGAAGGATCTCGTCTTTATGGCGAGACAAAGGTCTTCTTAAACCGGATCGAGGAGAATCAGACCGTAATTCGCAATTCGGCGGAAAACCTGGACGACTCTATCGGTAAATTCGCAGGTTATATCTCTCGAATCGGTGAGAAGATGGAATCGCAAGCTGCCGCTCTAGAAGAAGTGAATGCCGTACTAGAAGAACTTTCGGCAGCTTCTCACAATAATACACAATCGATCGAACGACAGAACGAAAGTCTTTCCGGACTAGCGAGTAATTCGCAAAAACTGGGAGAGATCATTGGGAATATCACGGAGTATAGCGAAGCTCTTTCTGCATTTGCAGAAGATAACAAGGCGGATATGGAAAACGTTACCATCGCCGCTGAAAAGACGAACTCTTACTTAGTGGATATCTCTAGTTCCTTCAATCGGGTAGACGAGATCAATCAAATCATGGGTGAGATCGCAGATAAGACAAATCTTCTCGCGTTAAACGCATCTATCGAAGCAGCTCGTGCGGGTGTAGCCGGAAGAGGATTTGCGGTTGTAGCGAACGAGGTAAGTAAACTCGCAGACTTTACTTCGGAAAACGCGAAATCGATTTCGACTATCGTGAGACAATCCCAAAGTTTTATTAACGAGGCAAAGACCGCTTCTGCAGAAACAGGAGACCTGACAGAGAAACAAAAGTTCAAACTGATCGATACCACGGATCGCATTATACGAATGAACGATCTCTATAAGGAACAGAAATCTATTCTGCAGAAATTTCTAACGGAACTGTCTCATATCAAAGGAGCTTCTACCGATATTTTGGAATCTACTAAAGAGCAAACTGTAGGCCAAAATGAGATGATCAAGACCATGGGGCAGTTGGAAAAGGACATAAACGAGATCAGCGAAGACTCGGGCCGTCTAAATTCCGAGATTGAAAAGATCAAGACCCAAGCGGGAGAACTTCGGATCTTGAGCGGACATTCCTCAACTTAAAGTTTCCTTTAAGGCCGTTGGTCCTAACGTAAATTTCCGTCTATTCGGAAAGACGGTCTCTCCGACCGATCTTTCCGGAGGATTCAGATCCAAATACAAACGTATTCCTCCGACTTTCGCTATAAGAGGAATAGGAATGGAATTCTCCAAACGTAAGGCCGACTCGGCAGACAGCACAATTCTGCAAATCTGGAAGAATGGAGCGATCGTGATCAATCGCATCCGTCTTGGCTTAGTAATTCTCTTCATTGTTTCTTTGGCAGGCGCTTACAAAAGCTTTCAGCCATTGCAATTCTTAGTACATGCGGGCGGCACCGCTTTCATGGGTTTCTATTGTATTCTTAACTTTATCATGAATCGGAGAAAAACCATATCCGTTGGATTTCATAAGACATTGGTCTTATTCGATGTAAATGTCCTAAGTATCACTCTCATCTTGGATTGCTTTGTGAGCCCGGATATTGCCGCAGGCACTCTTAAAAACGTGGTTCTATTCTTTATATATTTTTATATTATGATCTACTCATGTTTACTAGGTGAAAAGAATTTTGTACTTCTGGTAGGGCTAGTTTCTACACTAGGAGCTAGTATCGCCTTGGGCTGCGCCCTAATGAACGGTGCCGGATTCGTAATGGATCCGGAACTCGCAAAACTTCCTCATAATTTAAGTGCTTCTACAGAGATCATTAAACTTGCATTTATCATGGTAGCGAGCGTGATACTGGCCCAACTCATGAGGCTCTTCTTGAAATTAACGGAAGAAGGGAACAGACTCCATTCAGATGCGGAAGTTCTGCTCGAAAAACTGAAACAAAACCAAGTCTTTATCAATAGCTCCGCAGAAGGTTTAGAAGATTCTATCTTCAAGTTCGCTCAGTTTATCAATCGCACGAGTGAGAAGATGGAGTCTCAGGCAGCCGCCTTGGAAGAAGTAAATGCGGTGTTAGAAGAACTTTCGGCGGCTTCTTCCAATACTTCCAAATCGATTGAGAGCCAGACAAAGAGCCTAAACGAACTGGTAGAAGATTCCCAAAAGTTAGAAGGGATCGTTTCGAATATCACGGAATATAGTTCCGCTCTTTCTAGCTTCGCCAAAGATAACAAGGAAGATATGGAGAATGTTACCATTGCTGCGGAGAAGACGAAATCTTATCTAGTAGATATTACGAATTCATTTAATAAGGTGGATGAGATCAACCAGATCATGGGAGAGATTGCGGATAAAACCAATCTTCTCGCATTGAATGCCTCGATAGAAGCGGCAAGAGCCGGAGCAGCGGGGCGCGGATTCTCAGTCGTAGCGAACGAAGTGAGTAAACTTGCCGAATTTACCTCGGAAAATGCGAAGTCGATCTCTATTATCGTCAAGCAATCCCAAAATTTTATCAACGAAGCAAAGATCGCATCTACTGAAACGGGAGATCTAACCGAGAGACAGAAGTTTAAGATTTTAGATACTTCGGACAGGATCGTGCGAATGAACGCACTATATCTTGAGCAACGGAATATCATTCGTAAATTCTTAAGCGAGTTGGACAGCATTAAATCCGTTTCAAATGAGATCAACGAATCTGAAAAAGAACAAGGAGTGGGCCAGAAGGAAATGATCCGAACCATGTCGCAATTGGAAAAAGATATCAATGATATCAACGAGGACTCGAGCAACTTGAACTCCGAAATCGAGAAGATCAAGACCAAGGCTTCCGAGTTACGGGTGCTCAGCAATAATTCCAACTAAGGGTTTATCTCCTTCTTCTTTACAAGGCGACCGGTATTTCCTTCTATGGAATTTATAAATCCCGATCAGGAGGAGAAGAATGGGGACCAAAGTAAAAGCGGCAGTAATCGGAGGAACGGGTCTCTACAGTCTTGATGGAATGGAACTCGTTGAAGAGGTCCTTCCCGAAACTCCCTGGGGCAAACCCTCCGATACGATCAAGATCGGAAAGATCCAAGGCAAACTGATCGCATTCCTTCCCAGACATGGAGTCGGGCATTTTCTAATGCCTCACGAAGTTCCCATGAAAGCAAATATCTGCGCCCTGAAGATCTTGGGTGTCGAAGAGATCGTAGCTTTCAGCTCCGTAGGTAGCTTGAGAGAAGAGATCAAGCCGATGGATTTCGTTCTTCCTGCTCAGATCATAGATAGAACTAGAGGAAGGGAATCTACCTTTTTCGGAAAAGGCGTAGTTGCTCATGCACCGTTTGCGGATCCTTTTTCAAAGAATCTGAGCGATCGCATTAAGAAAGCTGCAGATAAGATCAATCTTCCCATTCATGAGAATAAGACTTTAGTTTGTATGGAAGGTCCTTTATTTTCCACAAGAGCAGAATCCCATATGTACCGTTCTTGGGGAGCCGACATCATCAATATGAGTGTTCTTCCGGAAGCGAAACTCGCAAGAGAAGCGGAGATCGCTTACCAAATGATCTGTATGTCTACGGACTATGATTGCTGGAGAGAGAATGAAGAAGCAGTCACCGCCGAAATGGTGATGGGCAACCTTAGCAAAAATGCAAATACAGCTAAGAAACTTTTAACCTCACTGATCTCCGATCTTGGGAATGGAGATGATCTGAGCTTAAAGAACAGTACTAAATTCTCGATCATCACTGCTCCAGAACGCAGAAATCCGGATACAGTTGCCAAACTGAAAGTAATGTTCCCGGACTATCTCTGAACCTTAGCTTTTCCTCGATTCGCATGGACCGAATCTAGAACATCAGAAAGAGCCTTTTGGTATTTCGGATAGAAGGAAAGATTATTATGATTCCCTCCTTCTATCCGAATGAATCTCACTTCCTTTCCCTCTTGGTTTGCAACTTCGAATAACGCTTTGCCCTGTTCAAAAGGCACGATCTCATCCTGGTCTCCGTGAAAGATTGTGATAGGGGACTTTGTATTTCCGATCTTCTTCTTTGAATCCAAAGTAAAAGACAGAAACCAACTTGGAACAAAAGGATAAAATTCCTTAGCTAAGTCCGCCATAGAAGTATAAGGAGTTTCTAATAGAATATGAGCGGGAGAGGTTTTAGTTCCTAACTCAAGTGCGACTCCCGTTCCTATGGAACGGCCGTAAATAAGGATATCATTTTCTTTTTTTGCCTTATGATCTTGCAGATAAGAATACCATTTTTCGGCATCTTCATACATTCCTTTTTCGGTCAATCTTGCTCTGCTCTTTCCGTATCCTCTGTAGTCCGTCATCAAAAGATCCCAGCCTCTCGGCACCAGATCCTCCGCTACTCCACCCCAGGATCTAAGACTTCCGGCATTTCCGTGAAAGTATAAGACTGTACCTTTTGAGGGTCCTTTTGCAGGGAAGAAGAGTCCGTAGATCTTCTCTCCGTCCTCTAAATCCAGTCTCACTTCTTCAAATCGATATGGAAAAGAATACGTATAGTCTTCAGGCAATACTTCCGGAAAGAAGATGAGCTTGTCCTGGTTATAATATAATAATCCGACCAAGCCCAAGAATATAAGAAGAATTACGGAGAGAAGATAAAGCATTGTCTTCAGAAATTTCATTTAGCCTTGATCTCTCGATTCCAAAGCTCCTTTCCTTCCGAATCGAAAACCTTAAGGTTCAATACTCTTTGCTTTAGTGGTCCCGTGATCTCCACAGTACCGAAATTCCTCTTATCGTCCACTAACGTGCCTTCTACTCGGATCGGGTTCTTTTCTGTGATCGGAGGATGCGTAGAAGAAGTCAGAGGAGAGACCGTAAAATCATAGAGAGGATATTCGAATCCTTCTTCCAAATAGGCTAATTCCGTAAAGTGCCTATCCCCAGTTAAGAAGATCACATTCTTCAATTTCAATTTTTTGATCTTAGAAAGAAGAAGATCCCTCTCTTCCGCATAAGTGGAATAATTCTCGAAGACCGACAAAGGGTTCAAGACCTGTCCCCCTACTACTACGAATTTAAATGTGGCCTTAGAGAAGGCAAGCCCGTTGACCAACCAATCCAATTGACGTTTTCCGAAATAGGATCTTTCTCCGGTTTTATTATCGTTCGCTGTCCTAAAGCTACGGTCGTCAGTCAGAAAGAACTGAGCATCTCCCCAAGTAAAGGAACCGTATATTCCTTTTTTAGAATAGTTAGGATTGGCCCAAAAGAGTTTGAACATTTCTTCTGCGGTAGCTCCCATCCAAAAAGAAGTATCTCCATCATTCGGCCCCCAATCATGGTCGTCCCAAATAGCATATTGATGCACATTGGCAAGTAGAGGTTGCAATTCAGGCAATGCTCTTTGTTCGGTATATCTATAAATGAATCCAGTGCGAGATTCCCAATCAGGTTCTCTAAGATAAATATTATCCCCCATCCAAAGCATAAACTCGGGATTCTTAGAGGCGATCGCTTTATAGATAAAGTATTCTCCGCCGTAAGGCTTGGCCTGGGTATCGTATTTTGGGTCGTTCACGAAGGCACAACTTCCTAGAGCGAATTTTATATTCGGAGGTCCGGAAGGCTTTCCGATCCAAATTGTTTGGGTCTTAAACCTCTGGATCGTCTTTGGCTCCTGGTATTTTCCGTTTACGTAAATTATATAGTCGTAGCTTTTCCCAGGTTCCAGTTCGTCTGCGATAAGATGAGCAACGTTTGCATTCTTATGTTCCGAAATAATTTCTTGAGTAAGATGTTTCCTTTTTGGGTCGTCCGTTAAGAAATACTCCGCATATACTTTTGCAGGTAATTTTGTTTGAACCCAGATCTTTACCTCTTTGTGAGTTGAGTATCCCAGCATAGGACCCGATCTAATAGGTGAAGGCGAACCTGTGTCGGATGTAATATTTTTACCAAATACTGACAAATAGCAGTAAAAGAATCCAAACAGTAAAATGAACAAATGGCTGGATGATAAAAGCTTATTGCGTCTCATAGTCCAGAAATATGCCTTAGGGCAAACTTCTTTCAAATAAAAAAAGGCAGAATTAGGATGGATAGAGGGGAATCTAGAAAAATACGATGGAGATTAACTCTCGGGCTGGAGCTACTCACCTCAGTTTTAGCGGTCCCACTAGCGGTGCTATTTGTGATCGTATCGGGAGGATACGATTTTCAAAAATCCCTCGCTCTGATCGTTACCTCAACGATAAGCTTATGTACTTCTTATGTAATCCCTGCTATTCGCTTCTTTTATTTAGGTAGGATCTTATCTTCCCTCGAACCAACTAACTGGGAGAAGTTGAACACCAATGGAAAATCCCAGATCAAAGCGAGGCTCTTGAACTTCCCTCTGGTCAATACGATATTCTATGTCGTGCAATGGACGTACGGGATCCCTGCCGCCTGGAAGATGATGCATTTTGTTTTTACTCCGAATCTACTGGAGTCCATGCCTTTTGTAATTATGCCTTTCATCATTTATCCGATCTTAGGTGTTTCGCATTTCTTTCTGACAGAGTCTATTCTTTCGGAAGTATTGGAATCGGATAAACTCATAGGTATGCCTGTGGATGAGAAATCCGTCCGAAAGATCTCCTTATTTACCAGGATCATTGCTACCATCGCTTCCATAGCTTCTCTACCTATCATTGTGATCGGCGATCTATTGATCGAAGAGACTTCCGGTTGGATCAAACTGGGAGACGTTAGGATCACTTTGGCTCTGACTATGTTCTTCCTTCTGATCACAGTAGTGGTCGCTTCCCTCTTGCTAGCCGCTAGTATCCGCAGGAATTCCAGGAATATGTCCGAGACGTTTTCAGAAATGTCTCAGGGGGAATTAAATCTACTGCTACCCATGATATCCACGGACGAGTTAGGAAGAAGCAGCAAGATGATCAACGACTTCGTAAAGAGATTACGTATCGTAGTAAAGACAGTGATCAAAGAATCCGAAAAGCTCTCTCAAAGCTCCAAGGTACTGGAAGAAAAAACCAAACACCTTGCCACCAAGATGCAGGAGCAAGCGGCCTCCACAGAACAAATGAGTTCTGGAGTCGAAGAGATCGCGGCCTCTATACAATCCACTTCGGATAGAGCGGAAAGCCAATCGGAAACTGTAGAACAGGCAAGGAATTCCCTATCGGAATTAGAGGACCGGATCCGCAACGTACACACTTCTCTCTTGGAAACTAAAAATGATGCGGAGAGAATGAGATTAGAAACTTCTAATGGAGAATCGGCACTTTCCAGTACCAGAAACGCAATGTCCGAGATCGAAACCAATACTGCTAAAATGGAAGCTAGCGTGAATGTGATCCATGAGATCACCGACAGGATCGGCTTACTCTCCTTGAACGCCGCCATAGAAGCCGCAAGAGCCGGAGAGGCAGGAAAAGGTTTCGCAGTGGTAGCGCAAGAGATCTCCAAGCTCGGAGAACAGACCCAGGAAAATGCAAAGCGGATCCGAGCAACATTGGCAGAAGCCGTCAAAGCAACTAACTCAGGAAGAGAGGTATTGGGAAATACCGAAGTTGCGTTTAGAAGGATAGGCGACACCGCTCAGAATACTTCAGAGAGGATCTTGAACGTTTCTTCCTTGTCAGAGGCCCAATTGGTCGCGAGCGCTAGAGTAAAGAATGCTTTCTCGGAATTGATACGGTCCGCAGAGGAGATACGAAATCATACGAAAGAACAGTCGCAAACCTCTTTAGAATTTTCTAAAACGATCGGGTCTATTTCCGAGGCTACCGAATTCCTGAACGAAGTTGCAAACGATATAGATACTCTTGCGGAAAAATTGGCAACCCAAGCGAGTTCCTTGAAGAAGGAAGTGGAATTCTTCCGGACTTAAGCAAACTTCAAAGACATTAGGTCTTAGGTAGAATTACCTTAAATACGGTCTTACCCGGTTTAGAAGAAAATTCTATTCTTCCTCCGTGCTTTAAGACGATCCTTCGGGAGATATCCAAGCCGAGTCCGCTTCCTTCTCCGGGAGCCTTGGTTGTATAGAATGGATCGAAGATCTTTGCCTTGATCTCGGGCGGTATTCCTGGTCCGTTATCCGAAATAGAAACGGATACATCCGAATTGGAATCCTGGATAGAGATCTTGATCTTTCCTTTGAATTGCATTGCTTGCAGAGAATTGTAGATCAGGTTCGTCCAGACCTGGATCAGATCGTCGGGATAGGCAGGAATGATCGGTCTGGCTTGGAAATCTAGTTCTACCTCAACCCCATTCTTGATCTGGTTGTGATAGATTGTGAGCACCGTTTCGATATTTTCCGCCAGATCCGTATCGATCTTCCCTCCGCCCGAATCGATATGCGCAAAACTTTTGAGCGCATAAACGATCTTAGAAGTACGATCCACAGCCAAACGGATCGAAGCCGCATTCTTATATGTCTGGATCTCTTCGATCGCAAAATCCAAAAGTGCAAGATTCGAATTCGCGCTGAATATTTCGGAGAACTCGTCTAGATAAGAATACATTCCCACATCCATAAGTCTGTCGGCAAGATCGTATGAATTTTCGAATCCCATATTACTCAGGCGATTCTTCAATTGCTTCAGTATATTTCTTCTTTCTTCTCTGGAGACAACCGTTTCCTTATTCTTAATTCCTTGGCGAATGAACTCGGATAATTTCTTGATATACTTAGGCTCAGCCTTTGCAAAATTAGGACCCAATTTTTCTAGACGTTCCGGAGAGGAATCCAAATAGGCTCTTAATTCTCCGCTCAATGCAGAAATGGCGCCTAACGGATTATTGATCTCGTGTGCGATCCCCGCTACTAATTGTCCTAAGGCAGCCATTTTTTCGGAGAGGATCAATTGGTCTTGGGTCTTTCTCAAATTATCCAGTGCAGAGGCGAGTTCCGAGGTTCTGGTTCGGACTGCGACCTCTAGTTCCTCCTTTGCCTCTCTTCTTTCCGAATTGAGTGTCAGTTGAGTGACTTGCTCTGCAACTGTGACCACGAATTGCTGTTCATAACCCTTCCATTTTCTTTGGCCACCCCTATGCTCTAAGCAAATGACTCCGTGTAATTCCCCTCTTAAGAAAATAGGAGAATCCAATAAGGAATCTATTTCCAAGGGAATACTATAGGATTCCGCAAATTCTTTCGTGCGAGGATCGTGAACTACATCCATAGCATCTACGAATCTTTCCGACTTGATCGCAGTTAGATAATTCGGATATCCCGAAAGGTCCATAAACGCAGGCTTCATAAATTCATTGTACTTTCTATCCCAGCCGATAGCCAGAGTAAGGCGCTCTCCACCTTTACCGCCGAACAACCAAATGGAGGCACGATCGCATTCCAATGTTTTCGTACACATTTGCACTAAATGCTTTAAGCCAGATTCCATATTTCCGGAAGCAAAGTCCGGGTCCGTAGCCATATCCAGAAGCATTCTAGTCTGTTCGGATAGCCTTCTTGCTTCTTCTTCTTTTTCTCTAGCGACTGCTTTGGCGAGTGTATTGTCTTTTGATATAGCAACTAACGCAGGTCTTCCCAGTAGATTTACTGTTCTTGCAGAGAATATGGTATCCACAATGGTATTGTCTTTTCTACGGAAGGACACATCTATATCTCTTAATATCCCTGTTTCCTTGAGTTGCTTAACAAGTTTGGCCCTTTGTTCCGGATCCGCCCAGATGCCGAGTTCCACTACAGTCCTTCCGATCGCTTCTTCCTTATTGTATTGCATTAACTCATGGAACATCGAGTTTACATTGATGTATTTTCCCGTTTCCAGATCGGAGATAGTGACCGTATCCGGATTCATATCGAATACTTTCTCGAATAGATCCTTACTCTCTTCCAATTGAGCGAGATACTGGTCTCTTTCGGACTCAACCTTCTTCTTATCCGTTATATCGATAAGAAGTGCGAGAAGTACCATCTTATTTCCGAGCATAAACACTCTGTTCCCGGAGATCACATGTCTTTCGCTACCGTCGGAATGGTTGATCGCCGCTTCCACATTCTTGGACCAACCTACCTCTTCTAATTCTTTGCGGATCTTGGCGCGATCTAGATTTGTCTTCCAGATCCCCAATTGAAAAGAAGTCCTTCCGATGATCTGTTCTTTAGTATAACCTATAAGTTCGCAGTAAGCTTCGTTGACCTGCATGTATGTTCCTGTTTCCAGATCGGATAAGGAAACAGCAGCTGGGTTCATTTGGAATATCTTCTCGAAAAGCTCCTTGTTATGACGCACTTCTTCGTTTAATCTTTTGGCTTCCGCTTCCGCCTTGGCCCTTTCCGAAATATCGGTGCCCAAAGAGATTACATGCGGCCTTCCATTCAGATTGATCACCCTTCCGGAATAGAGCACAGGGATCGATGTACCATCCGTCGAAGTGAATATGGTCTCTATATTATTGATCTCCCCTTTTTCCATGAGTTGGTTGTAGATCTTAACTCTCGTTTCCGGATCGTTGTCCCAGACCGGAAGTTCTATCGTTTCCTTACCGACTACTTGTTCACGAGTGACCTTGACGAACTCCATAAATCTTTCGTTCACATCCACGACCTTCTTGGAGACAAGATCGGTAAGTACAACGTAAGAGGGGATCAATTGGAATAATTTTTGGAATAGCTCTTTACTCTTTTCTAATTCGGAAGCAAGGTTCCTAAGATCTTCCTGAGCTTCCTTGATATGAGTGATATCGTGCCCTATTGCGAGTATCTTTCTTTCTCCTCCAGTCTCCAGTACTCTGGCAGAGAATAAAATGGATCGGATCTTTCCGCCAGGACTGCCCATCTTGACTTCGAGATTTTCCACTACTCCCTTTTGGGTCAGCAATCCTCGGATCAATTCGCGATCTTCGAGATCGTAATATACTCCTAGTTCCACCGGAGTTTTTCCGATTACTTCTTCTCTTGTCTTTCCGACGAATTCCAAAAAAAGGTCGTTTGCTTCTAGATAAGTGCCGTCCGCTCTGGACAATGTAATTGCGGTAGGATTCAAGCGAATGATTTGGCTCAGGATCTCTTGGTTTTCTTTGAATTCTTCGAGTAGTTTTTGTTTTTCGAATTCTTCTCTAACCCTATCCGTGATAGGTACAGTTACCGTGAGTAATTTTAAGGATCCTCCGAACTCGATCGGGTGAGCCGAGAATAGTCCCCAAAACTCTTCTCCCAATCGATTCATAAAACGGATCTCTAGATCTCTTACGAATCCCTTCTTCTTGATCGCTTCTATGATCTCAGTTCTTGTCTCTGGAGAAGACCAAAATCCCAATTCTACTCCGGACTTGCCTAGGATCTCTTCTTCGGAGTACTTGACTTGTATGCAAAATTGTTGATTTACTTTCAGATACTTTCCGGTCTCGATCTCGGTGATTGCCATCGGAAGAGGATTCATATCGAAGAATCTTTCCAGTACTTCCCAGCCTATCTCCGTACCGGCGCCAGGATTTTGAGAGGTCTCATTCGATTTCGGAAGACGAACATGCAACCAATAAGAAGTCTCCTGCCCTTCTTCTCCCTTGATCTTAAGAGCCTGACAGAACATTGTCTTTGAGGTTCCATCTTTAGAAGAGAACGTATCCAAGAACCATTCGCTTCTTTCTTTTAATTTTAGCTTTTCGGGAAGGGTACTTGCGACATTTGAGATCTTGGAGAAGCTGATCTTCAAGAGTTCTTGAGATGTATAGCCTATAAGTTCGGCGCCTGCGGGATTCAGGTCTAAAAGCTTACCCGACCCGGAGAAGACGAAAATACCGTCTTCCATACGATCAAAGAACTGCTTTAAAAAATGTAGATTTGAAACGGAAGATTCCAAGCTTTTGACCAGCACCTAGAGGCCTTCAAATACTAATCGACTCAAGAACGGTAGAAACTATTTTTCTTCTCCTTCCTTTTTTTTCGATCAAAACGATTTTTTTGATGGGGAAAGGCGAATCTAACGTTACCGGCCCCGATATCCGCCTGAATTATAACCGTTCAAAGGCGTAAAAATAAATTTACATCCGTAGAGCCTATGATGAACTCATTCGCCTATGTTGGAAATGCTTGGTTTTTTTGCGATCCTCGCGGCCATTTTTTACTTAATCTTCCCATTTATCTTAAGTTCTCGTATTAGAGAGCTTACTACCAGGATCCAAGAATTAGAGAAACGATTCGGAGAAGGGACCACAATGCCTGAAACCTCTCGTCCTCTCGAAAATGAAAAACCAAGCCAGAAAGAAGAAAAGCCCATCCAAGTTAGAGAGGCTTCTCCGAAAGTCGCAAAGACCGTTTCGGCTCCGGCAAATTCTCCGAGTACGATCCCTTCCCCGCAAAAACAGGAAAGAATAGAAAAGATCCAGGAGCCGGCCCAAAGATCGGAGGCTTGGCAAAGGTTCGAAAAGCAAATCGCCGAAAATTGGACCGGGATCTTAGGAACGATCATCTTGGTGATGGGCGTTGGCTTTCTAGGCATCTACGCTGCACTGAATATGTCTCCCTTCTTCCGATTCTTAATGGTCTTGGGAATCGGCTTAGCTCTTTTCGGAACATCTGTCTTCTTGATCCGAAAAGATTTCTGGGAACAGATCGGATACTGGCTAAGAAGCGGATCGGGAGCAGTCGTACTATTTGCCTGTGTCTCCTCCGCATCGGTTCCGGGAATGAAATGGATCCAGAGCGAATTTCTAGCGTTAGTTCTCATTCTTGTAGGGGTCACGATCAATCTAGCTCTTGCTTGGTTCTCTTCTTTGCAAAGATTTGCGAGCTTACATATCATATTGAGCCTGGTCTCTCTCGCGATCCTTCCTTTCACTACATTGATCTTCTTCCTGGGAATGGGAGTTTCATTTTTCAGCGTGCTTCTCTCTTATAGAGCAAAGTGGGAATTCCATCTTTTACAAACGACACTCTCCTTCTTAGTTCTGAATTTTATCTATAAGACGCATTTCTCTTTGGCGGCCCCTATTCTGGACTCTATGCAATCCAGGACTTGGGGGATCTTAGGGACCTTGCTTGTCGGCGTAGCAGCGATCCTAGTACATTATAGAAAAGTATACTCCTCCGAAAAATTCGAGGCCTTACCTTTTGTCACTCATTTGTTCTCTTGGGCTGGGATCGGTCTTGGACTTGCCTTATACTCGACCGGATCCGTTTGGAATCCACTGATCCTGATCTTAAGTTCCGTTTTACTTTTCTTCTGGGCAAGAACCGCAAGAGAAACGAAGAAGATCCGTTGGCTCTATCTAACCGACAGTTTAGTTTCTCTATCGATCGCATTCGTTGGAGTTTTACTTTTAAGTAGATTGGAGATCGACAAATTCGCGATCACTGTCTTCTCTTCTTTGTTATTTTCGATCTTCTTCATCGTAGCTTCCGAGGAGAAAGAGACATTCTTGCAAAAGGTAGGAGCAGCGCTTTTGCATTTCTCTTGGGGACTTTTCTTACTTCTTCTCTTGGAAGATCAGTCTTCCTCGAATAAGGTGGGATTTATCTCCACTACGGTAACTTGCTTAGGAATGCTTGCGCTTTCGTTCGGGATACAGATCTATGATTCGATCCGAAACAAGAACTCAGCGACAGCAGTAGACGATATCTATGGTCTTTTAGAAGGACATAAAATCTCTCCGTCAGGGATATTTGCAGGTTTATTCGCCTCCGCAATCTGTTTCTTAGCGTTTCCTTGGCAGTACTCCGAATTTTACCTCCCAATCTTCGGAATAGTTCTCTTGGCGATCCGGCAAAATCGGAATTGGAACGGTTTAGGAATAGGATTGTTCCCATTTCTACTTGCCTTACACGCGTTAGTGATCTATAGGATCTCTCATTTAGAACCTTGGGATATATTACTTAGGGATCTTCCTGCGATTGTATTCAGCTTCTTATGTATTCCTCTTTCTAGAATTAAACTAAATTCAGAAAAAACCCTATATTTTTCCCAACCGGGGGCTATATTATTTTCTTCTCATATACTTTTCCTAAGCTACTGGGTCGCAAATCCGATCTCTCCCTTTTTACCGGGGATCTTGTGGCTCCTTCTTTCCGTATTCTACCTGGAAGCTAAGGTATTCTTCGAGAAGAAACAGGAAACTTGGAATCAATCCTGGAAGTCGTCCATCATAGCGAGTAGGAATGTTTGGGCAGTCTTTGCGATTTCCTTTGTGGTCTTGTTCTTAGGTGCGCATATTCTAGTGCATCTACAGTCCGAATATTCCTTCGGGATCTTCAAGATCCGATTCTTGATCCAGATCTTCGCCATAGCGATTTTCTTATACTGGGCAACCAGTTCGTCCTCTCAAACATTCGATACTCTTTGGGACAGGATCCTTCCTTTCTTCTGGGAACTGAGTGCGATCATGGCAACGATCGCGATCGCATTAGAAGTCCCGAATCAGTGGTTGGCAGTAGGCTGGATCCTCTGGGCATTCTTGTTAGAATGGATCGGGTACAAATTCCACGCACGGGTCTCCAGATTCAGGTTCTATTCTCTTTGCTTTTTCTGGTATTCTTGTATCCATGTTGGATTCGTTTCTAGCACGAATACGACTCCATCACTCTATTGGGCGGACCAAGAATGGTTCGGCGGATTGATCGCAATTCTCTTATTAACCGTTTACTTAGTGAGAATGTACAAGCTTCCCTATCGTGCAGGTTCCGAAGCAGAAGGCTTCCCATCTACGATCAAACAGATTGCGGAGAAGTTGGAGCCAAGATATAATATTGCGATCTTCTATCCTTTGTTTGCGGCGATCGCTCTCTTTCTCTATTGGAGTTTCGATTCTTCTCTTCTTACCCTTCTCTGGATGGTAGAAGTTTTTATTGTCTTTGTGATCGGACTCCTACTAAAAGAGGAACATTTCAGATATGTCTCTCTTGGTGCTATGATCGTTTGCTTGGTCCGATTGATCTTCTGGGATCTATCCAACTCTTCCACAATTACTAGGGCCCTAGTGTTCTTAGGCGTGGGAGGAATATTGATTTTAATGAATACACTTTACGGAAAATTCAAAAGCAAGGAAGGGTCCGATGCTGCGTAATAGATTTTTCTTCCTTCTTTCCCTTTTGGTCTCCGGTGGTTTGCTTTCCTTTTTAGCCGTCAAGAGCAAGGCGAACGTGCAATTGCCTGCCACCCTTTCTCCTGCATTCCAATTGTTGGGAAAGCCGATCAAGACGATCGATCGTTCCCTCACGAAACTGCTTCCGATCAATGATCTAGATGAAAAGCGATTAGGCGATTCAATCGCCTTGAGATACGAATCCTATTCCGATCCTACCAGTCCGGATCAGATCTATCTCCGGAATTTGGTGTATAACCTGAGCGTAGGAAATTCCAAGAATTTCGAATATAGGGTTTTTATAATGGATACCTCTTCTCCGAATGCGTTTGCCATGCCGGGCGGAATTCTATTCGTAACCAAGGGTCTCTTATCAATGGTGAAATCTGAAGCCGAACTTGCCGCTATATTAGGGCATGAAATAGGCCACGTAGAACTATCGCATTGCATGGATGGGGTCAGAGGAGAGCTTCTAGCCCGCAAAATAGGCGCTGCAAGCCTAGGAGAATTCGCGGATATCGCTGTTGGCCTTCTCATCAGACCTTCTTTCAGCAAAAACCAAGAGGATGAAGCAGACCAGTACGGTTACGAACTATTGCGTAGGGAAAAGTATGACCCATATGCAATGGGAAGAACCTTCAGAAGATTAAAAGAAGCCACAGGAGAAGGAGAAGCGTCTCTTTCCCCCATCCAAGAATACTTTATGACTCATCCGCATTTGGAACATCGCTCCGAGAAGTTTACGGAAATGGCAAAAAAAGAGGATGAAGGCAGCTATTACGTAGGAGCAAAAAATCTAAACGAGCGTTCGTCTAGATATGAGCAGGAATACGAAGAGGAATTCGTAAAACGCTAAGCAGATCGGATAAAATTCCTTCTACAAAACGGAATTTTTCCCTTAGAAATCAGGTCATACACTCTTACTTTGCAAGGATAGCGAAGAGCATCCTAAGCGAGCAAAGTAGATCGTTTGGAAATAATTTATTTAAAATGCTCGATGAGCGTTTTCCAAATATTTTTTCCAAAATCACTCATATTCTTTCAGCAATAGGCCTTAAATTTAAGGAAATTGTATAGATCCAACTTAATGCTAAGAGGTTATTTACCCTTCCTTCATTGCTTATTAAAAAATCCGTAATTTATTGAAAAAGATCTGTATTTTCAGCCGGTTTTATGGGTATGGTATTTATGGAATGTTACCTAAGTACCATAACTGGCAACTTAGTTAACATATATCCAATTCTCTTCACTATTCTCACTACGTGAGCGGCCTCTTCGGAGGCCGCTCCGGTCTTTTGATTTTTTCTCTTGCTCTTGACGCTTCTTCCTGATGATTTGGGAAAAAAATTATTACTCAGGAATGAGAATGAAAAAAAGAGCATTGGCTATATTGGTAATTTACCTAATCGGTTTTTCACTCTTCGCGCAAGCCGGAGGAGCAAACCGACAGCCTCAAAAAAATCCACCCAACCCAAATCCACAGAACCAAAACAATGGACCGATCCAAAATACGAACGACCAGAACTCGAGTTCGAATTCTTCCAACGAAGATACGAGCACATACTCCGGTTTATTAACTATTTTGGAACTAGATGCCGTTAGTGGCGGTTTAGAAAAAGGCGGACCTCAATCCGTAAACGGGATCCTGAATAGCGTCCGTCTCGCAAGCAGTGTGCTAGGAGACGCACCCGAATTCTTTAAGGAGAATACTTCTACCACGCCGGTGGGAACAATATCTCCTAAGATACGATTGAGCCAGCAGCTTTCGGACAATACCTTTATAGGCTTCAATTATTCCCTGGGGGAAAAATCCGAAACCAAGACTACCACTACCAGTACTTCCAATCGTTTTACCGAAGATACGATCAAGCCTACTACGAACGAATGGAAGATCCGATATGGTTGGGGACCTTTGAACCTTCTTACCAGGAAAGACTTCAGCTATGAATTCTCTTTCGGATACGGAAATTCTTCCACCACCGGTAACTATGGGAACTTTGGTCTGAAGCTTCCTGGGATGTCCGGAGGGGTTTCCGATGGGATCAGTGGATATGCGATCGGGGCCGGACAATTAAAGTACAATATTAGAAATTTCTCAATTGATTACGGTGTGGCCGTTCCTATGTGGGATTGGTTGAACTGGTACTTCCGTGGGGATTTCACTATGTTTTGGGGAAATATGAGCATGGCTTCCTTTCAAGCCGGAGCGGACACAGGAGGAACTGCAGGCTCCTATGCACCTGTGCAAGCGACCATCTTCAAATCCAAAGACGGTTTCTTCGAAGGGCTGAGCGGATTTACTTGGAGTTTCGAAACAGGCTTCGTGATCCGAATCTTCAATACATTCGGGATCAGAGTCGGCGGATTCTATCAGTTGAGCACTTTCAGCGTAGGTTCCGTCCAAGGATACAACGTCGCTCCAGGAACTACTCCTGTAGAGATCGGCTCCGTTGAGAATCTATCTTCCACTTTAGACAATAAGCAGTTAGGGAATTTCGGGGCTACTTTCGGTCTCGTTAAGAACTTCTGATACACTTTATCCATAAGAAGAAGTTCGATTTTGGATTTCTTCTTATGGAATATTAAAATATCCGAATTTATTAAAGATCTTTTAAGATCTCTGCCTTCTTCTTTTCGTATTCCGGTTTTGAGATCAGCTTCTTATCCAGTAACTCTTTCAGGGTCTTTAGCCTGTCTTCTACACTCTTAGGAAATTTTTTAGGTTCGCTTGCCGTATCTTTCAGGATTTGAGATGTCCAAAATCCAGTCTTCACACAGATTCGATTTGTCTCTTCCGCTTGGCCAGGCAAAGGAGAAAGAAAGTCTAAGCCTTCCGGACGTATCTCAGGCAAGTAAATGGAGTTTCGAGTAGACGGATCCGGCTTGCTGACCGGAACCAAGGTCCATTCTCGAAACGAATAAGGAGTTTGGAAATCCAAGACCTGTCCGATCTCGGAAAATTCCAAGATCAAACCGTCTGCACGATTTCGGATATAGAAAACGGTACGTCTGATCCTGAGGCCAGGACGAATGGGATCTTCTCGCTTTATAATAACTTGATATGCATGTGGAAGCCCATCCGATATATCCGCTTCCGCTTTGAACAGCAGCTCTCCTAATTGTGCAGTCTCTTCTTCCGTAAGTACCCTAATGGGATCTCTGGAGATGACTCCAGGTTCAGGAATGCCGGCGAATTTGAAAAGCTTCTGCCATCTGGTTACGAATTCTGTTTTATCCGTGGAATCTATCGGTGCGCCGGTAAGGACACTGGAAGCGATCGGCAGCCAAGTATCAGGCTCCAAGAAGAGAGGAGTTTCTGGACCCTTCTTCAGATAGAAAAGTACGATGGTCTCCGAAGAACTTGCCATTTCTTTCTTTTGAGAAGAAATACAAGAAATCGTTATAAACGAGAATACGAGAAGGAAAGAAAATAGATTAGGATTTTTCTTTTTTGCCCGAATCGGATTTTTTAAGCATGCTGCCAATTTTGCCCAATTCCTCCGGCTTAATTTTAGCTCCCGCAGCTTTCTTATTCTCTGCTTGGATCTCTCTATACACTTCGGCCCTGTGCACGGAGACTTCTTTAGGAGCCTTGACCCCGATCTTTACTTGGTCCCCTTTGATATCCACAATGACGATCTCTATATCGTCGCCGATGATTATGGATTCATTGGTACGTCTAGCTAGTACAAGCACTTAGGACATCTCCACAGTGGCACTTTCCAGGATCTTTTCTCTTACAGAATGGATCTCATTGCGAGAAACGAATTGTCGACCGGTTAACTCTTGCTTATTGATCAGGATTGGTCCTTGTAAATTCGCTGTCATAGAAGCCGGATCGTCGTTCGGGATGGTCACTATGACTAGTATCAACGCTTCTAAAACATCCTGCAACCCGATTTGAGAGATCTCTTCGGAGCTAAGAAGCGGTTTGTATTCTTTTTTAAAGAGAGAAGGAGGTATGACCACGAAAGCAAGGTCCACCTCATCTACGGATTGAAGCCATTTGAATACGGACTCCTCGTCCTCTTCGATTAAGGCGAAACTCTTATAATTGCTAAAACCTAAGAGTCCCTCCGGAAATTTGATAAGTTGTCGTTCCGAAACTTTTATTTTCCCGAAAGGTTTGCTTTGGATCTCAACCATTGACCGACCTGTTATTCAGCGCCAGAGCGCTCTTAGTTTATTGCTTTTTCTATTCTCTACAAGAAGAATTCCCGGTAGGAAATCCTACCGGGACACCGGTTTATCTTAAAAAGTCCATCAAGGTAGATTTAATCACCTTAGAACCTACGTTAAGCGCGTACTGATGGATCGTCTCTAACCACTTCATATTCATGATGGTTTCAGGGAAATCGATTCCCTCATTCTTAGCGAGTAACTCAGTCATGTACGATTTATCGAAAGATACTCTTTGAGAATGCTCTTCCATTCGGTTCATTCTCGCACCCACGATGGATCTATAACGAAGAATATTCTCCAGAGCCAGATCCAAGTCTTGGATATCTCTTCCTGAAATCCTCTCTTGGTCCTTCTGGATCAAGTCGTTCCTGAACTGGATCAATACGTCGAATACGGAGAGACCGGTTACGGTAGCAGACTTACTATAATTATTAGGAGGCTCCGAATTCGCAGGATCGATGAGGCCTATATCCCTAAGCATGGTCCCTCCATCCACATCCTCCAACCAGACCTGGTGAGGAGCAGTAGAGCTTAAACTGATATTATCCTGGGCGAGCTTGTTTGCTTTAGCTTCGATCGGAGAATTATTGATCTTATCGATAATATCATCGATCGTGTCGCCCGCAGAAACTTGGATCTCTACTCCGTCTATTTTGAACTTCTGATCCGAAACCGCTACATAGCCGGAGTTATCCACGCGACTAGTCACGCTCATATTCGTTCCCCAGAAGACCTTGTTCCCGGGAATGGTGACAGGAATATATTCGCCTTTCTCGATCTCTCGGAGCTGTTCTCCGATATCGCCGCGGTATTCAACTCCGATATATTGGTTCTTAAGTTCCAATCCTTGGAGGCCTTTGATCTTGGATTCGATCGGTTCGAAAGGAGGTCTTTCGATCACATGACCGCCGAACAAAGGTCTTCCGGTAGCATCTCTGGTATTTGCGATATCAACTAACGCACGAAGTAGCTCGTCGATTTCCTTACCGACAGCGACTTCCAATTCGAAGCCTTTATCTCCTTGATAAATACCGTTGGATGCCTGGACTGCGAGAACCCTCGCTCTTTGGAAAAGGTTTCCTATTCTATCCAGCTCTCCGTCTATCTGCTGAAGTCTGCCAAATCCATCGTCAATATTGGATTGAAACGTATCTAGCTCGTTCAAACGAGAACGAAAGAACATTTGGTTCGTAGCTCTTCCCGGTTCGTCGGAAGGAATACGTATCCTCTGTCCTGTGCCCAATTGGTTTTGGGTTTCATCCATAGCCACCTGGTGACGGTTCAATGTCCTCACCAGACTGTTATTTTGCATCATGTTAGTGATCCGCATCATGGCTTCGCCTCCTTGCTATTCCCCGCGGAATTAAGCGCCCAACCTATTGATGATCGTATCCAGGATCTCGTTCATGGTATTGATCATCTTAGCTGACGCGTTATACGAATGTTGGAATTG
This sequence comes from Leptospira langatensis, assembly GCF_004770615.1. Classification (NCBI taxonomy): domain Bacteria; kingdom Pseudomonadati; phylum Spirochaetota; class Leptospiria; order Leptospirales; family Leptospiraceae; genus Leptospira; species Leptospira langatensis. Next base: position 643,556 of record NZ_RQER01000004.1, read on the forward strand.
GACCATATTGGCCATTTCCTCGTCCAGGCTCACACCCATAACCGATTGTCTCATGTTCTCAAGTTCAGTCATGAGATCGGTTTGGATCCCCCATTCTTGTTTGGCTTCTCTTGCTTCTGTTCCTAGTTTAGAGATCAGACTATTGTAGAAATCGTCCGTTGTCTTGGAATAATCCACCATTACAGGATTGTTTCTAAGAGAAGAAGCCACTAAGAGAGCGTTGCGACCGTCCTTATGACCGCCAGGAGAATTATAGTCTCCTGTTCCGCCCACATCCTTACCGCGAGCTGCGGCGATATTCGCCACGTTATTCGCTATATGCTCATTGATCTTAAAATGAGAAGAAGGATGAAAATGCGGAGTCAAAGTGATATCTTCCGGCTTAGACTGCAACTTTGTGATCTCGCCCAAGCGCTTGTAATCGTAAGCACCGGAAGGACCGGAAGCCATCAGGATCCCCGTTAAACCGACAAGTAGATCTCCGGAGTCCTCGATATGTCTGAGAACGAAATTCTTTTTAGGAGAATCTTCCGCAACGGTCGCCTTAAGAGCGAGTTGGTTGTCGTGATTCATGTATGCCACGACGCCCACTTTGGACGCGTTGATCCTTTTGATGATACCGTTTAAAGTATCGTTCGCAGAATAAGGAACAAGCACCTGAGTTTCCTTCTCGTCCGGACGAACAAAGGTCATTGTCCCGCTGATCCCGATCGGGCGATCCGGATCCAAAGTATTCTTTCCAGTCACTCTAAAGATGGCAGAGATATCGTTCTGTCCGTCACCGTCCGAGTCGTATTCCCCAAACGTATTCAATGCCAAGGAACGAATATCGAAGAAGTTCAGGTTCGTATTTCCATTCAGACCAAATCCATCTTTGTGGATCTCATTGATCACATCCATCACGTTGACCGCAAGAGAGTCGACTTGGTCTATCTTCTCGCCTAGGATCTTGTCCCTGACCTCGATCAAACCTTGCAAGCGTCCTTTACGAAGAAGCACCGGATCTCCGGTAACCTGCCAGTAAAGATCGAGTAAACCGTCTTTAGAAGGATTTCCTAATATGTCGATCTTGTTCAGCTTACCGCCTTGCACCAAGATCTGCTGACCGATAAAGACCATCAATTCGTCTTCATCACTTCTACCGATATTGATGTCGGTTAAGCTAGCTAACTCTTGCAAAAGAGAATCTCTTTTGTCATAAAGATCGTTCGGTCTATCTCCGAGGGCTTCCGACTTAGCGATCCTTTCGTTCAAAGTGCGGATATTCTCACCGATGGTATTCAAATGCATCGCGTGAGATTCGATTTCCCTATTCGCCTGATCGCGAAGCTGAGAGAGTTTGCGATACACATCTTCTACTCTACTTCCCAAACCTTGCGCCTTTTCTAGGACCACGGAGCGATGAGCGTTGTCTTCCGGATAATTAGCCAATTCTTCCCAAGAAGACCAGAACTTATCCATGAGAGTTCTAAGAGTAGTACCGTTCGGTTCGTTGAAGATATTCTCCGCTTGGTATAAATACTCGTTCTTAGCGGCCCAGTAATCCTTCACACCGGAAGTCTCAATAATACGATCGTCGATAAAATTATCTCTAACTCTCTCGATAGAAGCGATCTCCACACCCTGGCCTATTTGACCCGGAACATGTGCCCTATTTAAAGAAGGTTCATAGAGAGGATCCGTGGCTTGCATTACCACTCTCTGGCGAGAATAATGTTTATTATCCGCGTTCGAAATATTGTGCCCAGTAGTTTGCAAGGCTTGCTGGTGAGCAGCCAAACCTCTTTTACCTATTTCCAATCCGGAGAATGTGGATCCCATGCTCTCTCCCTCCTAACCAAAATGCCGTTACGCCGAAGCGTTCACGAGGACGGACGAACGTTTCCTTTTTCCTCTTGTAGAGGTGGAATTCTCATCCTCGTATACGGCGACTTCTCCGCTATTTGCGTTGTTACGCATCGCATCTATAGTAGCCGTTAAAAATTCCTGTCTGGTGCGGATCAACTTGTCGTTCGCCTTGATCCTATCCTTCAATCTGTGCACCGTATCTTTCAATCTAGTACCGAGTTGCTTCAATCTGTGCTCGGATTCACGATCTATCTTATTTAAAAAATCAGTCAGAGTTAGTTCGCCTTCTTTAGGAATTCCTAAATTACTTGAAGTATAAACATCTTGGATGGCGACCATGCGAACCCTTTCTAGTTCGCTCGCGTGAACGATCAGCTCGTACGTCTTTTTGGAAATCACTTCCAAGGACTTACCATCCGCCTTGGTCACAGCTTCCGTTTTATTTTTTTCCAACTCCAGGATTTCGGAGTACAGGCGGATCTCGTCTTCGAAAAGAGAGCATATCCGTTCCAACCATTCCTCTTTGTTTGATGTCATTGTCCGGTCCCTGTTCTTTGTTTCGGCGGATTCCGGATTTTTATAAGGGGTTTTTTTGAAAATACGAAAGCCCGTCCGAACAGTTCTCAAGAAGGAAGGGCATTTGTCCGACAGGGAGTTTGGACCGAAAAATTTAGAGACATAATTTTCAATCAAAACGAAAGAAAATATTTCTGTACCAATAAACGTCTCATTCCAATATGCGAATGAGATCCGAATTGCAGTCCCCTTCTCCTATGTGCTCTTATTTTGATAAAGCGATCGTTTTCCTACTCTTACTTTGCCTCTTCTCCTTCTCTTCTTTTGCGAAGGAAGATACATCTAAAAAGAAAGAAGAGCCCAAAAAGGGATCTGTGCTTTCTAAGTTTGGCTCGAGAGATCCTAAACTGAAGAATGGCAAAACAAAAGAAGAAGGCAAAAATACTTCTAATGTAGCGGGCAAGACCGCTAGCGCAAACAAGAAGGACGAAAAGAAGAAGGCGACGACCAGTACTGCAAAAAATACGGTCATCACCAAGAAAGGTCCGAAGCGCCTCCACGGAGAAGTGGTCGAAAAGAAGGAAGAGCTTTTCTCATTCGTTCTTTCCGGAAGGAAATTTGCGCAAGGAGAGCTCTTATTTTTAAAGATCAAACCTCTCCCGAGAATATTGGACAAATTAGGGAATTTTAAAATTACTTGGGAAGGGACTGAGCTTCCTTTTTCTCAGAAAGACGGATTTCTTTTGGTATTCATTCCCATCTCTCCGGAGTTTTCCAAACCGAATGGGATCTTAGAATTAACTGAGAAGCATTTATTCTCCAAAAACGAATCCAAGAAATACGAGATCCCGGTCCAAAAAACGAATTTTGCTACTTCTAAGGTCTCTCACCTTACCATGGATAAGCAATACACTTCGGAAGAGTTGTCCGAAGAAACCAAAGCATTCATCAAGGATTGTTCAGAGGCAAAGGCAAAGGCATTTCAGTCCAAATCAGAAATACAGATCGATTCCGATTTTGCATATCCAGTCAAAGACCCAGTCTTAAATAGTCCCTTCTACAAACGTAGGATCTATAATAAGGAGAAGGGTCGCCCTCACGGAGGATCCGATTTCAAGGGCGGTGTAGGCGAGCCGATTTACGCGATCAATGATGGTACCGTAATACTTGCAAGATCCATGTACTATGAGGGAAACTTTACAGTCATCGATCACGGTTTAGAAGTATATTCCTTATATATGCATCAGTCTGAGCTCTTAGTAAAACCGGGAGATAAGGTGAAAAAGGGAGACTTGATCGGTAAGATCGGTTCCACAGGAATGTCGACTGGGCCGCATTTGCATTTAGGCCTGAGAGTTCTGGGAACTATGATCGATCCTTTGTCTGTGGTGCAAACGGAACTATTAGGCTCTAAGCCTTTGCCCGAAAAGAAATAACGGACGAGTTTATCTTTCCTCGTCCGTAATATTCTTTCTTTATCATTTTCAATTCCAGAGCTTTCCTTCTTCTCCGATATAGATCGCATCGGGTCTGAGAATTCTTTCTTTCAATTGTTCAAAACAATGAGCGGTCCAACCACCGGCCCTTGCCATAGCGAATACCGGAGTGAACAGTTCCGTAGGAAAATCCAATCCATGCAAAAGCAAAGCTGTATAGAATTCCACATTGGTTTGCAGTACGCGATCCGGTTTATATTCCTTCAATAGAACAAGTGCAGTCTTTTCCACATGCATTGCCAGATCATAGAAATCTTTCTTTTCTTCCGTATCATATAGGATCTTAGAGGCCTTTGCTAATACGTCGGCGCGTGGATCTCTCATCTTATAGATCCTATGTCCGAATCCCATAAGTCTCTCTCCGGTTTGGAGTTTTTCTCTTAGGATCTTCTCCGCGTTTTCCTTAGCACCTATCTCGAAAACAGTGTCTAACGCAGGCCCGGGAGCTCCTCCGTGCAAAGGTCCTTTTAGGGCTCCTAATCCTCCTGTAACTGCAGAGATCATATCGGATTGAGTGGAGATGATCACTCTCGCAGCGAAGGTAGAAGCATTCAGTCCATGATCGCAAACCGTGTTTAGATACGTATTCAAGGCTCTTACACTTCTTGCATCCGGCTCGGTGCCTTTAAGCATATAAAGAAAATTCGCAGCGATATCCAGATCCTGTCTAGGTAATACAGGGGCCAATCCCTTGCTTAAACGAAACGCCCAGGCTACGATCAAAGGAAATGTAGCAAGAACGGCCATCGCATCCTTCTTCGCATCTTCCTTTGCAGATCCTAAAGAAAGTGCTGCGGATCCGATCCTCAAGATATCGATCAGCGGAAGATGAGCATACACTGCTTCTTCTATGATCGTGCGTATCACCTTTGAAAATCTTCTAGATGATCTAAGCTCTTCCGCAAACAGACTTACTTCGGTTGGCTTGGGCCTTCTATCGTTCCAAAGCAGAAAGATGGTCTCTTCGAATACCGCCTTGCCTGCAAATTCGTCCACATCGTAGCCGGCGATGATCAATCTTCCCGCCTTACCATCTACCAAGGACAGCTTGGTTCTCGCGGCAGGGATCCCGTCCAGGCCCGGACTATAGAGTTTCTCTTTTTCTTGTTCAGAGAGAATCATGGTTTCCTCCTATTTTTACCTTGAGTTTAGTGGATTGACAATCATTCGTCAATGTTGATTATATTGTCAATATATGAGTTTTTCCCTCAAAAAGCCGTTCTTAAGCGCGGAGGAAGTAGCCACTGTTCTAGGGGTAGAGATCCAAACCATATATGCATACGTTAGTCGAGGCTTGCTTCATTCCGAATCCGGAGGGAATAAGGACAGAAGCAAGAGATACAGAAGGGAAGATGTAGAACAACTGCTTCTTCGTAGAGAAGAAAGAAGCCAACCTGGAAAAACAGCAAAGACCGCACTCTCCTTAGGCCAGCCTGTTTTGGAATCCTCTATCACTCTCTTGGGAGAAGAAACGCTATTCTATAGAGGCAAGAATGTACTCCACCTAGCAGAGACTTCTAATTTCGAGGAAACTGCCGCACTCCTTTGGGAAGCCGAAGAAGTGTTTCCCTTCCGACAAGAATGGCCAGTAATTTCTCAGGAAGGAATAGAGATCCTAAATCGGATCGTTGACCGACCCATTTTGGACCGCTGTAGGATCTTAATTCCATTTTTGGAATATGAGGACCCGAAAGCTTTTCGAAAAGACTCGAAGACATTCCGTAAGACCGCCTCTAATATTCTCCGATATCTCACTCTATTTGCATCGGGCTTTCATTCTTCTTCGGGCTCTATTTCGGAGACTTTACTTTCAAGTTGGTCGGAAACCAAGAAGTCCAAGGAACCCAACGACTTAACTTCCAGACTCAGACTTCTAGAAGCGGCATTGATACTCTCCGCCGATCATGAACTGAACGTGTCCTCTTTTACGGCGAGATGCGTAGCTTCCAGCGAGGCCTCTCTCTACCAAGTGGTTCTTGCCGGACTCGCTGCCTTGTCCGGACCCAAGCATGGCCAGCTAACAGAGAAGGCAATCCTTCTCCTTTCGCAAGCAAACGGAAATAAGAAGAAGGATAAACAACTCTTAGAAGAGAAATTAAGAAGTGGAGAAAATATCCCGGGCTTCGGTCATCCTCTCTACAAGAAAGGAGATCCCAGAGGTAGAAAGTTGATCGAAATGGTCTCGCGGTTTTTCCCGAATGATGCAGATGTACAACTCTATCTACAATTCTTAAAACAGATGGAAGAACTTTTAGAAGATTATCCTACAATCGATGCCGGACTCGCACTCGTTTCTAAAGCTCTCAGGCTTCCGAAAGGAGCAGGCATTGGGATCTTCGCAATCGGTAGGACTGCAGGTTGGTTAGCTCATGCAATGGAACAATATGATTCCGGAAATTTGATCCGGCCGAGAGCAAAGTACATCGGAAACCTTCCCCAAGAATGATCAAATTCTTGACTCTTATGTTCTCTTGGGTTAGTTATTAGAAAACAAAAATATAAGAAATAGTGAGTGCTTCATGTCGGATCCTAATTTTTCCAGAAAGGAATTTATCCAAAAAGCGGTGGCTGTCGGAATTCTTACGAGTTCAGCAACCGTATTAGGATCTTGTTCCAACGCTCCTGCGGGTATAAAAGAGAGAGGTCTTATTCTCTCTAACTTTTCGGAAGTAGGCGTTGAATTAGAAAAGTTACTTCTTTCTAAAGAGATTATTCCTTATGGAGAATGGAATCCGAGCCAGATACTTCTACACTGTGCACAAAGTATCTATTATTCCATTAAGGGTTATCCGGAAAACAAATCCGAGATCTTCCAAAATACTTTAGGTAAGATCGCCTTCTGGAATTTTTCCAGAAAAGGAAAGATGTCCCACGATCTGAATGCACCTATCCCAGGGGCGGATATTTTACGAGCGGACGTTTCCATTCAGGAAAGTGTTATCGAATTACAAAAATCGATCTCTGCGTTCTCTCATTATACTGGAGAATTTGCCCCACACTTTGCGTATGGAAAGCTGACGAAGCAAGAATACGAACTCGCTCATGCGATGCATATTGCAAATCACTTAGATTACGTGACTCTGAGTTAGTATTCTACTCTTCTATCTTTACACTGGAGAGGATCTTTTCTACGGACTCTTCGTGTCTTCTTCCTTTGATCAAACTCTCGGAGATCAGAAAAACCAGAGTATATGGTTCTTTATGTTTCGATAATATAAAGATCCCCGTCTTTGCGTATCTTGGCCTAAGAACATCGTAGAAGGTCCAGAATTTCCCGTAATATCTGTCTTCGAAGCTCTCTCGTTCCAATTCATTGACTTCTTGGATATCGCCCCTTTCCAAAAGGGAATCCAAGAATTTCTTGAAATCGTTCACTAATTGGGTATCGTCCTCGAATCTCTGCGGATAATAAAAGATCCGGATGGAAGGATAACGACTCCAATCCGTTTCACTTGTAGAGATAATTCCCGCAATCTGTCCGACTCCTGTCTTACTCTCCAGACCCAAATCCTTTGGATTATGAAAATAGAAATCTTCAGGAAGATGCACGCTTAGCTTTAGATCAGGATTGCTTAAACTACGAGTAGATTCATCGAATCCCCAGTTCGTTAGATCCTTTTCTTCAAAAGTAGGCTTGAATTGGATATAAGCCACCCAGACTTCCGTCAACTGAAGTGCCTTGAAACTGGAAAGTCCCGCAGCAAGAATGAGGAACCCTAACAATCCAATTTTATAATATACTTTATTTTCGATCAGCCGGATAAGAAGAACCAAAACCGCATACACTGCGAGAAATAAGATCCCGGATCTATTCTCGAAGAAACCTGTCAGAAAACAAATCAACACCGGGATCAAAAAGAAGGAAGCCTCTATCCAAGGGACAAACTTAGTCGTAGGACGAGCGATCCCTACTTCCGCAAAGATAGCGGGAAGCTCCACTTTGGTTTCCAATTTACGGAATGCGACTACGATCCCCCAGAACAAGAATCCCGAAGCGATATAACCTACCAATGCCAGACCGATCATCCAGAACAAAGGAAGATGAGCTTCATGGTAGAGAAGGAAATAGATCGCAAAAACGGAATAAACGAGGAAGAGCTTTTGAGTTAAGGAAAGTTCTTGCAGCCGACGAAGCGCGGCGGTTCCCTTCTCCCAACCTGGAATTTTACGGAGTAAATTAATGAACCAGATCACCCAGTTTTTCTCCAATCTAAAGGCGGACTTTGACAGGTTAAACCAATCCGTCGACGATCTGGTGAGAACCTATAACGCCATCGTCCAATTTCTGGATCTGATTTCAAATCTCTTTCCAGTGGATTTGGTTTTGGTTTTGCTCCTTTCTATTCCCCTTCTCTATATAATCAATACCCTTTCCCCTTCGTCTCCCAGGATCAATTATACGATAGCCGTCGTTTTTGTTTCCGGACTTAGATCTTTTTTGAGTCACGCTATATACGAAACTTGGAACCTATTTGCGGTTTCCAAGACGGCAATTTTGCTCCTTCTTCCGGCGTATTTTTTGGTCCTACTCAAGCTCTTGGTTTCTTGGGGAAGAAGATACCGGATCCGACAAAAGGCTCTTTCTCCTAGAAACCTAGAATCGTCTTTCGAGAATCTGCAAAAGACATATCGCACCTTGTCCGCGGAAATCTATTCGAACCTAAGTAAAAGTGAAACCAAAGGATTTGTGGATGGGGAAAGGCTTCTACCATCGATCAAAGAACTAGAAGAATCAATTGCAGGCTTAAAGACATTGATCCAAAAGCCAGAGACTCAAAGCGGCGATCTTCAATGAAATCAAAAAAGAAGACTGAATTAAACAGAATAGGAGAAGCTAACGCTCGAAAAATTCGGATAAGAATAAAGGAGCAAAATAATTCGCATTCTTATCAGCGGCTCGAGTTCCTTATTCCTGAAAGACATAGATCCCAGGAAGATTTCTAAACTTCCCGTCATAATCCAAACCATAACCGATCACGAATTCTTTTCCGATCTTCCAGCCCACGTATTTGATCGGATAATCCACTGCTTCTCCCCCTTCCTTAAAAAGAAGTGCCGCCACTTCTAAGGAGGCAGGTTTTTTCAACAGAATATGGGCAATCAGGAATTTCAGGGTCTTTCCGGTATCCACAATATCCTCTACAATGACGATATGCCTATCTTTGATGTTCGCATCCAGGTCCTTAACCAGTTCCACCTCTCCGACAGATTCGGTTCCTTGGTACGACCTTGCTTGGATAAAATCCAACTCTACCGAAAAGGGAAGTGACTTGGTTAGGTCCGAGAAGAAGTATACTCCTCCCCTCAACACACACACGAAAAGAGGCGACTTGTCCTCATAATCCTTTCCGATCTGCCTTCCTAATTCGGAAACCCTTGCATCAATCTCTTGTCTTCCGATCAAGACGCGAAAAGGAATATTATCTAAATGTAATGAGTCTTCTTTCATGGGATCCAGAACCTGACTAGTTTGCATTTTTCTATTCCAACATCTTCCCAGGTTTCCGAACTCGAAACCAGACTAATAAAGGAAGAAGTAGGGAATTTTTCGAAAAGAGAAGACCCTGGATCTTTAAGTAATAGAAAATTCGCAAGATCCTCGAATCCGGGATTATGACCGATGCATAGAACGCTTTCTTTTTTCGGATCGATCCCCCGAATCAAGCGTATCAGATCGCTATAATCCGCTTCGTAAATCTCGTCCACAATATGAGTTTCCTTGGAGAGCGAATAAGATCCTTCTAGTATATGCAAAGTTTCTTTAGTTCTCTTCGATGGCGAAACAAGGGCGAGATCCGTCGAAAAAGAGATCTTCTCCATATATTTAGCAAGAAATTTTGCGTTCTTCCTTCCTCGCTTAGAGAGAGGACGATCCTTGTCTTTGAGAGATAAATCTTCCCAATCAGATTTGGAATGTCGAATGAGATGGATCTGTTTCAAATCTAGAACCTCCTCCAATAGAATGGAATCTGGAATTTCATTGACAAGGATCTTTCTCAGAGATAAAACACTGGAGCTATGGCAAAGATCTATCTTGCAATCGGGGCAATCCTTCTATTCGCTTATCACCCCGGCATTTTTGCTCAAATTGCAGGTACTCCGGACGAAGAAAAGGCCAAGAAGGAACTACAGATCCAATGGTCCAAGAAATTCCCAGGAGACAAAATCTTGGACGTGCAAGCAACAGGAAAACCTAAACTGATCCAAAAGGATTCGAATGAGGAAAGTGGCAATGCCGATCTTCGTTATAAATTCTCCTTCTTTGTTACAAGTCGCAAGAAGGAAGGACAGACCACAAAAACTCCCGTTGGTGTCATCTATCAATTCGTGAGAGACAGAGGTTGGATCTTTGCGGATATGGGAATGGCAAGATCCGTAGTAGTGACAGAACCAGGCAAAGAACCTCCTTCTAAAGACGAGGTCTACCAAGCAGTCGAAGAAGCAATTTTAGAGGAAAAAGGAAAATCTAAAACTGTCGAGGCGATTCGACTGAAAGAACCCGAATTCGGACAAAATGTAACCGCTACGAAAGAAATATTCTGGTTTCGTTATGAAGGAGAATACGAGTTTTCCGAAAATACAAACAAGACGATATGCACCGACATAGTCATTCGACTCGTAAAAGAGCAAGGCTCCTCGAATTGGAAAACAGAATGGGACGATAGAGGAAGATGCAAATCCTCGGATGAATGATGATCTCACCTTCGCGCTTCTATTTCAGTTAATTCAATTTTTCTAAAATATAGATCTAAACGGTAAATGCCTAAAGACCGGAACTAGATCCGATCTTTACCGACCAATTCGGAGATCGAATTGATTCCCGCCTTCTTCATGGTCTTATCCAAAAACTCCAAGATCCTCATCGGCAATAAAGGCCCGTTATAAACGTAACCTGTATACACTTGGATAAGATTCGCTCCAGCCAGGATCTTTTCGAGGGCTGCTTCACCGGAATCGATACCACCGACTCCGATAATAGGAAGACTTCCTTTCAGGATAGAATACGCATAACGAATGAGATCCGTAGATCTTTGACGAAGAGGTCTTCCGGAAACTCCGCCCTCTTTCTCCACATTCGGATAACGAGAGAGCACTGTCTTATCGATAGTAGTATTTGTGAGGATCACTCCTGCAAGTTGCAGTTCCGGTAGGAGCTCCAACAAAGGCTTCAGTTCTTCCTTCTCCATATCCGGTGCGAATTTCACGAAAGTCGGGATCGGGAACTTCCCTCCTAAACCATTTCGGATCCCTTGCATGAGCTGTATTAGATTTTCCTTTTTTTGGAAATTCCGCAATCCGGGAGTATTAGGAGAAGAGATATTGATCACAGCGTAATCCGCATAAGGAGTCAGCTTCTGCAGAGAATAAACGTAATCGTGAACTGCGTCCTCTTCGGAGACTAGCTTTGTCTTGCCTACATTGATCCCTCGGACGCAATTTTTCTTTTGTGTCTTTAAGGTTGCTTCCGCGAGATCAGCACCCGGATTATTGAAACCCATCCGATTGATGAGGGCCTGGTCTTCTTGGTAGCGAAAGATCCTTGGCTTCGGATTTCCAGGCTGCCCTTGTCCTGTGATCGTTCCTACTTCTATGGAACCGAAACCGAGTTTGGATAAGAAAGGATATAATTCTCCTGTCTTATCGAAACCTGCACCTAAGCCAACCGGATTTGCGAATTCTATCCCTGCCACTTTGGATCGCAGCCTTTCGCTCGAATAAGAAGTCAGACTTTCTAAGATCGGAAATGCAAACGGGACCCTTTGGGTAAGGGAGAGTAAACCTTGCGCAAGATGATGAGCCGTTTCCGGATTGATACTTAAGAATAATGGTTTTGCAGTTCTTTCATAGACCCATTGTTTCCAGTCTGAATTCATTCCCTCTCCTTTAAGACCAACGGAAAATACGAAGTCCTGCGCCCAAGAATGCCAAACCGATCCCGATCATCCAGATACAAGGATAAACGATCTCAGCCAATCCCGAACCTTCAATGAAAACTGCTCGGAGAGAGTCTGCCATCAAAGTCAACGGAAGATGACTGATAATCGGAAGTGCCAGATCCGGAAAATTCTTATAACTGAAGAAGATACCGGAAAGCACCATCATAGGAAAGGTAAACGCGTTTACTAAACCGTTCCCAACCTGGGAACTTTGCGCTCTGGAACCGACAAAGATACCTATACAAGCAAATACAAAATTGCCTGTAAGAAAGACCAGAAAGGCCGCGATCGGGGATCCAAAAAATGCGGTATCGAAAACTCCAAACGCAAAAGTTAAGAAGATGATCGATTCTACAATGGTCACGACCAAACGAGTAAAGAAGAAGGAAAGAACGAAAGCCAGTTTATTCATAGGAGTGGCGGACATTCTTCTCAAAAGCTTTTTCAATCTCATCTCGATGAGATTCCAGCCCACTCCCCAGAGGCAAGAGTTCATGACGCCCATGGCAAGCATTCCCGGAACAAGATAGTCGATATATCTGGTTCCCTTAGAATCCAATTTTCTAATATTCGAAACCTTCTTCTCCGAACTAGACTCCGACAACAAAGCGTTAGAAAGAAGAAGATAATCTCTCTGAGCGTTTGCATTGCTCGGATCGAAGGAAAATTCTAAATTCCCATTTTCATCTTCTTTTACTAAGAGATTGATCTCTCCTCGTTTGAGAGCCTTAACTGCGTCTTCTTCTTGCAATACGCTAGGAAGAATGACTCCTAATCCGTCCGAGTTCCCACCCACGGATTGAGTGAAAGCCTTTTCGATCCGGGAGACCAACTGATCCGCCTCGTGAGAAGAAGAAAGGACGGCAACCCTTGTCTGTGGGACTCCCTTATTTGCAAATGCAAGTCCCAGAACTCCTGCGATCGCAATCGGAAAAATAAATGCCCAGAAAAGGATCCCAGGTTCTCTATAAAATTCCTTTAACTGGATCGTGACTAGATGATAGATCTGTTTCATTCTCCCAACCCTCTTCCTGTCATAGAAAGGAATAAGTCGTCCAAGGTCTTCTTATGACATTCTAATTCTTTTAAAACGATTCCTGATCTAGAAAAGGAATCCAACATTGCGGGAAGATAATCGGTGATCCTTTCTACGAAGACTCTTCCCTCTTTGGATTCCGGATTCCAAGTGAATTTGAATCTTCCCTTTTCGGGAAGATGTCCGATAGGATCTGCACCGTTTTCCAAGGAGAAACGAACGATCTCTCCTCCGCCTAATTTTCCTAAGAGATCGGATAGGGTTCCTTGGTCCAAGATCTTTCCCTTATCCATTACGATAATCCTTTCACAGAGGACTTCTGCTTCTTCCATGTAATGAGTGGTGAGGATCATCGTGGTTCCATACGCACGAAGATCTTCTAGGATCTTCCAAATATCTCTTCGGGCTCCCGGATCTAAACCGGTAGTAGGCTCGTCCAAGAAAAGGATCTCCGGTTTATTCATAATGGAAACACCGAGAGCCAATCTCTGCCTCTGTCCTCCGGACAAACTATTCACGAATGACTTGCTTTTTTCTGTGAGCTGAGTGAGCTCCAAGATCTCATGTAACCTGGATTCAGGCGCCTTATAAAAACTTCCGAACAATTTCAAAGTTTCCCAAACGGTGGCCCGATCCATGAATCTGGTCTCTTGCAATGCAAGACCAATATTGCTGCGTAAGTATGTTTCGTTTTTAGACCAACTCGTTCCTAGAATAGTGATCTTACCTGCGTCAGGTGTCTGGATCCCTTCCAGCATTTCTATGAGAGTGGTTTTACCGGCCCCGTTCGGACCTAGAAGACCTACAAACTCTCCCTTGCGGATCTCTAAGGAGAGATCGTTTACTGCGATCACATCCTTGAACTTTTTTGTAACATTTTGAACGGATATAATCGAAGTGGAATCGGACACTGTTTATCAACCCTTTGCTTAGAATGGGGAAAGCGGTTCCGGTTTCAAGAAATTTCGAGAAGAGAGACTCTCATTCGGATTTCTGAAAGAGAAAGGATCAGGAAGGACGAGCGAATTTCTCCGCTTTCTTTATCCAATCTTTCTTAAGATAATCCAGGATCTTATCCTTATTCTTTAAGGCGTCCGATTTCCCGAGCTCGTATGTTTCCCTCACACCCCTGGCATTTGTATAATCGAAAGAAGTGATCGGAAGCGGTCTAGAAGGACTGACCAAGAAACAACGGTCTAAGAGACGAGGATCCTTTCCAACAAGGGTGGTCTGTTCGTAATGGATACCGATCACCTTCGCATTCGGAGGAAATGCTTCTAACATCAAGTTATTGGTAAGACCTCCGTCCAAGTAGTATTCCCTTCCATGGTTTTGAAAGGAAACGATAGGCGGAAGAGAAGAAGAATTCATAATGATCTGTTCTATCACGGCAGGATCCCTGAAATCGGCTTCTGTAAATAAGACTTCCTTCATGTTCCAGTTCCGTAACACACGAAAGGTTCTCTCCGTATGCAAACCCTTGCCTCGATCTCTTTCGTCTTCGATGAAGGCCCTGCCGGTCTCCGCAATCAATCTTGCCAAACGGAAGGTATTCTTGTGAGCCTCGTCCTTAGGAAATGCCTTGATCGTATGAATGAAAACCTTAGAGCCAGAGCGAATGATCTTCTGGAAATCCATCCCGAATCGTATGGTCTGGCGATACATCTCCTCATGGGGGAAGGCCTTCTCTCCTCTAAAGAAACGAGTGAAATAGAAATTACGAGGATTCTTACGAACGATCCTTTCGAAGAAGGAAACCGTTTCTTCTTCCGTTTCGGAAAGAAGGCAAAGGACCATGGCGGCTCCGGCGGAAACTCCGGACACCTGTCTGAGTTTCAATCCCCAAGACTTGAGTTCACGACCGAAGCCCAAACCGTAGAAAGCCTTGCAACCACCGCCCGCAATCGCAAAGCAGATCTCGTCTTCCAACCAAATCCCTTGAAAAACTCCTTCTATCTTAGAAGTAGGCTCCGGCTTACGTGAAGGAAGTTCATAGTCATCCAGAATGGGCATATAATTCTTCTCTTCGCATAGGATCTATAGTCAATTTCTTTTGAACAGAAAAGCACCGAAAATGAAAAAGTACAAGTACAAGGTTCAGGTGCAATTTTCTATCTCCGCAGCAAAAATCAAAGAGATCAAAGTTCCAATCGAACCAGTACTTCGAAATGCTGGGTTCTCGGAAAGAAATCGGTGAGAACGATCTCTTTCAATTCGTATCCCATTCCTTCCAATACTTTCAGATCGCGGGCCAGAGTAGTATGATTGCAACTAGAATAAACGATCCTCTTGGGCCTGAGTCTATTAAAGAAATCTAATAATGAAGGCGAGGCACCGGCCCGAGGAGGGTTCAAGATACAAAGCTCCACTCCGGACTCAGAGAGTTCCTTTGGTAAGGAAGAATCCAGATCCAAGGCGCTAAATTCCAAATGAGAGAATCCGGCTTCTTTAGAATTTCTTTTTGCTGCTTTTACGGAAGACTCGGACAACTCAAAACCGGACAAAGACCCGACTCGAGACGCGATCGCCAAACTGATCAATCCGGCACCCGAATAAAACTCCAAGACCTTGCCGGTCTTCTCCGGGATCCAGGATCGGATCTTTTTCATCCAATCTTCTAAGAGAAACCGATTTACCTGAGTGAATCCGTCCGCAGGAATGGACCATTCTAGTTTTTCCGGCAAATAGGGACCGATCTTTACTTCCGATCTATCATATTCAAAGACTTCTCCGGAGGAAAATCTGAGCTTCCAGTCCTTAGGACCCGGTATTTTCTTCTCCAAATTCTTCCGAATAAAATCGTTCATCTCTTTCGGAAGATGCTTACAACCTTCTTCCGGAAAGGGGACCAAAGAATTGGAATTCTCCTGAAAGAATCCGGCTTGGATCTTTCCCTTCGATCTTTGGATCTTGATCTGAGCGGTATTTCTATATCCTTCCGAAGGTCCACTGAGGATCTCGATCTGAGGCATCTCCGTTCCGGAAAATCGGGAAACTCTTACAAAAGTCTCCAGCAAAAGTTCCTTTTTAATACGAAGCTCTTCTTCGTAAGATACATGGCGATACGAACAGCCACCGCATTCCGGAAAAGAAGTGCAATCGGATGCGATCCGAAGAGGAGAAGCTGTTTTTACCGCTACGACCGTTCCCCAAATCAGTTTAGAATTTTCTTTATCGATCCGGATATCTACGATCTCAGCGGGAATACCGGCTTTGACAAAAACGGTTTTGTTTTCCGAATGAGAAATCGAAGTACCAAGATTCGCCCATTTCTCGAGCTTGAGTCCCGAGATTTCTCTAGGTCGAAAAACCTTGGCCTGAAAATTCTGAGATCTCTTTCTTCTGATCCCCGACTTCTTCGCACGGTTCTTTTCCGTACCCATAGGTAAATCACCTTGACAGGGTCCCCCATCTTGTCAGTAAAGTAATCCTTAACCGGAGAAGTGGCCGAGTGGTTTAAGGCAGCGGTCTTGAAAACCGTCGTGGGTAACTCCCACCGTGGGTTCGAATCCTACCTTCTCCGAATGGAAATCATGGAGATGTGCCTGAGCGGTCGAAAGGAGCAGTTTGCTAAACTGTCGTATGGGGTAACCTGTACCCAGGGTTCGAATCCCTGCGTCTCCGAAAATTTCCTAAACAAAACCTGATCGCGGGAACAAAAAGAATGTCTGACCAGAGATTCAACACCCGGGAATTCCTGGAAGAGACAAAGCGATTGTTAGAAGGGGATGACTATCCCAATCTTTTTGCCGCAATCTCCTATATTCCTTTTTTTGGATGGGCTCTTCCTTGGTTTTTCAGAAGACGCCAAGAAATTTGCAAGTTCCACGCAGTCCAAGCCATCAAGCTCAACTCCGGTTTTGTATTTTTATATCTTCTAGTTTGGTTCTTAAGAGAGTTTCCTATCTTGAGCACCGTACTTAGATGGATCCATGCGAATCCTATCGTTACGGATTTTATCAGCTATGTCGCTTGGATTTCCTTATTGGGTTATGGGATCTTAGGAGCCCTCCAAGCATACCAGGGCAAATTATTCGTATTACCTTTCTTTCCGGAAATAGAGAATGAAGTTCGAAAAATACTCAGCAAAATTCGCGGATCTCAAAGCTAAGGCTCTAGGACTTGTTTCCCCGTATTGGGAACAAGCCGTTGCATTCACAAGAACGGAAATCTTTCGTGTCTATCTAGTCACCCTTCCCCTCTTTGGGAATTGGCTTCTAGGATTCACCTTCTTTCCCCAAGAAGCGGAAGTATATAGACATTCCAAACTTGCCTTATTGAACGTTCTCTACTTCATCGCATTTCTAATGGTATCTTGGTTCTTCTCTATGATCCCGGTTGCAGGACCCTGGCTAGCCAATCTTGCGCACCTCGCTGGAGTGATTATCTATCTTGGCCTATCCGGTTTCCTGCTATACAATTACACTAAGGGAAAAAAACTGGTCCCGAAACTTCCGGCGGAGCATTTAGCACTGTTGGAAAAACGGCTCTTCTAAGCCAAAACCCGCGCCCATAGCTCAGCTGAATAGAGCGTCTGACTACGGATCAGAAGGTCGGAGGTTTGAATCCTTCTGGGCGCACCACATGGCAAATTCTCGCTTCGCGAGAACCGAGCTCTCCGCTTAAATCTGCGAAGCACCAAGCAATCCTCATTCAAATTCGGAAACTTCTTCTTGCCTGCTTGTCGCATCGCAGGATAACGCTTCGATCTCTTTTGCTAGCTCGTCCATTCCAGTTTCCTTTTATTTGGCTGTAGTACGCCGTATTAATTATGTCTCTTTAGGGATTAAATTATTTAGAAATTTTGTACCAGAAAACTTGACTTTAATACTGAGTCTCAAAAACGATAGTCTTAGAGAGAGACCGGGAACTACAGATGGAAAAGTGCCATTGCGCTCAAATCACGTTTGAAAGAATCGTAGAGACTGCTAAACAGGAAGGAAAGGACTATCGCGAAGTAGTCAAGGCTTGCGGAGCCGCAGATACTTGCACCGCTTGCAAAGATTATCTGATCGCGTATTGTGAGCAGCATCTACAACTTGTCGCGGCCGGATAAACAACTCATAGATCAGGAGTTATTCCAAAAACTCCTTCCTATCGCTTCTTCTTCTGTTAGAGGAAGAACCAATCATAACTTTCACGAACTTCACGAACCCTACCAAAGATTCTTAAACGTACTAACTCGTGACACGTACGTACAAGCTCATCGACACAAAAACCCACCTAAGCCCGAAACCTTTTTAGTACTCAAAGGAAAACTAGGATTCATACTCTTTGCAGAAGACGGTAGAGTGCTCGAAAAACATCTACTCTCTTCCGAAGGACCGATTTACGGGATCGATCTGAGTCCGGGTGTATACCATACCCTGGTATGCCTTTCGGATACTTGCATTTGCTTCGAAGGAAAATCGGGACCATATGATCCGACCACGGACAAGGAGTTCGCGTCTTGGGCTCCTTCCGAAAATCAAACCGAGAAAACCGAATACTTGAACTATCTCAGAGGCCTATTCGAGGCATCTGAGATCTAAGCTCGGTCCTAGCGCTTTGGATCGAAAAGTATTTCGTACAATTCCCGGATTTTTTTCAAATTCCTTCCGGGTGGAGAAGGAAATGGGATCACCCTTCCCCGATTCGTCGCCGTACTCGTATCTCTCTCGTCTTCCGATTCTTTATAATTATGTCTGTTTAAAGGGGGGAGATTTTCTCTCTCCATAACTTAAACATTCGGAAAATGAAAGTCTCAAATTCAGTTCTTCTCGAGAGATTTTTTAAATTCCGTTGCTGAAAATCCGGTTTGAAATTTACGAAAACTGTTGCCATAGTATTTTCCCGGGCAAACATGCGAATGGTTTGAGTAGAATTGCGTAAAAAGCGATTTTACTCAGAATCCATTTGGACTTCCCCTTAACGGAAAGGAATAGTATGCCCGAATTCGATCAGATCGATCTATTCAACTATGCTGCTTACGGCAGCGAAGACGACCCAGAATGGGACGATATTCGAAATTATATACGCTCGAACTCTAGCGCCTCTAAGGAATACGAAGAGATCAAAAGAAATCTTTCTAATGTTCAACCGAAGCGCAAGCAAAGAGATTACGGAAGACCTAACAGAATGGAGACGAACTCTCCAGGGTCGGAGCCGAATTCTCCTAAGCAGGGTGACCAAGATAAGAAATGGTGGAGCGTTTTCTTAGGAGAGTAGCAAGAGGTTCTTAGTGTGGAGAAAGAAGCAAAGACATATCTTCGGATCAAGAATTTCGTAGCGCCCTTCATTGGAATGGCGGTGAACATAAGTGCGTACGGAACGGAGAACCTAGTAACCGAAGGTAAACTCATCCTCACTTGCAATCACAGATCCGATATGGATCCTTTCATTCTTTCTTATACATTCCCCAGATTCATTTCTTGGATCGCTGCAGAATATACTTTCAGAATTCCTATCTTCAAGGATCTAGCAAAGATCGCAGGTGGGATCCCAATGTCCATCGACGGAAATATTTCCATCGGCTCCATTAAGATGATCCAACAAGTCTTTAAACGAGGAGATGTATTGGGTATCTTTCCGGAAGGCCATGATTATATGGTCAAAAACGATTTCAGTTCCGGAATGGTGGACTTTCATACGGGCTTTGCCGCATTCTCGATCCGTAATAAAGTGGATATTCTTCCTTCCGTGATCATTCCTGTCGAAGAGAGTTATTCGGATATCCCTATTCCGCCTATCGTGCGTAGCTTTATGGGAATGCCTAAAGAAGTCTGCGATATAAAGAAGCGTTCTATCTACAAGAAAGTCAAAGTAGTCTACGGAGAGAAAGTAGACCATAGGGAGTTTCTCTCCGGCACCTTAGAAGAGAATATGAAGCAACTTTCAGGAGAGGTCCGAAGCAGAATGACTAAACTCCTGGAAGGAAGTTATGTAGAAGCCTGATTAGACTTCTACCACTCCGGTGAATACTTCTGTTGCGGGACCTGTCATGAGTACATGTCCGGACTCCAGCCACTGCACTCTCAAAGTTCCCCCTCTCAGATCGATCCTTACATCCTTTCCGGTCCTTCCGGTAAGATGAGAAGCAGTCATGACTGAGCAAGCACCCGTTCCGCAAGCCAGAGTTTCACCGGCCCCTCTTTCCCAAGTCCTTTGGTAAAGATGGTCCTTTCCTCTTAGATTTACGAACTCCACATTCACTCTGCGAGGAAACAATGCCGTATGGTTTTCTATCATCGGACCGATCTCTCTCACAGGAAAAGAATCGGGATCGTCCACAAAGATCACGCAGTGTGGGTTTCCCATACTAACCGCACTGAATTTCAAATGATAAGAAGAATATCCAGGCTGCTCTGTGAGCCAAGCCAAAGGTTGATCAATGATCGGATTTTCATTTTCCCATTTTACAGGAACAAGAGAAGGAATGAGAATCGGTTTGCCCATATCCACGGAAACTTGTTCCACCTTATTCGAGCCGTTTACTTGCAGATCCAATTCTAGGATCCCCGCGCCGGTCTCTATCTTGGGTTGTTTCTTATTTGTTAGGCCGTGATCATAAACGAATTTTCCGACACAACGGATCCCATTCCCGCACATCTCGGAGGAAGATCCGTCCGCATTGTACATGTCCATTTGGAAATCGCCTTTTTGAGAAGAACGAATGAAGATGACTCCGTCTCCTCCGATCCCGAAATTGCGATCTGAAAGTTTTTGGATCTGCTCTGCGCTCAAACGCAAATCATCCTTGGTCGCGTCTACATATACGTAGTCGTTCCCAATTCCTTCCATTTTTGTGAAATGCACCTTTGCCAAACGTTTCTCCTTACGAATCGAAGAGGATAGTTCCATGCTTTTCGTCCAACCCGTACTCGAAAATCCAAAAAGCCCCGAAAGGCATTCGTTTTTTACTGGAATTTAGATCGAACCGCCCAAGGATAAACCTCATCTCCCAATCGGAATCCCTCTTGAACCAGATCTGTTACCTCTGCGGCAGCGATAAAAACAAAACCCTCTTTGTCGAAAACGGCATCCCCATCGTGCGTTGCCTGAATTGCACCCACGCCTTCTCCACATACGAACAAGAAGAACATTATGAAGGTTACTGGGACGACGAGACCAGTTATGATTTAGACTGGTGGGATGTGGCTCACAGAGAGATCTACCAAGACTTCATTCAAAAATTCATTCGCTCCCCCAAAGGGCGGATCTTAGATGTGGGCTGCGGACTTGGCTTCTTCGTAAAGACTGTGGGGGCTACTCGTCCCGGTTGGGAAGCGATCGGCTACGAGATCTCCGAAAAAGCAGTCCAGTTCGCAAGAGAAAAGAACGGGCTCAAGCAGGTGTTCCCGGGCATCGTACAAGACAGCGGATTGCCAAAAGAAAGTTTTGATATCATCACTCTTTGGGACGTGATCGAACATATCCCGAAACCTCAAAGTCTCTTAGAGTATTTATTCAGTCTGCTAAAGCCTGGCGGATTCCTATTCGTTCAAACTCCGAATTTCCCGGTCCAACTATTCAAGGCAAAACTGAAAGTCGCCATGAAAGGAATGCAAGAAGGCGGACATTATCTAGAAGCCAAAGATCATATCAATGATTACACTGAAAAGACACTTGGTCTTCTTGCGAAGCAATGCGGATTCTCTTCTGTCGAGTTTTCTATTTTAAAACCGATCGCTTCTGTTTCCGGGATTTCCGGCCCGAAAGCAAAGCTGGGGATCTTTCTGAAAAAGTCTTTTTACTACGGGACGCTACTTCTTTGGTATCTTACTTTCAAACAGATAAACTTAAATCTGACTTTATTCGCGTTGTTAAGAAAGAAATAGTAAGAGCTGTATTTATACGATATCTCTATTTCCTTTCTGAAAGGCTCGAGTTCTTTAAAACAATGTACTTATTGAATTCGATCTTACGAGCGATCTCAGATTTAACAGTGAGAATTTCCTAGTTGGAATTTTGAGTAATTCAGAAATGCAAAAATTTCAAACTCAAAGAACCAAATTCCCGTTTTCTAAACTTAAAATATAATTCAAAGCGGATGCAAGGTCCGGAGAATGCCAATAGGATTTTCCATCCAGGCTTTTCTTTTCGAGGACGGTTTTCTTTTTGCCGGAAGCAATCGGAGCGTCTAAATGAAACGTTTCCAGCCCCAAGGATAGGCCACCCTTAATATCGTCTTGCAGAGAATCTCCGATCAAATATGACTTTTTAGGATCTTCTCCATTTAAGGCTTTTTGAAAGATAACAGGAGATGGCTTCTCAGCTCCCGATTCTTCGGAAGTTACCAAACCGTATCGAATATCTTTAGGAAGAAGGACAGAAAGTTTCAATACTTGCGTTCTAAGAGATTCGTTCGTGATCAGAACGATGCTTTGCACTTCTTGCAATTCTCTGAGCAAGGAAAGAATTCGTTTGAATTCTGCCAAGTTTTCCTTCTTCCATTCTTTGATCCCATCCAAGAAAAAACGGAAGTATGCAGCATCCAGTCTTAGGATAAAGGCGGGATCCACTCCTTTATGTAAGAGTTCCGATATCTTTTTAAAGTAAAGGATCCGGAGTCGATTGACGGGATTTTCAGGTAGTTCCTTCTTCACTTCTGTTCGGACAGAATCATAGAGCTTTTTAAATTCCTTTCCGGAAGAAAAACCCAGAGACTTAGCGTTTGCCTCCAGACTTTTGATCGTTGCATAGTAGATTTTACTGGAATCGAAAAGAGTATTGTCCAGATCCAAAAGAACAGCCATAGGATGAATATTCGGATCTAGGCGCAAAAGCCAAGGAGAATGCTTTGGAAATCCAAAAGTAAATTTCTTTTTCCTTGCTTCTTCTTTGGCGAAAACTAATCTGCAATTCGCTTTTCTATGCAGGAAGATCGTTTTTCTAGAAAAATATTTCTCTCAGTCCTTGGCCTTTGTTTCGCATTACTCGGGATCGGTTCCTATTTCAGATGGAGAAAGAGAAGGATTGTCGGCTCCATTCTCGGGCCCGATCGCGAAACCGGCCATAGGCTCAGGGCCGCTCGTACCGATTTTTCTCCACAAGGAGAAAGGATCAAAACAAAGGTACTCATCGCAGGTGCGGGAGTCTGCGGTTTATCTTCCGGTTATTATCTCTCCAAGCTTGGGATCCAAGACTATCTCATCTTAGATCTGGAGCAACAAGCCGGAGGAAATTCCAGATACTCCGAAACGAATTCACTGAAATATCCTTGGGGTGCTCATTATCTTCCTCAACCGGGACCGGAAAGTGTGTTAGTCCGAAAATTCTTAGAAGAGAACGGCCTCATTCTAGGAAAAGACTCCCAGGGAAATCCTATCTATCCGGAAAAATATCTCTGCTTCGATCCCGAAGAAAGATTGTATTACCAAGGAAGATGGCAGGCAGGTCTGGTCCCTCGTAGATCGGGTGAACCGGATGCGCAAGAACTCTTGTTCAGAAAGATCATCAACCATTGGCAGAATCGGATCGGACGAGACGGCCATAAAGCTTTTTGCATTCCTATCGATCTTTCTTCTAGGGATCCGGAGATCGTCAAACTGGATCGCATTTCCTTCTCCCAATATTTAAAAGAACAAGGGATCCAATCTCCCGAATTGCTATGGTATGCGGATTATTGTACCAGAGACGATTATGGTGGGAATGCCAACGTTATTTCCGCTTGGGCAGGTCTGCATTATTTCTGTTCCCGTTTACGTTATGAAGAAGAATCCCCTCCCGTATTGACCTGGCCGGAAGGGAACGGATTTTTGTTGGAGCTCCTACAGAGACCTTCTCAAGGAAAGATCAAGACTGCGACTCTAATAGAAAGGATCAAAAAGCAAGGAAGCAAATGGGAGATCAATGCGTACGATGTGAACGGACGCAAAGATATTCTATTCGAAGCGGAGCAGGTGATCTATGCTCTTCCTTCTTTTACCCGAAAGTATATTCTGGGAGAGAAGGAAAGCTTTCTGCAAAATTTGGAATATTCTCCTTGGTTGGTCGCAAATCTATTTGTAGACGAACTTCCGCAAGGCAAAGGTCATCCGCCTGCTTGGGAGAATGTGATCTACAAGAGCAGATCCCTTGGTTATGTTGTTTCCACTCACCAAGATCTGCGCGCGCTTCGTCCTTCATCCGTTTTGACCTACTATCTTGCATTTGCGGAGAAGGATACTCTTGCCGCAAGAAGAGCCATGCTTCCTAAGACCTGGGAGAACTGGAAAGAAGAGATCCTTGCCGATCTGAAAAAGCCTCATCCAAATATCGAAAGTCTGGTCTCCAGGATAGATATCATGACCCATGCTCATGCAATGATCCGTCCGGTCCCCGGATTCATCTGGGGAGGAGAAAGAGAAAAGCTGGCTCGCTCCGGCCCGGGAATCCATTTCGCTCATTGCGATCTAAGCGGGATCTCCATCTTTGAAGAAGCATTGTACAGAGGGTTCGAAGCCTCCAAGAAAGTGCAGGCCCAAGGGAAAGCCTAATGAGCGGGCATACTAAAGAGAACTTGCCGGGAGAAGATAGAAGCAAATGGATCATCTCTCGTGCTTATGATCTGAGTTGGTTTATTGCCCCTGGGTTCCTGGCCGTGCTCATTGCATTTATCTCACATCAATTGGATTTCCCAAAAGATATCGGCTTGGGTTCGGGAAGAACCGATGGCAAAGCATTACCACCTTGGCTTTGGCTTCTGCTCATTCCGGGAGTAGACGTATCTCATGTATATTCCACCTTATTCAGGGCCTATTGGGACAAGGAAGTATGGAATCGAAAGAAGACCCTCCTTACCCTGACTCCTTTATTTTGTTTCGTATTCGCTTTGATACTTTATTCTTTCGGAAAGTTAGTCTTCTGGAGTGCAGTCGCCTATCTGGCAGTATTTCACTTCATCCGACAACAGTACGGTTTTCTTGCTCTCTATTCTCGCAAAGAAGAAGGTTCCAGCAATCTTTCTCTTTTATGGGATAAGGTAACCTTGTATGCAGTCACCATTTTACCGGTCGTGTACTGGCATCTCACTCCTGATACCAGACGTTTCGAATGGTTTATGGAAGGGGACTTCTTCTATTTTCCGAACGAACTACTTGCAAAGTCTGTCCATGTTCTTTTCTGGATCTGGCTTTTAGGATATGCTATAAGCCAGATCTATTATCTTTTGAACGAGAAACAGATCTCTCTAGGAAAGATCTTACTGATAACAAACACCTCTTTGGTTTGGTATATAGGCATTGTATACTTAAATGACGACTTTGCTTTTACTCTTACAAATGTAATCAATCACGGCATTCCATACATAGCCCTGGTATTTGCGTATTCCAGTTTTAGAAGAAAGAATCTTCCCTCAGTCTTTTATTCCGCATTCCAAAAGGGAATTCTTGCCCTTCTTCCTTTTGTATTGATCTTAATCATATTGGCATTTTCCGAAGAATGGCTTTGGGATAGTTTCGTTTGGAGAGAACATTCCGATCTGTTTGGAAACAAATCCGTAATACGATCGGAACTGGGGCTTGGCTTCGAGTTCATACTTGTTCCTCTTTTCTTTCTTCCTCAGTTCACTCATTATATTCTAGACGGTTTTCTATGGAAGGGCGGAGAGGACAATAGAGAGCTAAGAGGATTCTTGGGTTTCCAAAAGCTTGATCCTTGAATCAATATGCTCCAAATCCCCCAGGGACTGAAAAACGCCCTCCTTGCGGTTTTCCGATAGACAAGCTCGGTTTTCATCTCATAATGACGAAAAAGGAAAACAGGATCTACCTCAATGATCATCGTAGAAGGAATCGATTATATTGTAATACCAACGGGGGACATCGAATCTTCCGTTAAATTCTATTCCGAGCTCTTCGATTTCGAGACCTTAGAGGAGAAAGGAAATGAGTTCGCGATCATCGGCCTCGATTCCGTGAACATTAAGCTCCTCAATACCAACGGCGCAAAAAGCTCCCTTTCCGAAGTTAAGTCTCCTGTTTTAAGCTTCGTTTTGGACGTGGATGACTTTACCGAAGCGATCGTTGAACTCGAATCTAAATCGGTTCAGATCGTAAGAGGGCCA
The DNA here is from genome assembly GCF_004770615.1 of Leptospira langatensis. Classification (NCBI taxonomy): domain Bacteria; kingdom Pseudomonadati; phylum Spirochaetota; class Leptospiria; order Leptospirales; family Leptospiraceae; genus Leptospira; species Leptospira langatensis. Next base: position 669,413 of record NZ_RQER01000004.1, read on the forward strand.
GAAGCAAGAGACGGGGGAGAATTTCTCCATTTCTTGGATCCGTCCGGAAACATTTTAGAGATCAATTATAAAGAAGACTGATCTTTTCAGAATTCGTCTTAAAAGTAAAAAGCCCTCGATCCGAGGGCTTTTTTATTGAAAAGCTTAGGAAAGTTTGTCTACAAAGGCGCCTTTGATCTTATAGATATCGCCTGCATAACTCGGATTCATTGCCTTTTGATCGAAGGTGTCCGCTTGCTTATTCTCATAAGGCTTATTAGCGACTCCTTCCATTTTAGGCATCTTGCGAGGGTCCGAGGAAGGCTTGTCCGGTAATCCAAGATATGCTGCAGTAATCGTGCTCATTTGATCCTCCCCTAACCGAATGCTAAACCAGTATTAAGAATAAACCAAGTATTTTTTTAGGCTTCATATTAAGGAAATGAGATTTCGCAATTCCCCTTGCCTGCCGTCACGAACATCTGAACGGTATAATAGCTCGGAAAGGTTAGAGTAGGCTGATAGATCCAGGTAGAAGTATCGTTCGGATTGCCCACATCCGTTCTTCCACAAGACTTGGAAAACTTAGAATACACCAAGTACGTATCGCAGCCTAACTTCACATTAGTAGGCCCTTCCGGATTTAGATCGATCCTGAGGGCTACTGTTCCCGTCTGGCCGGTAATCGCAAAGCTCTTGGAATCTGGATACGTTACCCCGATCTCCTCGCCATACTGATTGTTAAACGACTTGTAGCAGTCTATGTAGAATGTACTGCCATAGCAATTCATTGCAGTGCTGCCATTGTTCTTATCGCAAACTACGGCTCCGGAACCGGATTTAGAAAGGAAGAGAGTACCGGTAGAAGCTCCCGCAGGAACAACGGTTGTGATCTGCGTAGTGGTCGCAGTCAGAACAGTGGCCGATACCCCGTTAAACGTTATAGTATTATTGCTTGCGGTCCCGGAAAAAAGTCTCCCATTGATCGTGATAGAAGTTCCAGGGCTGGTACCGATCGGAGGAGATCCGGAAGGAGGATCGATCGAAGTGATCACCGGGTCGCCGATCCCCAACTCACTTGCCAGATCCGAGTTTTTGCTATTGGAGCAAGAGATCCCGAAGACGGAAATCATCAGAATTAAAACAATACCTTGCATCGAAGACCGCATTTTCCTTAACCTAGAACCGCTCGAATCGAACGGTTTTGCTTGCCGATCTAGAAAAACCGGGCAATCTACCCAATTATCGGAAGAAATACTTCGTCCGGGAATAAGATTTTTCCAGAAGGCAAATATGAGCGAAACAGTTCTTTATTCGATCGAAGATTATACGTGCATTATTAGTTTAAATCGACCCGAAAAACGGAATGCAATCTCTAGGGAATTGCTTCGAGAACTTATGTCCTGTATAGAAAAGGCAGGTAGAGACCCGAAAATCCGCGCCTTGGTCCTTTCCGGAGAAGGTTCCGTTTTCTGCGCAGGTGCCGATCTAAAAGAAAGGGCAGACATGTCCGAAAAGGAAGTACATCGTTTCTTGGACCAGGTAGGAGCCTGTTTCCAAGCGCTGGAAAATCTTCCGTTTCCAACGATCGCTGCTTTGGACGGAGACGCTTACGGCGGTGGATTGGAGATGGCTCTCTGCTGCGATTTTATCCTTATGAGCCATGAGGCAAAAGTAGGACTGACTGAAACCGGTTTAGGGATCATTCCCGGAGCAGGCGGAACCCAAAGGCTTCCAAGAAGGATCGGAAGAACAAAGGCATTGGAGCTTATTCTTACTGCATCCGTAATCAATGCGGAAACTGCTCTGGAGATCCAACTCGCAAATTCAGTCTGGCATGATTCCGCTTTCACTGCAGGAAAGAAGCTCGCAGTACTGCTTTCTGAAAAAGCTCCTATCTCTTTAAAGCTCGCCAAGTTAGCGATCAATGAAGGGGAAGGGAAAGACATTAAGACCGCCTTAAAGATAGAGAGAAAACATTATAATAAGACCCTACAAACCGAAGACAGACTGGAAGCCTTACGGGCTTTCAAAGAAAAGAGAAAACCCGAATTTAAGGGAAGATAGAAATTCGAAAAAGGGAAGCGACCCAAAGCCAGGACGCAAAAATAGGAAAAAACTAGGCATCGGAAAATCGAATGATTCTAACTGGAAAGGAAATTAAGAAGAGATTAGACAAGGACATAGTCATCGATCCTTATTCCGACAACAGGTTGAATCCGAACTCTTATAACCTAAGACTTCATAACGAGCTTGTGCGTTATACAGAGACCCCGTTGGACATGAAGAAGTCCAACCCTTCCGAAAACCTGATCATCCCTGAAAGTGGAATACTCTTACAACCGGGCGTTCTATACTTAGGAAGGACCTTAGAATACACCGAGACCCATAACCTAGTGCCTATGCTCGAAGGACGTTCTTCAATCGGTAGGTTGGGAATGTATGTGCATGTGACCGCTGGATTCGGTGATGTAGGGTTTAAAGGATTTTGGACCCTAGAGATCTCCGTTATCCAACCCTTGGTCATATATCCAAATGTGGAAATTTGCCAGATCTTCTACCATACCGTAGAAGGTGAGATCACCGAATACAAATCCGGCAAGTACCAAGGCAATAAAGGGATCCAAACATCTATGCTATACAAGGACTTCGAGAACGGAAAGTATTAAGAATACTTAATACTTTTAAGAAGCCTTGCTATCTCTCTGGATCAATCTCACTAATTTCTGAGCGCTTTCGTTTTCGGGATCCTTTTGCAGGGCGAGATGCGCGTATTCCAAGGCCAATTCGAATTGTTCCGTTTGGCGATATAGATCCGAAAGATTGATCAGGTTCATAGGATTATCCGGCTGGAGTTCTTCCATTCTCTTGGCTGCGAGAATTGCCTCGTCCATTCTTCCTATTCTGCGATTCGCCAAGGAAAGATAATACCAATACTCCACCAGATCCGGATCGGAGCCCAAATACTTGTTCAGGACCTCGACTGCCTTTGCGTAATTCTTTCCTTTAAAACTAAGAAGTCCCAGGAGTTTAGTGACCTTGGTGTTCTGGGGATCGGATTTATACAGTCCTTCGAGAGAGACTAGAGCCTCGCTCAAGCGTCCGCCCATATAGTCTTCTTTTGCTTTCTTATAGATGAATTTCCAGTCGATTGGATCGGAAAGTGAATCCGTCTTTGCATCCGTTTCAGGAGATTGGATCGGCAAATATTCTATCTTAAGAAGAGAAAGGTCGTCCGTTAATTCTCCCGAATCCAAGATCTCTTCCTCGATCTTGTTAAGATCCCCTTGGCCCTTTTCGACCAGTTGCAAGAAGAGCATCTCATCTTCGTTGATGGTCCTAACTTCTTTTTCTGGGGTAAGATCTAAGTCGTCTTTACCATCGGAACCGATGATCAGAACATCTCCCGGCTCTAGTCGAGTAGTATGGACCTTAAACTCATATTCCGAATCCAGACCGATCTTCCGAAGGGTCAATCCGGTTTCTAGGAACCCGGCCCTTCCGTCCCGATACATAACGGAGAAAGGGTGCTCCGCATTGAAGTACCAGACCTTACCGGTGTCGTCTTCGACCAGAACAAAAGTACCGGAGATCACCATAGATCCGTTAAAAGACTTAAAGACCGATTGCATCTCTTGGTAAATCTCAGTTAACCAATCGGCCGGACTTTCATCTAAGACCCTATCGTTTGCAGCAGAGCGAGCCAGAATGGAATTGATCACGACTCCCATGACCAAAGAGCCTCCGGCTCCTTGCATGGACTTGCCCATCGCGTCCCCATTCATCGCAAATGTGTAACGTTTGAAATCGTTTGGTTTTCCTAAGCGAAGATTTCCGGTAACGCAAATATCCCCGCCTAGATCCGCGGTCTTTCCCTTAAACTCAAATTGCTTTTTTTGGCGAAGAATGAACTGAGTTCCTACCTTAGAAGATTTATTAGCATTATAGAATAATGGCTTTGCAAGCAAGGAAGTCAGGAAGTAGTCCCCGTCCTGCTGTACTTTCAGTCTTTGTAATTCTTCTATCTTTTCGGAAAGTTCTCTCGTTCTTTCCCTTACCTTTGTGGCTAGATGCTCTGCATAATCCTGCAGTTCTCCTCTAGCCTTACGGATGGATGCCACCATGTTATTGAAGGAATCGGACAAGAAGCCTATCTCGTCTTTCAAGTCCACCTTGACTTCGACATCTAGAGCACCCTCGTTTACCCTTTCCATTCCGGAGAGAAGTCTGTTCAAAGGAGATACCAAGCTCTGGCGGAAGAAGAATGGAAATACCAAGAATACAACCACGAGAACCACACCCAAGATTATGGTCTGCTTGGCTGCAGTCGGGTGCATGAACTCTCTGTATTTACGGTAGGAGTATCCGACCTCACTCACGATATCCTTTTTGACATCGTAATTGATGTAGGTAACGAAATGTTGGTACTCGTCTAAGCTCTTTCTATAATGTCTAGAAAGTGCCGGCTGGAAGGGACGGAAGTAGAGAAGGACTTCTTCCTTCATGTGACCGATCAGCAGATCCTTTTCGTCAAAGGTGCAACTTCCATCCTTCTCTTTCCATTTTGCAAGAAGATGGTCCTTGAAGTAAGTAACGTCACCGCTTGCACCCTTCATGAATTTTCTTCCATCTACGCAGAAATCTTTCGGAAAGATATACTCGAGCTTGTTCGAGGTTACGAAGACTGCGGTGTTCAGAGATACAAGATAATCGAATAACTTCGTCTTAAGCTCTTTCCCTTCCAGATTCGGATTTCTCTCCAAGAATTTAAGGATAGAGGCTCTATAACCGCTGAAATATTCGTGAGATCCAACTAGGGTCTTCTTCAGGGATTCCCTAAAATTATCTTCTGCAAGAAGCTTGATATGCTCGAATAGGATCGTATTCTTAAAGTCTATCTCCAACTGAGGAAGACGCAGATCCAATTTATTATCATACTGAGAGTAATCTACGCTATTCGAACCGCCGGCCCAGTTCACGATATATTCCATCTCCGGCGGTTTCTTTCCACCTTCCAGAACCCGCGCCATATTCACGATACTCTTGGTATCGTATTCCGCTTCCTTATCCTGGTTCGAAATGAATACGAGGGCTTGCATGATCAACATAAGGGTCACGAATGTGATCCCCACGATCTTGACCATAAATGTGGTCTTCTCTTCGCTGAAGTTCAAAAAGATCACAAGGATCAAGAAAACTCCTACAGTCATTAATAGAACGATAGAAGTCAAATAGGTGGATCTTTCGATCCATCCGTCCCGACTGAGAATATTTGTTACCGCAGGGATCACTCCTCCGATGAGAAGGGCGCCCATGAAACCTCCGATCGCGAAGCGAGTGCTTCCGGATGTTTTCATCATTCTCCAGACCGGAATGATCAGAAAGCAGATCAGAACGAAGATACCGATCAAGATCGCGACATTTCTAGAAGCGGCCTCCGCATTGAAATCCCATTGATGAGCGGTGAAGTGATACTTTTTAGGAGAACTTAAGGTGATATAGAAGAAGTAAGAAACCCCGATAGCCATGATCGAATACAATACGATCAGCAGATTCCGATTCAGTTTAGGGTGAGCATTCTGCGGATAGCGGGACATGAACTGTCCAAGGTGGGTCAAGGCGGGAAGAATAAATCCCACAGTCAACCATCGATGGTAGGCACCGTTCGGATGATATAAGAAGGCCGCAAAGAAATACCCCGTACAAAAGAAGGAGAAGAATAAGGCTCCTAAAGCGAGATGGAAAGTACTTGGAGTCTTCTCCTTTACGAATAGGAAGAAGAGGGATGTAAATAGAAAGGCGAGAACAGATAACAAGCTTCCGAAAGAGTAATAATTCAGAAGAACGTCGTTTTGTAAGATTGAAAGTATTTCCATGCGCTTAAAAATTGATCGGTCCTAATATCGATTCGGCTGAGCGCATTTTGCGACTGAAATCGATCGAACCAAGAAAACAGCTACTTATAAATGGATTATATAAAAGCCGGAACAAATGCGATCAAACGAAAAAAGAATTTCTCGTTAAATCAGCTTTTTTATATAACACGGGCTATATAAAAAGCAAGTCTAAAGTTTATCAATTTCTTTCATCTGCAAAAAGGAATTTGCAGGGTACGCTCCGTAAGCCCCAGGCAAGACCCAACCTTGCAAGATCTGATTCCAGTTCTTCTTCTGGATCTTATTCAAGATCTTCAGGACGCCTTCCGTATTCAAGGTTTCTGAAAGAGTTATCTGCTTCAGAAAACTCTTATATCCTGAATTTCCAAGCTCTTTGTATAAGATCATCTGGGTCCGTACTGCCTTTGAATAGAACCAAAGTCCGAGGGAAGGATCCAAGGCACGAAAATCCTGCGAGAGAGGCAGATCCTTGCTCGGACGGGCTTCTTCTAAACTCCATTCGTCGGTGACCGCAGACAATTCTTCGGAGTCCAGTTTCAAGAGCCCTTTTTTGGCCAATAGGTAAGGTAAAAAGGACACGATCCCTTCGCTTAACCAGGACGGTTCTGTGAAATAAAAATGTCCTAGCTCATGCAGTAAGAGTGCAGGATACCCTTTGGGAACGATCCCGGGCTCCATGAATATTCCCAGATCCTTGCCAAGGTCTCCGGAGACATTGTTGTACCCACCGATCCTGGTCCCATTCAAAAAGACCGCGTCTTTCAGGACGAGTTTGATCTTGTTCTTTTCCGATTCGGGAAGGGACTTATAGATCGGGGCCGCCGCCTGGTGAAAATTTACTCCAGTATAAGATTCATAGGCATCTATCAGACCCTTGGTCTTTTCAAATGCGTATTGGTTCCAATCCTTCTCCGCGGTTTCATTTCGGATCTGGACTTGGATCTCTCCACCTCTTAAGATCAGAGGGAAAATGCTTTCAACTGGCTTCGTCTGGGATTTCTTATTGGACTGACCAAGGATCGGTAGAATGCAGATCATCAGAGCAAGGCAGATCCTGAGAACTCCCAAGATCCTCCCTGCCTTTGCATTCCTAAAGAAGATCAACGATCTCTCTCGATCAATCGGATCAACTTGTGAGCGTTCTCATTCCCAGGTTCTCTTTGCAAGATCTTGCGAGCGTATTCTTCCGCACGATCGTACATCTCCATCAAACGATAGATGTCGGAGAGATTGATGAGATTCGACAAATTATTCGGATCCACTTCCAAGAGTTTCAAGCTAGCGGTAAGAGCCTGATCGTACTTGCCCATCTTCTTGTTTGCGATCGAAAGATAGAACCAGTACTCGTGCAGGTCCGGATCGATTCCCAGATAGTTGCTGAGTACTTCGACCGCAGTTGCGTAATCCTTTCCTTTGAAGCTCAAGAGACCGAGTAGCTTATTTAACTTTTGGTTAGCGCTATCATGCAAGTATCCTGTCTTGAGAAGATCCAAGGCCTCGTCTAAGCGGCCTGTCTTGTACATCTTTTTGGCTTCTTCGTATACAGAATCGGTATTTAGAGCCTTGTCGATATGATCCGAGGATTCAAAGATATCTTGGATCTCGTCCTTCTTCGGTTCTCCTTGGAACTCTATCTTTAATAAGGAAAGGTCGTCCGTAAGCTCTCCTGTCTTGCGGATCTCTATCTCGATATCCTCTAGATTAGCCTTTGCAGTTTCCACATGGCGAAGGAAAAGCATCTCGTCTTCGTTGATAGTACGAATGGTTTCCTCAGGAGTTAGATCCACATCGTCCCTTCCGTCGGAGCCGAGGATGATGATATCACCCTTCTTCAATTGGAAACTATGCACTTTGAATTCGAACTCGGAATCCAAACCTAATTTCCGGAGAGTCAATCCATCTTCGATAAAGCTCGCCTTACCGTCCCTATACAAAACCGAGTACGGGTGCTCTGCATTGAAGTACCAACACATCCCTGTCTCATCTTCGATCAAATATAAAGAAGCGGAGATCACCATGGACCCGTTAAAGGATTTAAAGACTGCATGGATCTCATTATAGATCTCAGTTAACCATTGCTCCGGAGTTGCATCTAAGACTCTGTTATTCGCGGCAGAACGTGCAAGAATGGAGTTCATCACGACTCCCATTACGAGAGCTCCACCGGCACCTTGCATGGACTTACCCATTGCATCCCCGTTCATGGAAACGGTATATCTCTTGAACGAATCAGGGCGACCCAAGCGTAGATTCCCGGTAACACAAATATCACCGCCCAAATCAGAATGCTTTCCTCTGAATTCGAACTGTTTCTTTTGATGAATGATGAAATCCGTTTTTACCAGCTTGGATTTATTCGCGTTATAGAATAGAGGCTTTGCTAGCAAGGAAGTCAGGAAGTAGTCCCCGTCCTGCTGCACTTTGAGTCTCTGGACCTCTTCCATCTTCTCCTGGACTTCTCTAGTTCTTTCGCGAACTTTTTCTTCCAGGTTTTCAGCGTAGTCCTGCAATTCTCTTCTTGCCTGTTTAATGGAAGCAACCATGGCATTGAAAGAATCCGCCAAGAATCCGATCTCATCCCGTACCTTAACCGGCACGACTACATCTAGATCTCCTTTATTTACCTTTTCTACCCCGGAGAGTAAGCTGTTCAGAGGATCCACCAAACTATTCTTAAAGAAGAGAGGGAATAATGCGAGCACCACAAAGATAACGATCAATAAGATAATCGTTTGCTTCACGGTGGTCGGGTGCATGAATTCACGATACACTCTATAAGAAAATCCTACCTCGCTCATCTGTTGCTTTTCCGGCATGAATTTCATGAAAGCAACGTAATGGCCTAAGCCGTCTTTGCTCCTTCTATAGTGTCTGGTCTCGCTGGGTTTGAAATATCGGAAATAGCAGAGTATCTCGGCACGTAACTCTTCATCGCCGAGTTCTTTTCCATCCCAAAGGCAATCTTCTGACCAATGGGAGAAGACCTCGTCCTTAAATCCTTTCTCTGCGGCCCCGAGTCCGTTGAGGAAGGCCCGGCCCTTCTTACAGAAGGAACCTCCGACCAAACCTTCTAACTTATTCGTGGTAACGAAGGCTCTCTTGTTCCAGTTTTCTGCGCGGGTCAAGATCAAAGCTTTTGTCTCGGCCGGAGAAAGCTGTGGATTCGAATCCAATAACTCTCTGATAAATCGTTTGTATCCGCCGAAGTATGTATGACTTTTATCTAATAAAGAATTTATGGACCTTCTGAAATTCTCTTCCTTTAGGCCTTTGATCTCTTCATAGATGGTTACGTTCTTTAAGTCCGCGCCCACCTGTCTTAGATTTAGTTCTTTTTTAAGATCGTATTCGGAGGTGTCCAGATCGTCCTTGCTATCCTGCCAATGAAAGACATACTCTATGTCCTGGGACTTGACCCCGTTCTCTAGAGCTCTTTCTATATTCACCATACGCAAACTATCGTATTCCGCATCCTTCTCCTGGCTGGAAATATAAACGAGAGCCTGCATGATCAAACAAATGGTAAACAGAGTGATCCCGACGATCTTGACCATGAAGGTAGTACGTTCGGCACTATTGTTAATGAATGCGATCGCCATGAAGGAGAAAGCAGTGAGGAAGGAGATCACATTCGAGGTCATATAGGTCGAACGTTCCATCTCTCCGTCTCTACTTAAGAAATTCGAGATATTTGGATAAACCGCGGCGATCAGAAACCCGATCGTGAACATTAGGAGTGCGAGCCTTCTTTTATCCTTGGTAACTATGGCTCTCCATGAAGGAATTATAATGAATCCTACGAAACAGAAGAGAGCGATCACGATAGCAAGATAACGGCTTGCATCGAATGCATTGAAGTCCCAATGATGCGCTGTGAAGTGGTAGATCTTATCCGAGCTGGCGGTTAGGAAAACGAAAAGAGCAACCGTAACTACGATAACACAATACTCTACAAGCAGCACCCATTTGGCAACGCGCTGGTTGCTATTCCCGGGAAAGCGGATAAGGAACTGAGTAAAGTGGGCAACCGCAGGAAGCACCAACCCTCCAGTAAGCCAACGGTGATAAGCCGCAATCGGATGATATAAAAACGCAGCTATAAAATAGCCAAGCTCGAAGGCGCCGAAAAACAGGAAGCCTATACCAAAATGAGTAGTGGCTATGGTCCTGTTCTTAAGTGTTAGAAAGAAAATCCCGAGAAAAAGAGTGGTTAAAGTAACCAATAAACTTCCAAACGAGTAGTAGTTAAAAAGGACCAGGTCCCAAGAAATCGGATTTAACCCCATAAACTCCTATAGACGGCTTCGATTACCGGCGAACGAAACTGACTTCCAGCCTAACTTTATTTTTAGTTTGCCGACCTACTAATTTGAGACTAGATATCGGCGAAAAACGGCTAAGCCTTCACTATCATTTTGAAAAGGGAAAAATCAATAGAAAAATAAGAAAGCGACTCCTATTCTGTCGAGTATGTCCGTCTCTCCATCACAGCCGAGTCTTCTATCTCATCTGAAACTTCTTCTCGCTCAGAAACTTTGGTTTAGAGTGCTACTTGGTTTGGCCGGCGGATTGATCGTGGGCCTTTATCTCAGCCCAGAAAACGAATTTATATCCGTTAAGTACTCTAAACCGATCGCTGCTTGGTTAGGCCTGCCGGGGCATTTCTTTTTGATCCTTTTACAGATCATTATGATCCCCCTGGTGTTCTGCTCCATTGTACTTGGGATACATGCGGGGGAAACTTTAGAGAACCTCCGGAATTTCGGGGTACGGGCCTTTCTTTATTTCGTATTTACTACAGCGTTAGCCGTATCTATCGGGATCGCTCTCGCTAGCATAGTCGAGCCAGGACGATTTGTGGATCCTGCAGGGATCCCCAGAGCTCAGATCCCTGCCAAGGTAGCGAATACTTCCGAACCAGTTTCGATAGAGAAAATCCCCGAATTGATTATTTCTGTTCTGCCCAGAAATCCGTTCCAGACTTTCGCGAGTGGGGATATGTTGGGAGTTGTCCTTTTGGGTCTCCTAGTAGGAATAGCCCTCTTATCCATAGAGAGAGAGCACACTACCCATATCTTGCCTGTGTTGCACGCGATTTTTAGGACCAGTATGATCTTTGTAGAATGGGCCATGAGGATCGCGCCTTTCGCCGTATTCGGTCTGATCGCACAGATCACTGCAAAGATAGGCATTAAGGTTTTATTAAGTTTGGGAGTATACTTTCTAACTGTACTAGGGGGACTGGTTCTGATCTTAGTCATGTATTCTTTGCTTCTAATTCTACTCGCAAGAAAAAGTCCGATCTGGTTCATCAAGAACGCGGGTGAAGTTCAATTACTTGCCTTCTCCACATCCAGCTCAGCAGCAGTGCTACCTTTCACTCTCAAGACAGCGATCGAGAAAATGGGAGTGTCCAGAAAGATCGCCGAGTTCATCGTACCCTTGGGTGCCACAGTGAATATGGACGGGACCGCTCTCTACCAAGCAGTTGCCACTGTTTTCCTATCTCAAGTATACGGGATCGAATTAACCGCGACTAGCCTGGCATTTATCCTGATCGCAACGGTGGTCGCTTCTATCGGAACCCCGAGTACTCCGGGGCTAGGCATCGTTATCCTTGCTTCTATTCTAGCGGGAGTAGGAATTCCAACAGAAGGGATCGGGATCATTCTAGGTGTGGATCGGATCCTAGACATGTGCAGGACCACAGTGAATGTAACCGGAGATCTAGTCGCCTGCAATGTATTCCAGAATCGAGAAGATCTTTAAGGCTCTATCTTCCTTAAGATAAGTTTGGTTACTACCACGTTAGATCTTCCGGGAACTAGAACCTTAAACTCTAAATTTCTCATTTCATTTTCCGAGATCTTAAACACTAAGCTCTTACTTTCCTTTGCATCCGATCTTTCCAAAAGAGTTAGTTCCGTTTTTCCGCTATCTGCTGAGATTTGGAACTGAGCTCGATCCAAATCATTTCCATGAAAGACGATCTCATACTTTCCTTTGGGTAAGGAAATAAACGGCCCGTATACCAAGGGACCTTCTTTTCGAGTGGAATAGATCTCTAGATCCTTTCCAAAATATCCGGTGTATGTTTTAAATCCACTTTCTCCCATTTTCCATTCGTAAGAGGTTGGAGCAAAGGATTGCTTTCCCTCGGTGTTCTTTTGGATCCGGAAAACACTCTGATGGAAACTGATGAACGTAAGAGCATCCGGATACCTCTCCTTGGTGGGGATCGGATAAGAACCTCTTAGTTTCAGATCCGTGATCTTTTGGAAACTTAGATTCGGATGCTGCCCGAAATAAGCAGTACTCTGGATGAGATACGGTTGAAATCCAGCATCCAGCAAACCTTCTGCCCGGCCAAGGAAGACTTGCGTATTCGAAAGAAGATAGGTCCTTCTTCCATAAACAAAACTGAATATACTTGCGAGGTTCTCGTCTGTCGTAAAGAATACAGAGTTACCGGTCGGCAGAGTCTCGGAGAATTTTTGAAACTCAGTATGGAATCCATCTAACATATGAGTAAACAGGAAAATTCGAGATCTCATCCAAGAATGCCCTAGACTGACTAGAAGCAAAACCCCGATCCCAATCTGTCTCCATCTTCCCCTCCATAAAGAAAAAGAGAAGAGACCAATTCCCCCTAAGAGTAAAACAACAGGGATAGAGAATAATACCCATCTTCTGGAAACCCAGAGATGATCCGGAGAAATACTAGGATTATATAAATAACCGAGTAATAGTAAGGTCCCGGAAAATACCCAAGGCAAATGTCCGATCCTTGGATGAGAAAAAAGCAATCTATCGTATCCGAAGGCTGCCATGATCAAGAAGCTAATCGGGACGTACCAAAGAAAGATCGGCAGAGAGTTCAGGGCAAGTTCTGAGGATGTTCGGCCCTGGCCGAAAATCGCAAAATGCATCGGTCTCAAGAAGTAAGCGTATCCGAAGAGAAGAAAGAAGAATAGAAAAAAGAAAACTCGTAAGAAGGCTTTTCGTTCCTTTACGAATTCTTTGACCTTAAAAGAAAAACCTGCAACAAAAGAGATATTCCTTAGTATCGAAATTAGGAAAACAAATCCAATCGATATGGCCCCAATGACGGAAAGAGTACGCAGTGATCCTTCTCTCCATAGATCCAAGAAATACGGTTTAGAAAAAATGTATCCGTATACAATCCCTAAACAAAAAACGAAGGAAGCTCCAAAGAATAAGAACACCGATTTTTTAAAATGCTTATTAGCAAATAGAAATGTATAAAAGGAAAAGAAGGCTAAAGCAGGGATCAAAAGTAAACTATCCACTCGATTGAATGAATTTAGCCCGAGCAAGACCCCAGGTAAAAAGAGCAAAGAGTCTTTCTTTTGATAGAGAGTCTTATGGATCGTGTAAAAGGAGAATAAAAGTAGGAATTGGCTTACGGATTCGGAAAGAGGAATACGAACGCTCCAAATTTCCGCTGGATTCAGAGCGAATACTGCTGCGCAAGCGATTCCTCCCATACGTCCCAATACATTTCGAGCAAGCAAATACACAAGGCATACGGATAAGATCCCAAAGAGAGAGTTCACTCGGAGTAAGCCATCCAATCCTCCTAGATCGTAACCGATAGCTAAGTAAGAAGGAAATAGATGGTAGAATTGGATCGCAAGAGAACCGATTTCCTTAGAAAGTCCTAACTCTGCATTGGAATAGATGCCTGGATAGCCGAGAAGAATCGAATCCCCTAAGATCGATCTGAGCTTTTCCAAGTTGGGATCGTAAAGATGCAAGCCTCCATTTTTTGCAATCTGCACTCCTGAGATCGCATAGACTCCGGGATCTCTTCCCCCCAAGAGAAATTCTGTGGGAAAGAAAAAGTACAGATACGCAGTGAATCCAAGAAGAAGGAAGAGAAGACAGCTCTCATAAGAAAGAGAGATCCGATAGGATGATCGATTATTGCTCCGATCTCGTTTTGACCGAAAAACAAAGTATCCCGATACTAAATTGATCGCAAGTAAACCGAAGGACAAACTATCTAAGCTATAAATATTCAGAACGATCGTGATCAAAGCGATGATTCCGATCAAAGCAAGATAGGAGCTTAGAGATAGAACCCAGTTCTCTAGATCCCTACTTCTTCCCTTTACTAAAAGGAATAGATGAGCGAAATAAATGAATACTAAAGAAAGAATGGAAAAGAAGATTTGCGACATTCAAAACAGTTGGAAGAATAAGCCAAAACCATGAATAACATACGGAAAGTTCCAATGCAATGTTCTTTCCTGATCGACTGATAAAAAAGGAAGAAACCTTTCCTTGGACAAAAAGTTTTTTCAACTTACCTTCTATAATATACTCGCAAACCTCACTGTTCCTTTGACTGGACTGGCCGACACCGCAATCTTAGGACAACTCGAGACTCATACATTTATGGCGGGGGTCGCCCTATCTAACGTACTATTCGATTATCTATTCTGGGGATTCTCATTCTTAAGGATGAGCACCACCGGACTCACCGCACAGGCCGAAGGAAACAGGAATACAATAGAATCTTTTCAGATACTTCTCCGCTCCTTAGTAGTCGCGAGCCTGGCAGGTTTTCTTTTACTCCTTCTGAAATATCTTATAGGAGAGATCGGTTTCTCGTTTCTACAAGGAGAAGAAGAAGTAAAGGCCTCCGGTTACGAATACTTTCATTCCCGTATTTGGAGTGCACCGGGAGTTCTTTGCAATTTTGTGCTCATGGGTTGGTTTTTAGGAAGAAGCAAGAGCGGTATTGTTCTTGCTGCTACCATCCTTGCAAACCTATCCAATTTCCTTTTGAACATCTGGTTCGTTCTCTACTTACATTGGAATTCGGCAGGAGCAGGATATGCGACTACGATCAGCCAATATATCATGCTGATCTTCTTTTTAATTCCCCTAACGAAAGAAAGGACCAGATTAGGGGAAGTATATGATAAAATTAGAATATTCTCCTTATCGGGGTTTAGATCCTTATTGTCCTTGAATTCGGATATTTTGATGCGAACCCTTCTTCTGATCAGTACCTTTAGTCTTTTTAGAAATTACAGCTCCGGCTTGGGATCTGAGGTTCTCGCGGCAAACGCGATCCTACACGAGCTTATTCTTGTCGGAGCGTTTTGGATAGATGGCGCAGCAGTCGCTACGGAGACGATCTCCGGAACTCTAAAAGGGAACAAGGACTTCGAAGGATTAAAAAGGATCCTGAAACTCGGGATTATCTCCGGATTTGCGATCTCCTTTTTCTTTTGCTTCTTGTTCTTAGGATTTTCAGAAAGAATGTTCGGGCTCTTCAGTAAATCCAAACAAGTAGTATTCTTAGCACAAGAATATGGGTATTGGATCCTGCCGGTCTTACTCTTGGGGGCGACCGCATTTATCTTTGACGGATTCTTTTTAGGAATGTCTGAGGGAAAGACTCTCAGGAACAGTATGGTCGTTAGCTCTTTAGTCTTCTTTCTTCCGATCGCCTATTGGGGAAAGTTAGAAGCAAGCAACCATATCCTTTGGCTCTCCCTGACTTCTTATATGTTCGGTAGGACTCTAACGCTTGGAATCATCGCATATAAAAAATTCTTTGTAAGAAAAGCGCTCAGTTTGTAGAGAGGTCTGTTCCTTTTGGCAAGAGGGTCACTTCTATCTCCGCAGGAAGAGGCCTCCAAAAATCCGAATCCTTTGCCTTAAATAGAATAGGAGAAGGGAGATTATTCCATCCTTCGCTACGATACAGATCCACTACATCTTCTCCTTTTTGATACGAGCGAGAAGACTCGATTTTTTCGGGTTTGATAGAAGAGATCGGAACCCAACCGAACCCTGGAATATATAGATCCAGAGTATCCGTAAAGGAAGGTTTAGAAGGATTAGAAAAAGATAATGTTTTAACCGGGCGGATCGGGATCCCGGAATCCAATAAGGATTTTTTCAGTCCGTCCCAATCAGAACGGAATAGCCTTGCATCAAATATCTTATCTATGAAATAATTCCCAGCCTTATCTTTTACGGAGACCTTGTTCTTAACAAAGGGTGAAAGATCTACGGGAATTTCTTCCTTCTTCTTCAAGAAATCGTCCAAAACGTAAAACCTTACGTTCGTAGTTCTTGCTTCAAAATGATATTCCAGTGTTTGAGCGCCTTTCGGATCATCTATACCGAGCTTCTTTGATAAGGCTCGAGTCCCCATTACCATGTCTCCCCTGAACTTGGGATCCTTGGTCTTTAGATTTCGGATCCTTTGGTGTTCCGTAGTTGGCGGAGGAAGAAGCCCTACGACTCCTCCTACGAGACTTGCCTCATCCAAGGAATACTTGATCTTAACGTTTACCAAATACGTGGACTCTCCGGAAGAAAGGAAACGATCTGTTTCCACAAAGGAAACCTTCTTAACCTCTCTGCTGGTACGATCCACCACATAAATACGACTTCCTACAATCGCGATCCCTCGAATATCCTTAGAAGGAGAACGAATGGAACCAGTGATCTTTCCGCTGTTTGGATCATATCTGTAAACATTTCCGTCAGAAGAATCCGTGATCCATAGACTATCTCTTGCAAAGCAAATATCCTTCGGTTCGGATCGATCCGTTAAGAAGCCCCCTAAAAAAGTCTGAGACCCTTTATCGTAAACGGTTACCTTTCCCGAATCGGCATCCAGGATATATAAGTAATTTTGAAAGTTCGCAATGCCGCCTATCTTATCTATAGGGACTTGGATCCTCTCCGTAACCCCTCCCGTATTCGGCTCCACTTTCAAGACCACTCTCTTGCTGGCCACGAATACTCTTCCTTCTCTTGGATCGAAATTCAAACCGGCAATGAACGGAATACCCAAATTATAAGCTTCTTGTCTGCCCGCAGGATCCACCTTGATAATGGCTCTTCTCTTACTATCCGCGAACCAGAAATTAGTCCCATCATACGAGAGTCCGTACGGACTCTCGGTGAGTTGAATGTCTATGTCTGTCTCTTCTTGTGCTTGAGCGATCGGACTAGTGAATAGAAAGATAGAAAATAAGATCGGATATGTAAGTATTCTTTTCATCGGTTCAGTAAATTGAGTAGACCATGCCAAAGTTCTTCTCCCAAACTCGGCTGCAGTCCGGCAGAGGTAACAACTGTAATGGGTGAGATCGGAAAGATAAGTACCAAAGATAGTAATATACTCCATCCGAAAATCTTGCGGTATTTATCCAAAGGAGAAGGGCCATCCGGAATATAAGGATGTTCCACTCGGATAAAGTAATAGATGAGTAATCCCCAAACAATCCACGAATAATTCCAGATCGCAAGCAGCAGAAAGGCGGAAAATAAATAATAGATCCACCTTCTGTATTTCTCTCCTACAAGAGAGTAGATCACATGTCCTCCATCTAGTTGCCCAAACGGAAGAAGGTTCAGCGCAGTGATCAATAGACCCACCCAGCCTGCAAACGCTAGAGGATGATATTCCACGCTGAACAAATTCGGATCATACGGCCCTAGGATCTGCTGAGATGCGAAATATACAAAGACGCTATTCCCAAAACGGATATCCACGAGATCCGAATTAGAAAGAAGGACCGAAGTCCTCTCAGCAAAAGAAACCAGTGTAGAATATTTCAGACCGATCCATAGACAAGGAATGGATAGAACCAAACTCATTGCAGGTCCCCAAACACCGATATCGAAGAGTTGCACCTTATTTCGGATCGGTTCTTGGATCTTGATCACCGCCCCCATCGTCCCCACTGGAGCAAATGGTACCGGAAGAAAATAAGGAAGAGTGGAACGGATCCCATAGAATTTCGCTGCCAGATAATGCCCCATCTCATGACAGAGAATAATGAACAAAAGAGAAACTGAATATGGCCATTGAGCCGAGAAAACACGGGCAATCGTCTCCGAACTTTCGAACGGGATCGTGAAGATCGTATCTTGGAAAGTAAGAGTTAAGAAGGTCAGAAAGAATAATAAAATATGCAATCCGTACTTGGGTCTGCTCAATGCTCTAATCCGTTTTCCTCTAGAATATATCTCGAATAGACTCTCAAAACGATTCCTCCTTTACAGACCGACCGGAAGCCTCAGGCTTATTCATAATTACATTTCAGGATCTTTTCGATCCTCATTCCCTAGGATAAGACATTGTTCGAGAATATCAAAGCGATCCGAAAAAACGATCCCGCCGCAAAATCATATATCGAGATCATAGTCTGTTATCCTGGTTTGCATGCGCTTTGGTTCCATTCAATCGCGCATTTACTATATCGGATCGGACTTCCCTTAATCCCAAGGATGATCAATACATTCGCTAGGTTTTTGACCGGTGTCGAT
Source organism: Leptospira langatensis (assembly GCF_004770615.1). Lineage (NCBI taxonomy): Bacteria > Pseudomonadati > Spirochaetota > Leptospiria > Leptospirales > Leptospiraceae > Leptospira > Leptospira langatensis. The sequence goes on from NZ_RQER01000004.1 coordinate 687,616, forward strand.
ATTCACCCGGGTGCGAAAATTGCTCCAGGAATTTTTATAGATCACGGCCAAGGAGTTGTGATCGGGGAGACGGCCGAAATAGCAAAAGGCTGTCTGATCCTACAAGGGGTCACACTCGGAGGAACGGGAAAAGAAAGCGGCAAACGGCATCCCACTCTAAAAGAGAACGTGGTCGTCGGAGCAGGAGCCAAGATCCTAGGGAATATCGTCATCGAGACAAATGTGCGTATCGGCGCCGGTTCCGTGGTACTCAGGGACGTTCCTCCGGATTGCACTGTAGTTGGTGTTCCAGGCAAAGTAGTACGATCTAAGATCGATTTCGGAAAAGAAGGAGAAAGAATGCTAGATCACGGAGAACTTCCGGATCCAGTGGCCAGGGTCTTCTCCATTCTTGTGGAAAAAGTAGATACTTTGCAGAAAGAAGTAAACGAACTCTATGCGAGAGTCAATCTTTCCGAGAAAAAACCTGCCGAAAAGAAAGGAGATGATGAATTGAACGAATTCATCCATGGCGACGGAATTTAATTTCCAAACCAATTGTTTCGGATTTTTTTTGACAAGCTGTCTTGGCCCTTTAAGATTGCGCTACAATAAATATACGATTAGCATCGTCCTCGAGGGGTTATGAGATCCAAATTCTTTTCCGTTCTATTCTGCCTAACGCTGGGAGTCCTGGTTGCGATTTCCAATTGCAATCTTCTCGTAAACCATAACGATCTGTGTGCAAGTGACCTAAAGAATTACGACGAGTGTTTCACTCTACTATTAGCTACGGATGCCGGCTGCGGACAAGGGGTTGGGATCTGTACTCCTGCCTATGTTCAATTGGCAAAGACGATTTGCGACAATCGAATGAAGATCCAGGGTTGCCGAGCGAGCAGCAAGCCGTAAGCTTTTCGGGAACGATCCCAAACTGACTCATTGACTCCCTGATCCAAAAGTTCTCTATTGTAGAACGCTTTAGGGAGAAGAAACAAAAAAGCCTCCGAGATCGGAGGCTTTTCCATTTTAAGGTCTAAGATAAAACTCTTATTTTTTAGGAATGAAACAATCCACTCCGTCTTCTTTGAGTTTGGATTTCAAGATATCGGCTTTTGCTCTATCAGTGAAATCTCCCATTTGAAGAACGAACATGCCGTCTCTTTCGAACAAGTAAACCTTCTCACCGTATTCTGCAGAAAGGTTCTTTCTATAATCTTCTGCCAAGCGGCTATTTCTGAAAACCCCTACTTGGACCGTTTGTCCTTTAGGAGCTCCTTTTACTAACGGTGCCGGAGTAGCGACTTTCTTAGGGGTCAACTTTTCAGGTTTATTATTATCTTTTAATAAAGCGTCTTCGTCGTCCAGACCTTCCATGTCTTCGGATTCAGCGGCGCCCGAGCCTCTGCTTACTACAGTCAAACCGACTCTGGCAATCCCAACGTCTTTGAATTCCAAAGAGTCGGCTGCTTTCTCGGATAAGTCGATGATCCTGTCTTTTACGAAAGGTCCACGGTCGTTTACTTTCACTAAGACCTCTTTATCGTTCTCGAGATTCTTTACCCGAACTACGGAACCAAGAGGAAGATTTGGGTGAGCGGCAGTCAATTTGGTCTTATCGAAGATCTCACCGCTAGCAGTCGGCTTTCCTTGGAACTTAGAACCGTACCAAGAAGAATAACCAACTTCGTCGAACTCTCCCGTATTGCTTTGTTGTCTAGGAGGGGTCGTAGCCTTGACCGGCTTATTATCCGCTAAAAGATCGTCTAGTCCTCTTTGGCTCGAGGAATTTTTTGCCAGGAGTAGGTCTTTCTTTGACTCCTGGTCCATAGGAGCGATTTCCTTCTCGAAGAAAATCTCGGATGGATCTCCGGAAGCGCTGATGCTTCTCCGAGTTTCGGAAGATGCGCATGCCGTTACTGTTATCAGTGCAAAGATAGCGGCTATCTGTTTCATTTCTTGGACCTCTGTCTCTATGGTTTATTTTCGGAGGATTTTGAATTTTTCCTGAAGTTTTTTTCAGGTTGTATTCTATGGAAATTCGGTCGATATTCCTCTTATGGCCGAAGCCGATATCAAAAGAAAGTTCAACGAAGCTCTCAAATTCGAGAAGGAAGGTAAGATCTCCCAAGCGGCTAAGGTATACATAGAGATCTTGGGAATGAATCCCAAATTCCAAAAGGCTTACTTGAACCTAGGAGCCCTGTATTCTCGGACTGGAGACTCCGAAAAAGCCATCAAGACCTACCAAAAGGCCTTGGATTTAGGAAAGACCCCCGAATTATATTATAATTTAGGCGTAGAGCTATATAGACTCGGAAGCCTGGACGCCGCAGTAAAAGCCTTAAAGAGTTCTCTCGAGTTAAACAAACGATACCTGAATTCCCATCTCCTGCTTGCGTATTGCTACAAGCAATTGGAGAGACCCGAAAAATCGGAACTCTACTTAAAAAATGCGATCAAGATAGATCCGAAAAATAAAACCGCGCATGCGGCCCTGGCCACCATCTATTTCGATACGGAAAAATGGGAACAGGCGCTAGAGGCAGCCAATCTTGCTCTTCAGATCAATCCGAACGATGCGAGAATGGAGATCCTTCTCACGGATCTCCATGTCAAACTCGGAAATTATAAACAGTCTTTCGAGGCCCTAAAGAAAGTCACCACGAGCGCTCCCGGTTTCGTTCAATTCACGGACTCGATCAAGACCGCAAAGCAGAACCCGAAAAAAGAAGATAAACTTTTCTTCGATAATTTGGAAGTACTCACCCGTAAAAAGCTGAACGAGTTCAAAGATAAGCTAACCATGTCCAAGGAAAGTCCTGAGGATTTTGAAGCTCCCCAAGCCCAGGACGCGCTTGATCTTTCCCTCATGTATTTGTTCCATGGAGATACGGAACGTGCCTTAAAGTACCTGCTCTATGCTCAAAAAAATCTGCAAGAAAATCCTGCGTCCGAAGCTTCTTAATAGGAGCGCAAATCTAGTTCTATTGTTAGGGCTACTCTCCGCCTGCCAATATCCGATCCGAGATCACGAAAGAATAGAAAGCGATCCATATTTCGTATATCTTCCCGCTACGGATTATACCCAGGAAAAAGTGGAATCCGTCCAGACTCCTTGGGCCGCCAAGTCTCATAGAGGGAAGGCGATCCTTGCTCCTGATAAAAACAATCTAGGGATCCTATTCGTTCGGAACTCACTCTTGGATGATGCGGAGGCAGAGTTTATCTCCGCCCAGAAACTTCTTCCGAACAATCCGGTCCCTTCTCTCAATCTATTACGTTTATATTATATATTGGATGATATTTCGGACGCGAAGAAATTCATGGAGGACTTTCTAAAACAAAATCCTCCTCTCGAAAGAAAGAAATTCGAGAACCTACTCATAGGATCCAATAGGGAAGAGGAACTTGTTATTTTCAGAGACGCTCTTTCCACCATTCCAGGACAAGAATTGTATGCTTGGGAAGGGCTCGCAGATTATTTCTTCACTAAACAAGAATGGTCTAAGAGCTATTTCTATTTAGAGAAGATCCTGCAACAGAGTCCCTATCATAAGAACGCAAGAGGGCTCATGGTGAAGATGGCCAATATTCTGGAAAAATGGGACGATGTTCTGGTTTTTGGGCTCAGCCTTACAGGAACAGGAGAAAGAGTCCCAGAGCTTGAATACTATATGGCCCATGCTTACTATGAGAAGAGACGCTATTCCGAAGCTTTGGAGTGGATCCAAAAAGCTCCCGAATCCGAAAAGGAATCCATCGTCTTTTTAGAACTCTGGAAATCCTGTTTACTCGCCAAGAATCCGAGAGCGGATGTTTCTCCTCTTCTCCCTTATTTTAGAAAATTGAAAAGTAAGGGAGTGCAATTCTCAGAAGAAGATTTTTTTCCCACCCTCACTCCGGAAGGAAAAGAGGCAATGGATAGAAATATCTTTGGTCGTTAATAATCCGTATTTGTAAGTTCCCAGGTCTTCATCGCTCTCAAAAAAGAAATAGGGGAATGAGTTCGGATCATAGGAACTCCCTTGGTCCAGAGATACATCTCAGCGATGACGGTTGGGATCTCCCTTTCTTCCACAGACAAACCCCCGAGTCCATTTCCTAAGAAAGATTTCTTAGTCACGGAAACCATGAGGCTAGGAAACTCATCTAGTATCCGATCGATTCTAGAAAGAACAGAGAAGCTGACCTTAAAATCCGGACTTAAGAAAAAGCCCATGCCAGGATCAAGAATGATCTTTTCCTCGGACACGCCCAGAGCCTGAAAGGCCTCTTTTCTTTCCCGAAAGAAATCGAGTACCCGGAACAATACTGTTTGAGGAGTCAGATCAGAAGATCGATCCGCTTTATCCCCATGATCTTGGGAGAACATAGCAATGTACTTGGTGGGAAGATGAGAGAATTCTTTTACCAGTCTTAGGCTTTCTTCGTCTACAAATCCGCGGATATTGTTGATATAGTCCACGCCGGACTCTAAAGCCTTTCGCATCACGTACGGACGGAAAGTATCGATGGAGATCGAAACCTTCTGCTTTTTTAATTCTTGGATCAGGCCCTGCATTCTTTCCCATTCCAATTCTTGCGAGATCGGGGCGGCCTTCACATTGGAGGACTGGGCGCCGATATCGATCACGTCGGCCCCTTCTTCCAAGAGGGATCTTGCCTTGGCTAGCGCCTGGTCCTCTTGGAGATATTTTCCCCCATCCGAGAAAGAGTCCGAAGTAATATTCAAAACGCCGAATAGGATGGGTCTTGGAGGCAGAATCCTGGGCGGATTTCCATCCTTAAGAAGGGGTTCAGACTTAGTTTCCATCTTGATACTTACGGTCCTTCTTCCGATACTAAAACCAAATGCTGGAAAATCCAGGGATTTTCTCCGAGTAAAGGATCGCCGATGTTTTTTTCCAATCTCCAGAATCCGAGCAACGCGAGATCGCGAAATCTTCTATATTCTATCCTCGCCGGAATTCTTTTCATTTCCTTTCTTCCCTCGGATAGAGAGGCGCAGCCTATTCCTAGTCTCTTGGAAAGAAATTTCGGATCTCCTCTGAACACTCAGAATGACGAGTACAATCCGATCATCAGTCCTGATGGAAGATACTTAGTATTCCAATCCAATCGCCCGGGCGGAGAAGGAGAATCGGATCTATGGCTTTCCGAAAATGCAAACTATAAGAAAAGGGATGGAGAAGCGGATTGGAGAAAGCCGGTAAACTTGAACCAAGATATTTGGGAAAGGAATAAGAACGAACTCCCAGCCGGAGAAAAGAAATCCAAGCTATTCAATACGGATAAATTCGAAGGAGGGATCTCCATTCGTTTCGACGAATCCGGAAATCCTCTAGAGATCTTTCTCACTTCCGTTCGCAATGTAAGAGCGGATAGAGAAGGTCTGGATGCATTAGATATTTATTATACAAAACGTGACGATAAGACAAAACGCTGGAGCGATCTTATAGGGATCCCCGAGATCAATTCTAACTTTAACGAAAAAATGCCCGCGATCTCTCCCGACGGAAAGTATCTGGTTTTCTCTTCCGATCGCCCAGGCGGATCCGGAGAATACGATCTTTGGATCAGTCATAGAAATATTTCTACAAGTACTTGGTCTTCTCCGATCAATATGGGCTCTGAAGTGAACTCTAAATCCAGCGAGATCCTTCCTTATATTCATCCAGATGGAGAACAACTCTTCTTTTCCACAAATAGGGAGAACGATAGAAAGAAGTTTTCTTTGTTTAGGGTTTTCTTGAATCTCCCCGGCGATTCGGATACGGAAGATCCAGAAGATACATTAACTACCGGAAAAACAAATCTGCCTTATCCTGTTCCGGACCCGGGAAGCTTAGAGAAACTTCCACATCCTTTCAATTTAGAAAATTCCGAGGGAATCGATTCCGAAGGGATTTCCTTCGACCAGGAAGGGGTTTGGGCCTATATTTCCTCCAATCGAATGGGAGGATTGGGCCAATACGATATCTATCGCTTTCAAGTCCCGGAGAATATGAGGAACTCTTACGATGTTTCCTTCCAAGGATTGGTCTTGGACGGTTCCGAGCCGACTATGATCGGATTGGATGCAACAATCAAGATCATCGATACGGTTGGACCTCCTAGAACGATCACCTCTCGTAGAATAGGAGGAGACCTTTCCAAAGGAAATCCTACGAACTTCAAAACTGTTCTGAAGACAGGACGATTGTATAAGGTGGAAATTTCTTCTCCTGGATTTTATCCTACGGAGGACAAACTAGATCTGAGAGGAAATGTAGAGAGAAATAAAAAGATCTACAAGACTTATGTTCTTCTTCCTATCAAAGACGAAGAGAAAGGAAAAGTTACTTCAGTAACGGGTGACGCAAAGGGACTTAATGTTGCGGTGTTAGATGCCACCACTAAAGAGCCAATACCTGGAGCGCTCGCTACAGTGTTTACTCCTAAGAACAGACAGGGAGAAGCGCTTAAATACGACGGTTCGTCAAGAAATTTCCATTTTGAAATGATTCCTGACACCGACTTCGAAATTTTCGCCAAGGCTGAGAAATATATTTCCGAAAGTGTAAACGTAATTAGAAAAGATCTTAAACCCGGATCTACAATCACGATTTTTCTGAGAAAAGAATCGGACGTACCGGTTGTTTTAAGTACTAAGCTTTATTTTGAATTCAATAAGACCGACATAACGGATGCTCATAGCAAACAGCTCGATCTAATTGTGGACTATCTCAAGAAGAATCCGTCCGATAAAATAGAGATTGGGGGCCATACTGATAATATTGCTTCCAAAGAATATAACACCCGACTAAGCGGGAACAGAGCGCGGAAAGTTTACGATTATATTCGTAGCAAGGGGATCCAAGCGACTCGATTGAAAACGAGAGCATATTGGTATTCCAGACCCGATTTTGATAACTCTACCGAAAATGGTAGAGCTAAAAACAGGAGGGTCGACTTCCGCAAACTATAAGGAGTTCAGATGGAAGTCGAATACCGTTCCTTCCTACAATCACCTCGAGTTTGGGATACGATCCGTGATCCTCAAAAGATCGGATATATATTAAAAGAGTACGTACATAATAACGGACTCTTCTTGAAAGAGAATCCTTATAAACAGGAATTACATATCCTGCAAACCACTCCGGATGGTAAAATGCTGCTCAGACTGGATCCGGAGCAGGTAAACGAAGAAGGCGAACTCACAGTATATAAGACTTTAAGCAAGCATATGGAGATCGGGTTCAAAGTGGAATCCGTGAACCAAGAAGACGGCGTAGTCGTTTGCATTCCTGAGTACATCCGCATCGCGAAAGACGGAAGGATCATGCCAAGAGTAGAAGGACTGCAAGGCAAAGTTGTCGCGCATCGCTTTCATATGCTAAAGAAGGAACAAGATTCCACCAAGGTCCTGGGAACTTCCGGACAAATCCTCTTAACGGATCTGCATAAAAATATCCTAGCCGAATATCCTTACTCAAGACTCGTATTTCCTTCGGGAAGAGAATTGAATGTGGAACAAGAACTTGCAAAACGCACTGGTAAGATCATCTTTGTAAAGGAAGCATTCTCACTCGAACCAATTTCTAAAGAAGAAGCGAACGGATTCGATGTGATCGATTTAAAGAAAGAACTAGAAGAAGAACTGATTCTAGAAGACAGATTAAAAGCCTTCCGAATGGGAAAGATCCATTCTTTTGCTATATACCCTATCTATTACAAAGATCCTCTTGGACCTAAGCTTGTGGCTCTCGGTTATGCGGAGACGAAGGATAGGACTTTGGATCCTGCTATTCTTAAAAAGTACGCCGAGTTAGAAGAAGTATTTAACGAAAGGATAGAAGACTCTAATACTGTTGATCTTGATGTTCGTCAGAATGTGATCAATGCTTCCGAAGGAGGGATCCTTTTAGAAGTCACCGAATCCCAATTAGTGGAATCCTTTTTACACAAGCCGTTCTTTACTGCAGACCTGACTTTCAAGATGCAAGCGCCACTGAGATTCGCATTCAAAATCCGACATATTTCTCAGATCGGGGAAATTTATCTGGTCGGTGCAGAAATAGTTGGCTCCAACGATGCCAAGGCGAATATGACTCTATTAAAGAAGAATTTAAGCTTCATTAAGAGCGTCTAACAGGCTTTGGAAAAACAAAAATCCTTTTTACCCACTGCCCCTTACAAGGGCACGAGAGACTTTTATCCCGATGAAATGAGGTTTCGAAACTGGATGTTTTCCGTGATGCGGGAGACTGTCCAATCTTTCGGGTACCAAGAATACGATGGGCCCATTCTAGAATCCTTCGAATTATATCAGGCAAAAAGCGGGGAAGAGATCGTACAGAGACAACTTTACGATTTCGTGGACAAGGGAGAACGCCGTGTTGCGATCCGTCCGGAGATGACTCCCACTCTTGCGAGAATGGTTGCCGGAGAAGTGCGAAATCTTGCAAAGCCGATCCGTTGGTTTTCCATTCCCAATCTTTGGAGATATGAGCAGCCGGGAAAGGGCCGTTTAAGAGAACACTGGCAACTGAATGTGGATCTCTTCGGTGTGAATTCATATAGAGCCGAAGTAGAGATCATCCTGATCGCCGATTCCATTTTGAAGAAATTCGGAGCTCCAAAGGGAAGTTATCAGATCAAAGTCTCTCATAGAGGGATTTTGGATTCCTTCCTGGGCAAAAGCCTGGGTCTCGCTGCTGAAAAATCCCAAGCAGTCTCCAAGCTTTTGGATAAGAAGGCCAAGATCAGCAAAGAAGCATTCGAAGAAGAGATCAAAGTACTATTAGATAACCCGAGCAAGCAATTAGATCTGATCTATAAATATCTAGATAGTAATCTGAATACAGTAGGTGATCTGCCCGGCATCGATCCTTCTTCTGTTGAATTTATAAAGAATTTATTCTCCGATCTAGCAGGCCTGGGAGTAAAGGATCAGCTAGAATTCGATCCTTCTATCATTCGTGGTTTTGATTATTATACCGGATGCATTTTCGAGGTATTCGATACCAATCCTGAGAACAGAAGATCCTTGTATGGCGGAGGGCGTTACGATAATCTGATCGGCCTCTTCTCCAATGATCAACTTTCCGGAATAGGGTTCGGATTGGGAGATGTGACCTTCAAAAACTTTTTAGAAGGACATAAACTCATTCCCGACCTGAACAAAAAGAATGCCGTGCTCATCCCGATCATGGAAGAGAAACTCTTTCCCGAAGTCTTGAAACTCGCAGCAGAATTAAGAGCGGAAGGGATCGGAGTGGAGACCATGTTGGAATCCGCGAAACTTGGAAAACAGATCCAAACCGCGGAAAAGAAAGGCTATCAATTCCTATTATTTCTAGGAGAATCGGAAGTGGCGGAAAACAAAGTCCAGATCAAAGACATTATTTCTGGCTCTCAAGATTTGGTTTCTAGAACAGAACTTATTTCCGTATTAAGGAAATCCCTGCTTGGATAAGACAATCTCCGATAAGCTTTCCCTATTTGAAAGAATGGACTATGCAGTTGCTTTGTTCATTCGAGAGAATATTCATGGCCCGCGTTTGAATCGTATTCTTTCTCAGATCAACCGGGGAGAGATGATGCTTCTTTTGATCATTCCTTATCTGGCTTATGCGGCTTGGAATCATCTGCTACCTTATCCTTGGTGGATCGTAATTCCATATGCAGGCTTGATCGCATATGCGAACGATAGATCCGTCTTGGCATTGAAAAAGATCATCTCCAGAAAGAGACCTTTGATCACTGTCGCCGGAAAAGTGGATCAGAATCCGGACATGAAACATTCCTTCCCGTCGGCTCACGCGTCAAATTCCATGACTGCGGCCCTGGTGCTTGTATTTCTATTCGGTTTTCCGGAATGGTTTTTGGTTTTGAGTCTGATGGCAGGGATAGGAAGATTATTATCCCTGCATCATTTCCCCAGCGACGTGATCGGAGGCTGGGTAATTGGAACTTGCTTCGGAAGCCTTGGCCTATTTCTTGGCCGCTGGCTTCTTCCCGCTATTTTTGGAACCACCTAAAGCGTCCAAAGTTAGCTTATGACGGATCTCTCCATCATAAGTAATTGTGGTGGAAGAAATGATCTCGTCGTTCAGATCCAGATTTATCTTCTTCTCTTTCACAAGTAGTTTCAAGAAATTTAATACGTTCTTAGCGAACATCCTGGACGCATCGGAAGGAAGCGAGCCTGCCAAATTCAAGTGACCAACCACAGAAACTCCGTTCTTGGTAAGAACAGTCTTTCCGTGTTGGGTATACTCGCAGTTTCCTCCGTTTGGAGAAGCGAGGTCCACTACTACGGATCCGGCCTTCATTCTATCCACGATCTTCTTAGTGATAATGATTGGAGCTTTTCTTCCAGGGATCAAAGCGGTCGTGATGATTACATCCGCTTTGGAAGCGAATTTCTCGATCGCTTCTTGTTGGCGTTTTTTGTATTCTTCAGTTTGCTCTACAGCGTAACCACCCGCAGCAGCGGAGTGAGTCGCACCTTCGACTTCTACGAATTTAGCGCCTAAGGATTGGACCTGCTCTTTTACTTCGGGACGAGTATCGAATACATCTACAACCGCGCCTAACCTGCGAGAGCTCGCAATTGCTTGTAGCCCTGCAACCCCTGCCCCGATGATCAGAACGGAAGCCGGAGTGATAGTTCCCGCTGCAGTAGTCAACATCGGAAAGAATCGAGTGAGATGAGTAGAAGCGATAAGAACTGCTTTGTAACCGGACACGGTCGCTTGGGATGAAAGAACGTCCATGGACTGAGCGCGAGTGATACGAGCGATCGCATCCAAGCTGCTTACAGTTACTTTTTGAGAAGAAAGCTTCTTAATTACCTGAGGATTTACCGCAGGTTGGAACATACCTAAATAGATAGAGCCTTTCTTGATCTTAGAAAGAGTGGCTCCGTCAGCCAAATGAATGCTTACTAGAATATCAGCCCTCTTAACAACATCAGCTCTAGAAGCGATGCTTGCTCCGGCTTTCTTATAATCTTCGTCCGAGAAAAATGCGCCTTCTCCGGCAGCTTTTTCAACAATAACAGAAGCGCCGATTTTTTTCAGAGCGTCTACGACGTCCGGGGTTACGGAAACCCTTGTTTCTTCCTTAGCTTCTTTCAATACTCCGATATTCATACAGCCTACTCGAAAGTTTTTTCGGTTTGATCCCAGTTTAGGGGAAAAGTAGGTCCAGATTTTCTTGGCGAACGATTAATCCAAGTGATTTTTGAAGTATTCGACCGTTTTCCGAATTCCTTCTAACAAAGGCACTTTAGGTTCATAACCTAGTTTTTGTCTGGCTAAAGTCAGATCAGGCTTTCTACGGCTTGGATCGTCCTGAGGAAGTGTTTTATAAACAATCTTAGAAGAAGAGCCAGTCTCTTTTAACACTAGTTCGGCAAGTTCTTTTACGGTGAATTCTCCATCGTTGCCCAAGTTAACAGGCCCGTTGAAGTCTTGGGTATTCATCATCTTGATAATCCCATCCACCAGATCGTCGACATAACAAAAGGATCTTGTTTGAGAACCGTCTCCATAAACGGTGATATCTTTTCCTGCCAATGCCTGGACCACGAAATTACTTACAACACGGCCATCATCCGGAAGCATACGAGGTCCGTACGTATTGAAAATACGGACGACTCTGATATCTACTTTATGATTTCTGTGATAGTCAAAGCAAAGGGTCTCGGCGACTCGTTTGCCTTCATCGTAGCAACTGCGGATCCCGATCGGATTCACATTTCCCCAGTAGGTCTCTTTTTGAGGATGCTCCAATGGATTTCCGTATACTTCGCTTGTTGACGCTTGTAAGATCCTGGCCTTTACTCTTTTAGCAAGGCCCAACATATTCATTGTTCCAAGTACATTTGTCTTAATGGTCTTGATCGCGTTAGATTGATAATGAATGGGACTCGCAGGACATGCAAAGTTATAAACCTGATCCACTTCTAATCGGATCGCTTCCGTAATATCGTGTCGGATCAATTCGAAGCGAGGGTTCGAAAGGAGTTTTTCTATATTCTTCTTTCTTCCGGTGTGGAAATTATCCACACAAATTACTTCGTTTCCTTCTTGGATGAGTCTTTCACAAAGATGTGAACCGATGAACCCAGCGCCGCCGGTTACTAGAACTCTATTAGCCATCAACTCTCTCTATATTCGTAAATTCCGGCGGTAAAGGCTTGCCATTCAGATCCAAGCCTCTGCTTAGAAACCATTCCATTACTTCAGGTGTTACTTCACCAGGGAAAGGTGTGTCCATGCCAGGGACGGCTCCTTCTTCAAAACCGGAAGTCTCAACAGGAGCAGAGGCAGGACCAACCGCACGTTTCAATGAAAAGAATATGATGGATACGCTAAAAAAGGACCAGAGTAGAGCAATCAAATATCCCAAGAAGAGAACCGATTTAGGGACCGCTCCTCCAGGCACAGTTCCGGTTGCCCAATGAGCCAAGATGCCTGCGTCCGTATTCTGTATATTGTCCGTGAAGTCCAAGAGATCGTAAAGACTATAGAGACTCACACTAGTCCCTAAGAATACTGTGATGATCCGGTCCCATCCGAACGGAAGAAAGGAAGCTACGAGTATCAAAATGCCCCAGACTAGTCCGGTCCTTTGAGCGAGTCCACCAGCTGTAGTATATTTCAATGTGAGAAGCAGAACTGCTCCGCCTAAAAGAAGAAGAGTAGGACGAACCAAGTTTCCTTTGAAGCCTCGGTTGATCAGAAAGCCACCGACTAAGCAAGATCCCAAATAGCCCGCGGATACAACGAAAACGAAGGGACTCTTTCCGGACATAGGAGAAGCAACCGTTTGGCCCGCCTCATCTCCTTGTAGCTCTATCATCTGCACAGAGCCGCCAGAGATCAGAGTTGCGATCGCATGACCTGCCTCATGGATCAAAACCACAAAGTCCTTCAAATAAGAAACCCATCCGTGATTCCAATAGGAAAGAAGAGTGACTACGATAGCAAGTAAGAGTGCGAGGCGAAGAAACCGATTCTCCATACTATATTGAGTATCGGCTTTTTATAAGAGAACTCTCGCAGAAATGTCCCTGCAGGAAACTTATGCGAAATAGTTTTATTCAGTCGGTTTTAAAATGGCTTAAAATCCCGCCGAATTTTTCGGAATGTTCTAAAGTATCCTGTACAGAATATCTAATATTTTCAGAAGTCTCAGCAATGCTTTCTGCGCTATTTGAGATAAGGTTCATAGAGTCGGAGATCTCTCCGGCAGCTACCTTTTGTTGCTCGGAGGCATTGGACATCATTTTTCCGAGAGTCAGTACCTGATCCGAATTCGCACGGATCTCTCCTAGTTTTTTAGATTGTTCCTCTAAGAGAGTTCTGACTCTGGATGCGGAAGTATGGACTTCCTCTATATAATCCTGAAGGTTCTTAAATACGTTTACGGATTGGCCTACTTTCAGAGCTCCCTCTTCGACAGACGTGGAAGTACTTCTTACAAGATTCGTAATGTCTTTAATGCTTAATTTAGTTTGTTCCGCTAGTTTAGAGATCTCATCTGCAACCACCGAGAACCCTTTTCCTGCTTCTCCCGCCCTTGCGGATTCGATAGAAGCATTTAAGGCGAGCATATTCGTTCTCTCCGAGATGCTTGTGATGATCCCCACGATCTTATTGATCTGATTCGAGAAGGACTTGATCTCTTCCATAGAACGAATGGCTTCATTAAAGATCTGTTTGGCCTGGTTCGCCTTTCCGGCAACATCTCCTGTTTGAGTCTCCAAATTCTCCATTGAATGAGAAGTCTCACCCAAAGAAATATCTATGGAACCGATGCTCGCGTTCACATTAGACAAGCTTCTGGTCTGCTCGCTAATTGTGAGAACGATCTCTTCTATCGTCTTAGAAAGCTCTTGAGAAGCTGCGGCAGTTTCTTCGACAGAAACCACTTGCTGCTGTGAACCGTTTTGGAAAGACTTGGAAGACTGAAAGAGTTGTTGGTATAAATTCAAATTTTTTTGGTAGTTCTCTTTCATTTGAACGAGAAGCCCCCAAAGACTGATGGTCATACAACGGATATCGGAATAGATCCGATCCACGCTTTGGTTCCCTTCCAGTCTGGGAATATCCGTATTTAAATTCCCGTTTACGATCTTTACTACGATCTCTTGGACTTCTCCCATCTTTCCGCGTAACCGAAGAACGGATCGAACCAAGAGAAAGACTCCCAAAAGGATCGAAAGATGAGCAATGACTGAGATAAGAGGATCTTGATCGAAAAGTTTTCGTAGAGCGTAGAGAGAAGGGATCAGAATAAACCCGAGTACACTAAAGGCTAAGATAGCCGAGCCGAATCTGTCTGCGATTTTCTTATAGAAAGAAGAAAGGAAACCGCCTATCTTGTTTTGGCGGTTCATCTGAGTATATAGTTTGTCAGCTTTCTCTATATGTTTTCGAGCCGCTTTCTTCCGGACCGACATATAACCGGTGATGATCCCGTTTTCCAAAACCGGGGTGACAGTAGCATCCACCCAATAATGATCCCCGCTTTTTGCGCGGTTCTTCACGATCCCGTTCCAAGGACGACCGCTTTGTATAGTGTCCCAAAGATCTTGGTATATAACAGGAGGAAGGTCTGGGTGACGAACGATATTATGAGGCTGTCCTAGCATCTCCGCTTCCGAGAATCCGGAAATTTCGGCGAAGTCCTTTGAGACATAGGTAATCCTACCCTTGGAATCGGTTCTGGAAATAATAACTGCGGTCTCGCTAAATTGGATTTCTCGACCTGTAATAGGAAGATTCTTTCTCATATTTTCCGTTCTAAGTTTTAATCTTTCAGAGTATAGTACATTTGGCGACTATTGATTAATTTGGGGTTTCTATGTATGGCTCTGATCTATATAAAGTGACTATTCATATATAATCTTTTTTGCTTATTCCTGAAAGGACAGGTCGATCGACCGTAAGTCTATTTTACAAAAACAAGATATGCTTGAACACAGCCTGCGATCCCGCCTAAAAAGGCGCCTAAACTGATCAAGGTGGCTTCGTCTTCTTTAAATACGGAATGCAATAGTTGCTCAAATTCCGCAGGCGGAAGAACGCTTAGGTTCTCAAATACCAACTTTTCTATCTCTAGACGCCCTTCTATATAGCTTTTCATTCGTTCGGCGGCTTCAGGAACAAGTTCTAAAATTGAACCGCAAATTTTTTCCTTTATCTCGTTCAATTTTTCGGAACCTAGCAAGAGAGAAGCGTACGGGATCTTGGATTTCAATTTTTGATCTAGGAGATCCTTGGTCTTACTGAGGAGCTCCGAGATGATCAGGTCTCCTCCCTTCTCCTTGAATATGATCCGAATTAAATTTTCAGGATTCAACACACGAGATGAGATCACAGAAGCAAATTCCCTCGAAACATCTACTTGGCGTTTTAGAAAAAGACCTTGGTATTTAAATATTATAAAATCCTTCACTTCTAAAGGAGAGAAGATCATCAGGATCGCAAGCCAGTTCGTAAAGTATCCTACAAAGATCCCCATCGCAGGCATGGTCCACCACTGATTCAAGTAAGTAAGAAAGGCGACCTGCACGCATCCGATCAGAAAACCGAAATAGATCCCGGAGCGTACGATAAACTTGAACTCCGGACCCCCGCATCGTCTGAAGATCTCGGTCAGGATCTTCGCGTTTTCTCCCGAAAGAGAGTCTCGGATGAGATCCTTGATCCGTAAGACTTGGTCCAGATCTTTTCCGAAAGCTTCATAGATCTCTTGTATCTTAGTAGGGATCTCTTCTCTAATCTCCTTTTCTAAGATCATTCTAGCCTCTTCAGGGAGTATAGACCAAAGAGCAGGACTTTCCGCTACGAGTATATCTCTTACTATGGATGCGGATTTTTCACCGATCTTGTCTCGGATGGATTCTGTGATCTGAGTTGGTTCTATCTTTTTATACAGATCGTAAGGCTTGATCAATCGATCTGTTAATATCTCCGCAATGAGTCCAGCCATCTTACCGGCATGTTTGGGAATGATCCCTTGCCAGCCGAAGATCCACCAGCCTTTGAATTTCAATGGAAAGAAGATCATCTGAACTGCAATGTAGTTTGTGATCCAACCGACAAAGGAACAAGTGATCAGGATAGAAGCAATTTCCACATATGAGTCCTTCATCGCACCGCAGCTTACTAGAATGCAAGCGGACAATTCAAGAAGAAATAAAGCTGGGAAAGATGGCTTTGTCTTTTAATTTGTAAAATATCGGAACAAGATCCTATGGAACTCAGAACTTCTCTCTTCGTTTCCTTTCTCATTCATTCGATCTTTTGCTTCCTTCTTATCTTTGTTCCATTACATAAAGAAGAAGTCTCTGAACAGATCCGACTCCAACTGAGCAAGGGTCAGATACCGAGTTTGTTCTTTCATCTTCCTCAAAATGAAGGGCAGGGGCAGGAAGCATCTAAGTTAGGCGGCCTTGCAGGAACTCCCGAAGCGGAGATTGAGAGATTCAAGAACGAGATCCATTACCCGCCTGCAGCCTTGGAGCAAAGACTGGAATCGGATTGTTCTTGGGAATTGGAGATCGGACCGGAGGGCATCGCTAAAAAGATCCGAACAGTAAAAGGCTGTAAGTATCCGATCTTTGAAAGTCATTTCAGAAGAGCAGTTTCTAGCTGGAAATTTCAACTACCCGAGGGAAAGGTCATACTTATTCCGGTATCGTTCCGAATCGAATCAGATGAATGAGATCCAAAAATCTTGGTATGCCGTGTATACTCTTTCCCGTTCGGAAAAGAAGTTGGCCCAGGAATTATCCAAGAAAGGAATATCGAATTATCTTCCCCTTCTCTCCGAACGTAAACGGTGGTCCGATCGGATCCAAACCGTTCAAACACCTCTGTTCGCCTCCTATGTATTCGTGAACGTCGATATCCGAACCGAAAAATTAAAGGTACTGGAGACATCCGGTGCTCATCATTTTTTATCCGTTTCCGGGATCCCTCATCCGATCCCGGATGACGACATAGAGAATACCCGGATTTTTGTAACGGAATATCCTGATAAAATAAAAATAGAAAGAGAAGAAATGATGCTCCCCGGTAAACCTGTATTAATCACAGGCGGTCCCTTTAAGGGAAGGAGAGCCTTGGTAGAAAGAAAGGGAAATAGATCTTCCATATATGTTTCTATTTCCGGGATCCAAACTCGCATCTCATTGGAATTGGATCATGAGATGCTGGAAACCGGTGAGGAGAGTTAGAGTTGAGTGATATATTAGAAAAAGTTAAAAAAGCCCTGGATACTGAAATTGAGGCGATTGCCCATTTTAGACAGAATCTGGATCCGAATGTGGAGAAGGCGGTAGAGATGATCTTTTCATCCAAGGGAAAGACGATCATTACCGGTGTGGGTAAATCGGGAGATGTGGGAAAGAAGATCGCATCCACACTTTCATCTACCGGAACTCCTTCCTATTTCCTGCATCCCTCCGACGCGGCCCACGGGGACGCGGGGATTATCGCTCCCAACGACGTGGTCGTTGCCATTGGCAAGAGCGGAGAAAGCGAGGAATTACTGAACCTTCTTCCAACCATAAAAAGCATCGGTGCTAAGCTCATCGGACTGACTGCCAATCCGCAGTCTAGACTAGCATTGGACTGCGACCTAGTGGTCCTCACTCCAGTTTTGAAGGAAGCCTGTCCCTTGGAATTAGCTCCAACTTCCAGTACTACAATCGCATTGATGTTAGGTGATGCCATCGCAATGGCTCTCATGGAACTCAGAAATTTCCAGAAAGAGGACTTCGCACTCTATCATCCTGCAGGCAGACTGGGAAAACGTCTCTCCTTGAAAGTGGACGATGTAATGCGGAAAGGAGAGGCACTCGCGAAGATCCATCCGGATGCGAACCTAGATGAAGTTCTTTCCGAGATCACTACCAAACTCGTAGGTGCGACCGGAGTCGTAAATCCGGAGGGAGATCTCTTAGGCTTCATTACCGATTTTGATATCCGCAAACTCCTGAAAGAAGGCAAATTCGATAAGAGCACAAAGGCAAAGGATATGATGAATCCGAAGCCGATCGTATTTGAAAGCGGGATCATGGCCTACGATGTATTGCAATCTATGGAAAGAAGAGAAAAGCCGATCTCCGTGGCCCCGATCCTTTCTAAGGATGGAAAATTGCTCGGGATTGTTTCTATCCATGACTTACTGCAAAAGGGTCTATAAGATAAGACAATGCCTTTGCCCGGAAATCAGAAAATCCACATAATACTTACTCTAAATGAAGAGGAGTTCTTCGGTTTGGAAAAGAAACCGGAGGCGGATTTTCTAGAGATCCGTTTGGACCAATTTTCTTCCAAAGAAGGAAATGCGAACAAGATCCTAAAGCAGATCGAAAAGCTGAACGCTGCCTGCGTTCTAACGTATAGACAACCCGAAGATTCGAGTTTACAAAGCGTAGGCATCTGGACCCAGGAAAATGTACTACCCCTAATCAACGGCCTAGAATCAGAAAAACATTATATAGATCTGGAGCTGGATAAGGACAATTCCATATTCACGAATTTGGATGAGAGCCGATTCGGGATCATTCGTTCCATTCATAACTTTTCAGGTGCTCCAAGTAGAGAAGAGCTCCTATTCTATCTCAATCCTGTCATGGAAGAAGTTTTAGCAACTCGTAAGACAGAGCTTCCTTTTGAAAGGATATTTAAGGTAGCTGCCTTACCGAAATCTCAAGCTGAGATAAAGAGCTTCTTAGAATCTTGTTCTTATATAGCTTCTCAATGTGCAAAACAGAATATGCCCATCGGATTTTGCGGGATCCTAATGGGAGAAGAAGGGCAGGAATACAGGATATTTCCGGAAAGGATAGGATCCCAATTTACATATTGTTGTCTCGGAAAGCCCAAGGCGCCCGGGCAAGTGGACCTGAAAACTCTCTTGGAAAAAAGATCCAAGTAATCAGTCGTCCGAAGAACCTTCTCCATCTTCCTTGTCGGCGTTTGGCTCGACTTTCTTAGGATCTCTAGTTCCGCCTCTTGTTTCTAGGAATTTACGGAAGTTCTCGTTATTAGAATATTTTTGGAATGCCTTGTCTCTTTCGGCAGAACCCCAAAAGGAAGAATTAGTATTTCCTGCTTTTTTGATATAAGACATTGCCTCGTCTATATCGTCTTTGCCTGCAAAGCACTTCGCGAGCAGATAATATGCGGCAGCTGAATCGCTTACTTTCTGAAGGAGGCCGATCGCCCTATCCGGTGAGCCGGTATAGTAGTAGGTCTTTCCTAAATAGAATCTGTATTCTCTTAATTCTTCTTCGTCAGGTTGAACAGATTGGAAATAACGGAGTGCTTTTTGGTATTCCCCATTATTCGTATAATAGCGAGCCAACTTCAGGATCCCGTCGTAATAAACATCCGGAAGATCCTTCATATCAGGATTTTCCTTTTCGATCGCGGCACCAACTTCTTTTAGTAGATCGTATCCTTCCGTTTTTTGTCCCAGTTGGATCTTGCAGAGACCGATATACATTTTGATCTCTCTGGTCCTTTCTCCAAACTCGAGTGCTTTTTCAGCGTTCTTGATCGCACCTTCGCAATCCTTAAGCTGCCATTTGATCTTGGTCAGTCCGATCAATGGTTGGACCGTATGTTTATTATTGTATGCCTTGCGATAATATTTGGCCGCTTCCTCAAAATCTCTCTTTTTATGATACGCAGCAGCCTGAGTGAGATGAGTGAAATGTAAGAGTTTTTCTCGTTCGGAAGGGATCTTAGGTTCTACTTTGTTCAGAACTGCAATCGCCTCGTCGTATTTTCCATTGCGGACCAGAACTGCCCCGTATTTGTATCCGAATTCTATATTGTCCGGTTCTTCGGACACAAGGCTTGCGAGTAATTTCTCGGACTTAGAGAATTCTTTTTCATTATAATAAGATAATGCAAGCTGCCATTGGATATTCTTGTTCGACGGATTCTGCCTTAACTTCTTTTCCAGACTGGAAACGCTTTCCTGCTCCGAATCATCTTCGTGATAAACAGGTCTACGACTTCCTCCGGAAGAATGTCTCTCTTCTGCGGCAGCTCTGATCTTTTGGATATGAGTGAGATCCGGATCTATCTTAAGAAGGCGATTCGAATAAGAGATCACTTCTCCGTAGTCTCTTTGGTAATTATGATAGAGAATGATCTTGGTGAGAGAATTTACTAGATCTTTTTTAGCTAGGTTTAAGGAGACCGCTTTCTTGAAAGCTTGAATGGATTTAGTATAATCCTTTTTACTTTCGTAGATATAGCCCATATACATCCAAGCTTCTCCGGAACTTGGGTTGCCATCGTTGTATTTCTGGAATTGTTTTAAGGCTTCTGCATAATCTTTTCTGGAGTAAGCCTTCTTTCCATCCTTTAGATCCGCAAAGATAGGCGCAGATATAATAAAGATCAGAAGAAGGAGGAGTGAACCTGCTCCCGTATCGACCATGTTCGGTTTACAGGTTCTCCTCCGGTTATGGCGAGAAAAAGAAGGCATTTATCCAATTTTGGACGAAAGTCCTACGAATAAAGTGGAATTCTCCCTTCTTATGAGGAATTATTTATTTCCTAAAACTTCCGCCTTTCTCGCAGCTAGTGCTCTCGCTGCCCTTAAATTCACACTCATAGTGGTTATCTGAGGGTTTACAGACAAGCCTGTAGGATAGACAGAAGCATCCATTACGAAAATATTCTGATGTCCGTACAGTTGGAAGTCCATATCCACCGCTCCTTTCTCGGGAGAATCGGCAGCTTGGATGGAACCGTGAGGGTGAGCGGAGCCTACCGCAATCCTACCTGGCTCTATACTCTTCTCCAAGATCCAATCGAATTTCGAATTCTTATCCACTGGCATAGGTTCAGTCATATCTGGGAATGGGAATACGATCGCCTTTGCACCTGCGGCAACCTGCACTTCTGCGAGAGACTTAAGTCCTTTCAGTAGATTCTTTCCGTCGGTAGGAGTTAATTCGAAATATACCTTTCTTCTTCCTAAAGACCATTTTACGGAAGCATTCGCCTCACCGTCTGCTCCGTCCCGAACGAGTACGATACCACCGCTCATGTTCGGATACTTCTTCATTACATCGAATTGCTGTTGTCCATAGTAAGGAACAAGGGAACTCGTAAGAGTAGGGCGGAATGGGGCTACTTCTAACCAATATCCATAACCGGTATTGTCCTGGTTATGACCATCTTTGATCACTGCGGATTGCGGAGGGCCAGAGAACATATTGATCTTCTCGTCGAAGATCGCAAAGTTCACGCTAGTCGGATGGACTTTTAAGTTCCTTCCCACCCAATCGTTTCCAAGGCCAGACCTCTGAAGAAGTGCAGGTCCTTCGATAGCGCCTGCGCTCACAATCACTACGGAAGCCTCGATCACCATTTTTTCTATGATCTGATTAGGAGCCTTTTCATATGCGTCCGGAGTAAATTCTGCGATAACCGTTTTTACTTTTCCATCTTCCTTGATGTACTGTGCTCTCATATTGGAGATCACAGTCGCTCCGGCTTCGATGGCATCCGGGATCCAAGTCAAGAATGCGGATTGTTTCGCATTGATCGGACAACCCAAACCGCAGCGGCCAAGACCGATACAACCTCTATTATTATTCTTTAATACTTCCGGATGCAGACCTAAAGCCTTTCCACCCTTCATAAGAGTATTGTTGTTCGGGTTGATCAGGTTGGGAGGGACCTCGTGAACCCCGATCCTCTCATGTACTTCGGAAACGAATGCATCCATTTCCTGCCTTCCATAATTCTTCCAACCGAAACGTTTGTCCCATTCATTGGTCACGTAATCGGGAGGATAGAGAGAGGTCTGCCAGTTCACAGTAGTGGATCCACCCACGGATCTTCCCTGTAAAATAGAAAGAGTTTGCTCTTCCGTAATGATAAAGCCTGCGTCTCTATAAAGACGAGCCTGAGAAAGAAACTCGTCTCCCGTAAATTTCGCGGGAGTAAAATAAGAACCTTCTTCGATCAGGATCACTTTCCAGCCTGCTTTCGCAAGAGTGGCTGCGACCACCGCTCCTCCGGCCCCGGAACCGATGACTACTGCCTCGGTCTTCAGTTTCCAAGTGTCCTTGATCCCTTCTTTTTTTATGATCTCCGCATGTTTGTTCGGAGTAATGATCTGATCGTTTGCAGCAGGAATTCCGCCCATCTTCTTAGCCCTCGTAGCCTACTAGTTTAGAATAATCTTTTTCCATGGACACAAGGAAGAAGGATAACTGACGCATGATATTATATGCCCCGCGCTTTAAGGAAAGTGAGGAATTCTTCCAAGAAAGAAGTCGCTTCTCGCGATTTTCCTTAGAAAGTCCTGCAAGAGAAGTAGGAGAGAAATCCAGAGCTAGAGAAACAAGAGTAGAAGTCGGTAAGAAAGCCAATAGTTTCAATACGGATTCTGTCTCGATTGGATACGGATGTCCGTAGATATACTTGTCCGCGGCAACGCCTAGGTCAAATCCTTGGATCGGATTCCCAACCAGAAAGACTTCCTCTAAAGACTTGAAAGCCCAGTACTGATCGTCACTTAACCCGTGTAACTTAGGAACAGGACCTGATTTACAAGAAGCTTGAGGAAGGAGAATCGCGGAGATTGCCGCGGTCTTGAATAAGAATTTAAGAAAGCGACTACGAGAGACTCTTTCATCCAGAAACGATTCCAACTTTTTACTCCTCAACTCTGTTCGAAAAACAGAGTTTTATCGTAACGAATGTTTTGGAATATGTTTTACTTTTGTCTATCCTTTCTTTTGGAATTTCTTCATCTTAACGTAAATTTTGATTTCTTCGAAATCAATTCGATCTAGTTCGACTTCAAAAGTTTCTCCTAAAGAATACTGTTTGGTATATTTCTTAGAGTAGAAAGAGAAGTCTGTCTCTGCCTGCAGTTCGCCTTCGTCGGTAAATTCGATTGCAGAGATCACAGCCTCTACTGGAGGATTGTTTAATTCCACAAATGCAAATGCAGATCGGAATCCTACAAGAGTTGCAGTGAATTCTTTAAGTCCTGTTTTCTCCAAGAACCTGCAAGCCTTGAGTTTATAATAATCCCTTTCTGCGTCGGTTGCCTTTCTTTCTTCGTGAGAAGTATGGAGTCCCATAACCTTGATTTCTTCGGCATCGTACGGATTCTCATCGGAAAGAAGAATGCTCTCCAAAACTCTGTGACATACAAGGTCTGGATATCTGCGGATCGGAGAAGTGAAATGGCAATAATCCTTAAAGCCAAGTCCCCAGTGGCCGAGTTGCTCTCCGGAGTAGTATGCCTGCATAAAACTTCTTAATAGAGAAATATTAAATAATCTCTCGGCAGAACTTCCTTCTAATACATGCAACACGGAACGAATGGATTCGTAACTAGTATCGTGAAGTTGCTTATTGATCCCATTCAAACGTAAGAAGGAATTCAGCATTTCCAGCTTTTCTATGTCCATGGGTTCGTGAACGCGATAGAGAGTGGGGCGGTCCTTCTTACGGATGAACTCCGCCACCTTGATATTAGCGGAAAGCATGAACTCTTCGATCAGGATATGTGCCTGCAATCGATCTACAGGTTTGATCTCGACCACATTATGCTCCGAATCTGTGACCACCTTAGTCTCTTTCAGATTTAGATCCACTCTTCCCGAATCCAAACGTCTCTTGCGAAGAATATTAGCAAACTTCATCATCTGGAAGATCCAATTCTTAGGATCTTCTTCTTGGATCTCCTTCTCCGCTTTGTTATAGGTATAACGTTCTTCTACTCGAATGACGGACTTATAGAATTTTGCGTGAAAGATATTTCCACTCCAGTCCGCTTCCATCTCGACCGTAAATGCCAAACGATTCTTTTGAGCTACGAGACTACAAAGATTCTCGGAGAGCTCTGGAGGAAGCATGGGAACCACTCTACTTCCTAAATAGACGGAAGTTGCCCTTCCGTAAGCTTCCGCATCCAGATCGGAGCCGGGCCTTACATAATGAGAAACGTCAGCGATATGCACATAGAATCGGATATTCTTACCTTCGTCTATAAAGGAGATCGCATCGTCAAAATCCTTGGAATATTCACCGTCTATGGTAATGCATTTGAGTTCTCTTAGATCTACTCTAGAATTCCAATCATCTACCGAGGATTCTTCTACTTCGTCGGGAAGCTGCTCCAGTTTCACTTCTTCCGGATAAAGAATATTATAATTGTATTTCATAAGCATTCTCATCAGATCCGTGTCTTCCTTGGTATCCGATTCGAAGCGAACAAAATGCACCTCGTATAGATTTCTCTCTTGATCCGAATCTTCTTTCAGAGTGACTACGATCAAGTCTCCGGTGGAGATCTCATCTTGAAGATCTTGCAATAAACTCCTACGAGGAAGAAACCCTTCTTTATGGTCCCCATCCATATCTAAAAAGGAGCCGATGATAAACTTAGAACTCTTCTCTGTGACCTTCATTCTATAGAGTTCTCTTCCTCTACGAATGATAGAGACCACTTCTCCTTCTAACTTTCCTTTACGACCAATGCCTGTAGGTAGGATCTCTACCAAGTCTCCTTGGATCGCGGACGAAGTATACTGGCTCGGGATAAAGACTTCTGTGCCCGTAGTAAGTTTTGCGAAGCCATCTCCCTTCTTGCTTAAAGAGATCGTTCCTTGCAGGGTTTGGCTTTCTCGAACAATGATATTCTTTCTCTGGATCTCTATTAAGCCTTCCTTTTCGAAGAAGGTGAGTATCTCTTCGGCGGAACGCTTCTGTTCCTGAGCTTCCCATCTCTCTCTACGATATCCTTTCTTCTGACCTGCATGAGCAATAAACTTGGAATAGACTTCTTGCAAGGAGAGGACTTTGCCCGCCTTGGATCTAAAGAATTTTAGTAGTTTGCGACCGGGTTCATGTTCTCTTTCCCAATCCTGTCCTCCAAATCTCCGATCTCCATGTCTAGTATGATGACCGGGAACGTGGGATTCCCTATTTTTGTGAAATGGCTTCTGCAGTTTCTGGGAAAAAGATTCCTTTGCAGACTTAGGAGATGCATGTTCCTTCTTCTTGGGTTCTTCGTAGGTCTCTACAGGCTCGACTTTATGGGTTTCGATCTGTCTTTGCTTCTTTTTCCCTTTTGAAGAAGTAGACGTACTTACAACTTTCTCTTCTGTAGGAAGGATCTCGAATTTCTTGGACCGAGAGCTTTTATGGTCCTTCTTCTTTTTGGAAGATGATTCTCTCTTAGATTTAGGTTCCGTTTTTGACGTTACGGTTTTTTTCTTTTTGGTTACCGAACTATCGGTTTTCTTTTTTTCTTTCATGTATAGTATACCTTGGGTTTATCATCCGCATACGTTCCGCGGAGATAATGGGGAACCAAGCGATCATACGAATAATCCGCCGGGTTCGAAAGCGCCTTCGTGAGCTCATTCGCTTTTTCTAATAAACTTGCCATTGGGGAAGGTAGGTTCTCCTTCATTCCTTGGCCAGGATACAGATCCGGAGAATCCGTAAATTTCAGTCCTGTAATATAAGATCCTAATCTATCTTCGGGTATTTTCTCAGGGATTAGGTCCGGAGGAATATCCAAGGTACCGCAGTACCCTCTGGAATCTCTCAGTCCGAAATATATTTTAGACTGCTTCGCTTCTATAGAAACGGAAACCGCGGTCTCATTCTCCGTAAAGTAATGCGCTGTATATATCTCTAAACTATCGAACCCGATTGCTGGAATATTCCAGATCTGCGAGAGATTTCGGGCAGTTGCGACTGAGATACGAATTCCTGTAAAGGAGCCCGGACCTAAAGCAGTCACGATCAGATCCGGTTTTTCCCAATTCGCTTTTTGAAGACAATTGCGGATCTCCGCAATCAGAACTGTGGAAGATTCTCTGTTATGCAATTCCTCATACTTGGAGAGAACGTTTAGTTTTCCGTCTTCTTCTCTAGAATAACATCCTACCAGGATCCAGGTGTTCGTTGCGTCAAAGAATAGGATCTTATTCATTTAGACTTCTCCTGTGAGGAAAACTCGAAGGAGAGGTCCAGATCATTCCATTCAGGACCAAGCAGCTCAATTTCCATATTTCTGGTCTCTTCTTCCTCTTCTTCAAGGGAAATTCGGATCAGAAATTTATAATTCTTTAATTCGGACTCCGCCTTCTCCCACCATTCTATAAGAGAGATTCCTTGTTTTCCCCAGTATTCCTCGAAACCAAGGTCGGAGATCTCTTCCGCAGAACCCAATCGATACAGATCGAAATGATATACCTTCAAGGATTCCCCGGAAGAGTTCTTGGTATTCGGAAAAGGATATTCGTTCATCAATGTATAGGTAGGAGAATTCACGAACAAGGTAGATCGATCCGTTCTATCTTGCAGGAAATCGAGCAGTGAGTTTACGAATTTTGATGTGAAGGTTGTCTTTCCGGACCCCATTTTTCCGGAGAGAAGAAGAATAGGATATTGCCCCCGACTCCAAACCTGTCCGGCCAAACGGGAAAGGTAGATCGCCGGTATTTCAATTTTTTCTAATGTAAGGTTCCGAAACTGTTTCCGCATTCCGCCGTCTAAAATAACTCTAGGACCCTGTCCTTAGGAAATCTATAGATAGAATTGCAAAACTCACAGGTGACCTCTATCTGGCCCTGTTCTTCTGCGATATCCATAGCTTCCTCTTTTCCTAGGTTCTGTATGAGTTCTTTGATCTTCTCTTCGGAGCAATCGCATCTGTACTCGGGCCTACCTTCTTCCAGAATGTCGAGTTTAGTATTCCAAAGCACTTGTAGTTCAGCCAAAGCCTCGGACACAGTCTTGTCAAAGACCTGATTCTTCTTGGCTTCCAGGTCGCCGGCCCATTCCCTTACTGCGTCTATATGCTCTTGTTTTGCTTCGGGCAATGCTTGCAATAAGATCCCTTTTACTCTCCAATGCAATCCGTCCAACTTCACATACGCGATCAGAAAAGAAGGGACTTGCTCCGAATCTCTTAGATAATTCTCGATATTCTCTTCAAAGCTAAGATTCCTGAAAGGAACAATGGATTGATAAATACATTCTCCGTTCTTCCAACGAAAAACCTTTAAAATGCCTATATTCTCTTCGGAGATCGGTCCGGATTCAATATCCTCTTCGGGACGATGTCGGAGTGTTGCCTTCATTCTTCCGTCTCTTGTACTATAAGCAAGTACGGAATGGATCTCCGAATTATCGTAGAAACGGATCTGAACGCTAAGCTTGGTTTCTTCCTTTACTAAGTCCGCTAAGAAGAATGCGGAAAGCATAGTCCTAGCAAGAAGTTCCGTACCTGCATCATCGAAACCGTGCAAGTTAGATGCAGCAGTTACCGCATAAGAAATTTCCGCACTGGAAAAACGAAAATGAACGTCGGGAAGGATCCCATAATAATATGTATCTTGGTTTTGCATGAAGCTTAGGCTTCCCGACCTTTGTAGGATGAGTTCCTATCTATTCTCTCCGAATCGTATCGAAAAGACAGTATTTTTTCCCGAATCCGATCGTATTTCGCGGTTTTCTTTCTGGAAAGATCGCCTGCTTCATGAAAGATCGTCCTACTTTATTTTTCAGAGAGGACCCGATGATTTTCGGAGCGGACTATTATCCCGAACAATGGACTTCTAAAGATTGGGAAGAAGACATTCGCATCATGAAAGACATGGGTTTGACCCGAGTTCGTTTAGCCGAATTCTCTTGGGCACTCGTAGAGCCAAAAGAGGGTCGCTTTGATTTTTCCTTTTGGCAGAAGATCCTAGATCTGTTTCACAAACATAAGATGGATGCGATACTAGGAACTCCTACCGCAACCTTTCCTCCTTGGTTAGCCAAGAAGTATCCTGACATTCTTCAAGTGAGAGATGGTGTGCTTAGGGGTATAGGCACCAGACGTCAGGCATGTTTTTCTTCTCCCAATTATCGAAAGGCAGTCGTTCGAGTGGTGACCAAGATGGCACAGGCCTTGGGCAAACATCCTGCAGTCATAGGTTGGCAAGTAGACAATGAGATCGGTCACGAAGGTTCCGACATAGATCATTCCGATACTTCTCTGAAAGCGTTTCGAGTCTGGCTTAAGAACAAGTACAAGACAGTTGGTAAGCTAAACGAAACCTGGGGAAATGTTTTCTGGGGAGTGATGTTTAACGATTGGAATGAGATCCCAATCCCTGGTCCTCACGTGAGCGCGGGATACAATCCTTCTATGATCCAGGACTTTTACAGATTCCATTCGGATACCGTAGTGGATTTCGTCCGACTCCAAACGGAGATCCTACGAAAACATTCTCCCGGAAGAAAATTGACCACAAATTTGTATCCGAGCCCATTTCTTCCGGTAATCGATATGTCTGAGTTGTTTACTCATTTAGACTACGTGTCTTGGGACAATTATCCGACTTGGGGAGATCAGGCAGAACCTTTTCCTCATCCGTTTATTTCGGCAATGCATCAGTACAATCGCGGCTTAAAGAACCAATCCTTCACAGTGATGGAACAGATCTCTGGTTTTCAAGGCCACGATCTACTCGGATATCTTCCCGCTCCAGGTCAGATCAAACTTTGGATGAAGCAAGCAATCGTACAAGGTTCGGATCAGATCGTATTCTTTAGATACAGGACTGCAAGATACGGGCAGGAGCAATTGTGCTATGGGATCTTGGATCACGACAAGGCTCTTACAGAAAGATATTTCGAATTGCAAAAAGGGATCTCGGAAATCCTTCCTCAGGCAGAAGACTTTGCCTCTGAAGAATTTCCGGCCGATGTCGCTCTTCTTCACGATATCGAGAACTCAAGGAATTTCAAACACCAACCTGTTTCTTCCGGTTTAAAGTACAATCCGGTTCCCTTCGCCGAAGTAGGCTATGATATCGAGATGGCCACCTGGTTCTCAGGTATGAATATCTTGAACGTCAATACTCATTTCTCTCCTATTTCTAGAACTGACTTTAGCAAGTACAAAGTATTGGTCCTTCCCCTCTATTCTATGATAGATGATACGATCGTAGAAAGACTGAGAGAGTTTGTGAAGAAGGGAGGAACGTTAGTCTTAGGTTATCGGGCCGGAGCCAAGGACAAAAACTCCTGGATGTTGGACTCCCAGATCCCGGGACCATTCTCCGAGATGGCAGGAGTAAGAGTGCGCAAATTCGAGGCTGTTTCCAACCGAGAGGTTAAATTTAGATTTAGAGTGTTACCAGGGACCTGTTCTAAGATCTGCGAGATTTTGGAGCCTACGACAGCCAAGGTCTGGGCAAGATATACGGATAAAAATAAATTCTATAAAGGAAAACCTGTAATCACCTGCAATAAATTCGGAAAAGGTTTTGTCGTATACATAGGATCTAGTTTGAGCCCCGTCTCTCTTATGCTTTTGTACAGAAGGGTCCTAAGGTTAGCCGGAATACCGTTCCAATTTTACGGGCCAAACGTGGAGAAGACCTTTCGAAAAGGAAAGTCTAAGGATTACGAGATCTATATCAATCATTCCGGAAAGAAGAGTCTGGCTGGATTCAAATTATTGAAGCCCTTCGAAGTTAGGATCTTACCCAAAAATAAAAAATGAAGCTTAATGAGATAAAAGAATTAAATAAGCTTTTACAGACCGGGACCAAAACTAAGAACGAACCGGCATCCTTGTATGTGGATAATCTTCATACTTCCTTCTTGGAATTCGAGGAAAACTATATCCTTCCTTCTACCTCCGTCTTCGAGATAGAGTTCCCGGCTGCAGAGTCGTTTTTAAAGTCCCTTCTTCATTTGGCTCCCGAGTTAGTCGCTAACTGTTTGGTGCTTCCCGAACCAAGACCTAAGAGGGACATAGATCGTCTTTTTCTAATAAAGCCGTTTTACACGGAAGGCGAGATCTTTAGAGAGAACTCTCCCGATATCTGGCAGGACAAACTTCCCCCCTATGCGATCGTGACCAGCTTTCATTTGATGCATCTTGGAGGTGCAAATAAGGAAGAGATCTTTCAGCCGGCCTCTCAGGGAAAGACAATGTCCGTTTATACCAAGAGAGTGTATTTTTCCGTCCGAGTTGTCCCTTTGGATTCCCTTAAGGTGCACGAAGGTGCGGTCATTGATTTTAGTCCGAAGAAGTACCAGGAATCCGACTTTATGGTGCAGATCTCCAGAGAGGCAACCGAGGGAGTTAGGCATACCTATTCCGAGATCTTCGACGAAGTGGACTATTCCAAGCAAATCGCGATCATCCATGAAACACTTGGCATCACTTCCGGGGATTGGACCTTGGGAAAGATTTTTGCTCCGATCGCTGTGGAATATCTTACTTTGACCGCCCGCTTCTTGGATCCTTCCCTCGAGAGCATTGCAAAGGATTTTATTTCGTTTCACCAAGTAGTTGATCTTTTGTTAAGACCGGACAGCATGACCTTAGAAGAATCGGCCCGAAACTTCTTCTTTGCTTGGCTCCGCTCTCATAAGGCGGAAAGAACCATTTCCCCATCCGGAAACATGGCCTGGAAGATATTGCGGGAGGAAAGGACATAAGACCCGCATATGGAATCGTTAGCACCACCCATTGACTTCCCGCTCGAAGAAGTGAAAAAGCGAGTCAAGTCCGTACAATCCGTATCCGGACTCATTCTAGAGTCCGCAAGAAAGCTCCAAAAAGAAATCCGAGTCTTCGGCATCATCAGCGACTCCGAAGAGAAAGAAAGGATCACCAAAGCAGACGAGTTGATGGGAAAATTCCTGATCGACTTTATCCGTCAAAACTTTCCGAACGATTCCATTATCTCTGAGGATTACTTTCGCTACGAAGGAAACAATTCCTTTCGTTGGGTCTTGGACCCGATAGACGGTTCCATGAATTTTGTAAGAGGGATCCCTCTCTATTGTGTATCGGTGGGTTTAGAACATAGGGAGACACCTGTAGCAGGAGTCGTATTCGCTCCGGAATTGGACACACGTTACTCTGCCATTCTTAGTCAGGGAGCCTTCAAGAATGGGCTCAGGATAGATGTCTCTAATACGGACGCTCTTGCTCGTTCCCTTCTCGTATCCAGTTTTCCTACGAACAGAAAGGAAATATTAAACGAAGTCATTTCTGATATCACCGCATTCATCAGCTGCGGACGTTCCATGAGAAGGACCGGTTCCTTTGTTCTAGATACTTGTTGGGTTGCAGAAGGTGTTCTGGACGGGATCTGGGAGAAGGGTGTAAAGCTCTGGGATACGGTCGCGAGCTCGGTCATTCTAACGGAAGCCGGTGGAAAATTAACCGACTTTCAAGGAAAGCACTTCTTATCCGGTCAGGCGGAAGTAGTCGCTTCTAACGGAAAGATCCACAAACAGATCATCGATATCTTGAGAAACGTTCGGATCTCAATCGGACGAAACTAAGAAGAAACTCCGGCGAGAGTAAATCCTCTCGTCGAAGCAAAGTTCCTATTACTTCAGAAATTCTTCCAAAGACTTCAATTGAGACTCGTTGAAATTGAAACGGGTCATCGCCGCACTCGGGCGTTTCGGAGTATAGCCGGGAGGATATTCTCCTTTCATTCTCGCTTCTAATAATGCAAAAGAAGAATTTGCAACGGAAGGCCCGACGGCTCCGTCAATCTTAGGATTCACATTATGACAAGCAATGCAGTTCGCCATATAGATGCTCTTTCCCTCTTCTGCCTGAGGAGAAAGTTGTTTCTCCGGCTTGCAGTTCATCACGAATTGAAGTAAGAAGAAGAGCGCTACTACACCTAAAAAAGAAAAGCGGTGAATACCGCTTTTCCTTCTCTCATTTAGAGTGATTCTTTGAGATCTCATTAAGCCGCTTTTGCCGTTAAGAGAACTTCCATCAGAATGTAAGTCAATAGAGCGAGGATAACTCCGCTTGTAATGACTCCTTTGATCGTTTTGATCGGCTTGATAGTCGGCCCGTTTTGGTCCGCAGTCAATGCATTCACTTCGATAAGAAGAGCGATCACAGCGATAATTCCTAAGAACACTCTCAATCCGTCCGGGCTATACGCCAGAGGAAGGTTGCGAGCCGCTCCCATAGCGAATAACATAGGGATAGAAAGCAATACGTTGGTTCTAGAAGCTACAAACGCTCTGTTTGCATTCGGAGCAGGATCCACAGTGGTCTCTCCTTTTGCTTTTGCGATCACAACTTTTTGATTCGGCCAAATGACAAACCATACGTTTGCCCACATGATGATCCCGAAAAGAGCGCCCACAAGGATTACCACAACCCACTGAGAGTTATGAGGGTATCCAAGAGGTCCCACTGCAAGAGCGATCATAGTAATACCGGAAAGGAAGGTGAACATTGCTCCCCATCGGAACCACCAAAGTACACGAGGTAGTAGTTTTTGAGTGGCGTTCTTTTTCGTTTCCGCGTCGGTTTCAGCAAAGAAAGGACCTTGAACAAAATTCAGATAATACAATAACCCGATCCAAGTGATTCCCGCTAAAAAGTGGATGTACTTAACTAAGAAGTAGAGACCCGTCTGAGTAGTAAAGAGGGTGAATTCCATGATTCCTCCGCACACAGTTCTAGAATAAAGTTCCGGCGCATAACGCCGAACCCAATTAGAATTATTTGTTGAAGGAGCTAAGTCAAGCAGTTTTAGAAAGTTTCTAAAATCGTTTTGCAAACTTCAAGTTTACTTGAAGTTAGTAGGATCATTTTCCTCTTAAGTCTTTCACTAATGCATTTCCGAGTTCCGTAGAGAAAGCAGGCTCATCATCTTCGTCTTGGGATTTGAAAGGAAGAAATCTATCTCTGAAAATTTCCGAACTCGCAGTTAGCACTACTTTGGTCCGACTTCCGTTTCTCTTGGTCCTCGTTTCAAATCGATTTCCTCCCTTGCCGTCGGAACCGTTCACGAGTAATTCGAACATATCTTCGAAATATTCGTCTAGATCGCTAGGAACGAATAAGCTGATCGCACTGGGAGGAAGAATGGAGAGAAACCTACCGCCTATATTCGTTTCTGGCATCTTGGTAAACTCCCCGGTCACGATATCCGTATTCCCGGTTCTATGGAATTTGAATGTATAACCAAGTCCTCGAACGTCTATCTTCAGGCCATAGACACTCAAGTAAACGTAACTCCGTAGATGCAATGTTTTCGGCGAGGACCAATATCCTCTATGAGAATCAGGAATTCCTAATATAATATTTTGTCCTTCGTTATAGAATTCTAAACCCTTTGAAAAACCTCCGGGCTGGAATAACTGGAATCGAAATGTAAGTTGCTTTAGCCTCTTGTGCCACTTTTTATACATGATCGGGAATTTTTCCTTCATGCTCTCGGACAAAGTATAGGTTAAAAAAGTGACCCCGTCTTCTCTTCGGATACTGCATTCGAAATTACTGCACAGGAATCTTTGTAGTTCCGAATAATCGGATACGCTCTTTGCATCCGCAGTCTTCAAATGATGGATCGTGCCGTCTATCATCGGAAACATATCGAAGACACTGGTTTCGGGAGAGATCATTTCTACAGTTCTTTTGATCTTGAACGTTTTCTTGGAATGAAACTCGTTCTCCTGAGCATCGACATAGATAGAATACGGATTTCCGGGACTGACCGTAAAAGCCGAAGCCGCTAGTTCCTTTTTATAGCCGTTGCCATTTTCCGAAAGATGGAAGCCCAGGATCAAATGATCGTCCTTCTTGTAGAACTTTTCTCTCGCTTCCTTGTCAGGATTGCCGGAGAGGACATTCTTAGTAGAATCTTCCTTAAATTCCTTCTGGATAACGTCTTGGTATAGAAAGTATTTCTCGAAATATTCCGCAGCGTGCGGATTCTTATGCACGCAATTTAGGAAGGAATGAGAACTAATGATTAAAACCAGATATGAATAAATTCTCTTCTTTCGATTCATTTCCTTCTTCCTTTTTTTACGAACTCGAAAAGCTCCAATACTTTAGCATCGTCCACAGTTTGGAAGTACTCCGAATGAAGAAGACTTCCTTTAGGAGAATACACCCTTAGGTATGATTTCCCTCCGACTAAACCTAGAGAAAGAATTCCTTGCTTATCCAAGAGAATACTCTCGTAATCCTTATCCTTCTCTTGTAAGATATAATCGAAAACAGTTTGAGGAGCATTCTTCAGATCTAAGTACGCGGAGAAGATCACTTTGTCCTCGTCTTTCAATAGAGTTTGCATCTTCCAATAGATCTTTCTTCCGTGTTTTCTGCATAAGACGATGTCTCTGAATCCGCAGCCCAATAGAAAATACGTATTTCCCTTCACGGAACTGGAGCTAAAAGCCACCCCTTTTTGATCCTGAAGTTGGAAGCGAGGAAGAGTAACCTGGGAATCCGAGAAGAGAAGAGCAGGCAAAAGTAAATACAAGAAAACCAAAGTTCTTTTCTTCATTCTCATCACTTTCTAGAAACCAGATCTTAATCCTTCGTAAGAAGTCTTGGCAACTATTTATTATCCAGATAAGACATCTGAATAGATTACATGTTCCACAAATATTATGTAAATTCTGAGAATTAAGAGGAAAGGAGGGAGTTTATTTTCTGTGCAATCTAAAGATCCCATCCCAGTCACCGGAAGGGAGTTGGTTCAAGACCAATTTAGTTCGCTTAGCATACAATCTTACAATATTGTCTGATGGGTTCTGCTTATATAGTTCTTTGAAAATAGAAAATGCGCTCTTAAATTGACCCGCCTTGTATAAAGTAATCCCTTCGCTGAGTTTACTCTTTGTCTGATCCTTTTGGTCTGCCATTTCCGGTGGATCCGCTTCAAAGATCTCGTACAAGATCACAGGCTGTGTCTTTCCTTTTACGATAACTGTGTCGATCTCTCTGGCTCGGATCTCCGAGAGCAGATTCAATCTTAGAAAAGTATGATGAGTGACTAGGATCTTAGTCTTGTAAAAACCAGAAAGGCTCTGCACTCTAGAAGACAGGTTCACCGTATCTCCTACCACGGTGGTATCGATCCTTCTTTCACTACCGACGGTTCCCAAGATCAAAGGTCCAGTATTCACTCCGATACCCAGATCGGCCCCTATACCTATTCCATCGTTCAAGGAATGGACATGACGCACCATATCGATTGCGGATTGCAATGCGTTGTCCGCTGAATTGAAGTTATCCTTCTCCGCTCTTTCACTATGATCGGAGAACAATGCCATGATCGCATCGCCTATGTACTTATCCACAAATCCTGCATTCTTAAAGATAATGTCTTCGAATGCGGAGAAGTATCTATTCAGGTACTTTATATTCTCATCAGGACTCAACTTCTCGGAAACCGTAGTATAACCTCTAAGGTCGGCGAAGAAGACAGACATGGTCTTCTCCTTGGAATCTCCGATCTTGATCTCCACAGGACTTTCTCGGTCCAAAATTGAAATGAATTCGGAAGGGACGAACCTGTAGAACGCATCTCTTTGCTTTGAGATCTCTTGGTTCAATGCCTGCGATTGCTTATATAAACTTACATAGCGAGAAACCAGAAGGCTGATGATCACCAAAATGAAAACGGAAAATGAGATCTTGAAGAACGGATAATGAAATCCAACGATCTTAGTCATGGCGTCCAAGGTATCCCAAAGACCGAATATCCCGCATATACCTATGCCGATCGCAAGCTTCACAGAATCAGGCTTTCTTTGGCGAATGGAATTGATCGAGAACAAGATCACATACAAAAGCATCAAAAGAAGGAGAACTTGATATACCAACAGATTAGGAAGCACATACTCAAACGGTAAAAGCCAGTTCGCAAGAAGAGAGACAAAGCTCAACCCACAGAAGATCCGTATCATCCAAAATTTTCCATCCTTCTGATAGAAAAAATCTTTCGCAAACAGCATAAAGATAGGAACGATCGGAATAAGCGCGGAGATCTCTCCTCTAAAGAAGAATTCGGTATCGGGGCCGCCTGGATAGTTTATGTATGTATTATATAGATGATAGGTAGTTAGATAAAAGTAAACGGAGGAAAGAAGAGAAAAAAGCCCAAAGTATAGATAATAAATATCCTGTTTTCTAGTAACAAAGAAAAGAACATGATAGAATCCGAATATGAAATATATTCCGAATAGAAAAATATCAAAATATTCCGATGTGGAGTTATAGATCCCTTCCAAAGACGAAAGGCGAAAATTCTTAGTATGATAAAAACCGAAATGATCGTTCGGTTTGAACGGGTTGCTATCCGCTTCTCCTAGGAATTGGATCTTGATCTCGTTCTTTCCCGGTTTCAGGATCCCGTTATTGATCGGAACGACTAAACCTTTTAAAGAACGGTTTACGCTTAAGGAATCTTCTTTGATTGGATACCATTCCTCTCGAATGACGATACCGTTTAATTCTATCTTCCAATTTTCTCCGATATCCGGGAAGTACAGCCCGGCAGGAACTTTTAAGAGTTGATCGTCTTTGTTTAGATGAAATTCAGACTTCACATCTACTTGGTGGAGTCCGCTTCTCTGTGGGATCTTAAAGATAGTATTGAAGAGCCAAGGGATCGGAGGCATATCGATCCATTCTTCTTCTGTATGGGGTTGCTTTTTGTTCTTAAGTTCCTGTTTTGGATCTGGACTTTCCGATCTACTTGGGACTAAACGTCCCTTCCATTTTAACTCGGAAAGATCTATCTTCCTTTCGGTTGTATCTTCCTGCAAACAGCCTGACTGTAGAAACAGTAAGGCCGCGCATAGAAAGAATACGAATCGTCTGGATCGAAGAAGGTCCAAAATCTGTAAGAGCTCACATTACTAGTTCGTCTTCGCCGGCACGTGCGACCACAATGTCTCCGGACTCTTCCAGTTTACGTATGATGTTAACGATTTTTTGCTGAGCGTCTTCCACGTCCTTAATCCTGATCGGACCCATAAAGTCCATATCTTCTCGAAGAAGGTTCGCAGCACGTTTCGACATGTTCTTAAAGATCTTCTCTTGCACTTCGGTATCCACCGACTTCAACGCTTTTGCTAGGTCGGAGTTATCCACTTCTCGCAATACTTTCTGTATCGCGCGGTCATCAAGTAGAACGATATCCTCGAATACGAACATCCGTTTCTTGATCTCTTCCGCAAGTTCCGGATCTTCTTCTTCAAGAGCTTCGATGATTGTCTTCTCTGTTCCACGGTCCACCAAGTTGAGGATCTCCACAACGGAGTCGATACCACCGGCAGAGGTATAGTCCTCGCTCGCGAGTGTGGAAAGTTTCCTTTCCAAGACCCGTTCCACTTCTCGAAGAACGTCAGGCGAAACCCGGTCCATGGTTGCGATCCGTTTTGCTACCTCTGCTTGGATCGTATGAGGTAGCCCGGAAAGAATACTAGATGCCTTTTGAGGATCTAGATAAGATAAAATTAATGCGATTGTCTGAGGGTGCTCGTTCTGGATAAAGTTCAATAAGTGCTGAGGGTCAGTTCTACGGATAAAGTCGAACGGACGAACCTGTAAACTCGAGGTCAGTCGATTGATAATATCGATCGCTTTTTGGTTACCGAGTGCTTTCTCGAGAAGTCCCCGAGCGAAGTCTATACCTCCGTTCGAGATGAATTCCTGAGCCATCATAAGCTCGTTGAATTCTACAAGGACCTTCTCCTTATCTTCCGGAGTGATCTTATCTAAACGAGCGATCTCGAAGGTGATCTGTTCGATCTCATCTTCTCGTAAATGTTTAAAGATCTCAGAGGATACGTCGGATCCTACGGCAATCAGAAAGATGGCCGCTTTTTGTCTTCCGGTTAGACTAGTCTTCTTATTCAGCACAGTGAGCGCGTCCTACGAGATATTATCGGCAAAAACCCCAATTTTCAAGGTAAAGTTTTTTCTCCGCTTCCCGCTTGCAAACACGACATAAAATCCTAATCTGGACCCATTCTGTAGGAGATCCTACCTTGAAACTGAAAGTTTACGAATATAAGAACTGTAGCACTTGCCGAAATGCTCTCAAATACCTAGACTCTAAAAAAATAGAATTCGAGAAGAAGGCAATCCGGGAAACCCCTCCCACAAAGGCCGAGCTTAAGAAAATGCTCAGCTATTTAGGTGGGGATTCCAAGAGGCTGTTCAATACATCCGGCGGAGATTACAAAGAATTGGGACTCAAGGACAAACTGGCTAAAATGAGTTTAGACGAACAGTTTGAGCTTTTGTCCCAAAACGGGAACTTAGTAAAGCGGCCCTTCGTTCTTGGAGAAGGTTTCGGCCTAGTCGGCTTCAAAGAAGAAGAATGGAAGGCCACCTTGCCTAAAAAATAGGATCTTATCGACCTAAGGAGCTCATAGCGGCTGCCGGATAACGTAGCCCATGAGCCGCTCCTTTCGGAGCCACAGAATCGATCCTGTTCAAGTCTTCTTTTGTTAAGCGAACCTCGCTTCCTTTCGCATTCTCTTCCAAATAAGAACGTCTCTTGGTACCAGGAATGGGAACTATATCATCTCCTTGAGCCAGAACCCAAGCAAGAGCCAACTGTCCCGGAGTCACCGATTTTTCCTTTGCGATCTCCTTGATCTTGTCCACTAGTTCCATATTCTTTTGGAAGTTCTCTCCTTGGAAACGGGGAGAAAATCTTCTGAAGTCACTCTCATCCAGATCCTCGAATTTCTGGATCTGTCCAGTTAGGAACCCACGGCCCAAAGGACTGTAAGCAACGAATCCAATTCCAAGTTCTCTACAAGTCTGCAAGATCCCATCTTCCGGATCTCTCGTCCAAAGAGAATACTCCGTTTGCAATGCACTGATCGGATGCACCTTGTGAGCTCTTCGGATCGTTTCTACACCTGCCTCGGAAAGTCCCAGGTATTTTACCTTTCCTTCTTTCACAAGTTGTGCCATTGCCCCGATTGTCTCTTCGATCGGAGTGTCCGGATCTACTCTGTGTTGGTAATACAGATCGATTTGTTCTATTCCTAATCGTTTCAAGCTGCCTTCACAGGCTTCCTTGATATATGCAGGCTTGCTATTATACCCTCTTTTAGTCGGATCGTTCGGATCTCTCACAATACCAAACTTAGTAGCGATCACTACTTGGTCTCTTTTACCTTTCAAGGCCTTTCCTACAAGAATCTCATTCGTATGAGGACCATACATGTCCGAGGTATCGAAGAAATTAATGCCTAGATCCAAGGCCCGATGGATTGTCTCTATGGATTCGGAGTCCTCCCTGGGTCCGTAAAAATCGGACATCCCCATACAACCCAGTCCTTGGCTCGAAACCAGCGGACCGATCTTTCCCAATTGTCTTTTTTGCATAAAGCCTCCCTAAAAATACTTTATAAATTACTAATACGTTCCATTCCCTTTCCTTCTCTGAGAATGGAGATGCCGTCATCGGTGCAATCCAAGATAGTAGAAAGCTCCAATTCCAAAATACCGCCGTCTACGATCCCATCCACTCGACTTCCGTATTCTTCCTCTATGCGATCCACATCGATGACGAACTCATCCTTAAAGAAAACGGAAGTTGAGGTAAGAGGATTTGGATGGATCTCTAGTAGAGCCAATAGATATTTAGAGTCCGGGATCCGAATCCCTATATTCTTTTCCTTCTGGTTTGAAAAGGAAACCCTAGGTAGATGCTTATTTGCCTTAACCACGAACGTGAAAGGTCCAGGCGTGATCCGCTTCATCAAACGAAATGCTTCATTAGAGAGTTGCTCCATATAATTTGAAGCAGTAGAAATATCTCCGCA
This sequence comes from Leptospira langatensis, assembly GCF_004770615.1. Classification (NCBI taxonomy): domain Bacteria; kingdom Pseudomonadati; phylum Spirochaetota; class Leptospiria; order Leptospirales; family Leptospiraceae; genus Leptospira; species Leptospira langatensis. The sequence goes on from NZ_RQER01000004.1 coordinate 727,257, forward strand.
AAGCAAGGAGAGAGGTTGGTTCTTGGAAATATTCTTTAGTTTATAAAGCTTTTCAACTCCTGTATGGGATTGAGAGTCCGCCACCAAAGCGTATACGGTATCGGTTGGAAATATATACACCCCTCCCTCGGACAATCGTTTTGAGATTTGCCCGAGTATCCTCTTCTCCGGATTCTGGGGGTGTAGTTCAAGGATCATATACCTGAGGTAACACCTCCATCCACCACTATGGCTTGTCCTGTTACGTACGCTGCCGCATTGGATGCTAAGAAGATTGCAGCCCCGGCTAGATCTTCCGGTTTTCCTAATCTTGCTAAAGGGATCCGAGCTTGCATTTGTTGTAACACTTCCGGTCTTTCCTTGATCATATCCGTCATATCGGTGTCTATAAACCCGGGACAGATTGCGTTAACTCTATATCCGGATCCCGCCCATTCTACCGCAAGAGCCCGAGTCATATTGATCACAGCTCCTTTGGTCCCACAATACACGGAGGCGAATTTCGTTCCGGCTAGTCCTAAGACTGAGGCGATATTGATAATGTTCCCACCTTTTTTCTTTTGGATCTTGTAATACGCCTGGCAGGATCTAAAAACGCCGACAAAATTCGTTTGTGTAACATTTTGGATATCGTCTTCCTTAAAAAATGCCGCAGGAAGATTGGTGGCTACGCCCGCGTTATTCACCAGAACATCTAACTTTCCATGCTTCTTTCCGATAGATTCGATGATCGGATCCATGGAACCGATTTGACGGATGTCCGCTGCAAAGGCTTCAATGCCTGTCCCTTCTAAACGTTTGATGGACTCGGCAGAAGAGCCCGTTCCATAAACAATTGCTCCTGCGTCTAAAAAGCCTTGTGCGATCTGTCTTCCTATGCCTCGAGTTGCACCCGTGACCAATACTGTTTTGCCGCTTAAATCAAATACGTTCTTCAAAATTCCCTCCCGTTCGATTTTGTATTCGGATCTGAATAATACACTTTAGGTTTGCCTCCGTCTCTCAGAACGCCACATGGATGCTTTGCTTTATCCTTGTCCGACCTTCTGCCTGCGGAGATATCGTATCTCTCGAATAGCTTCTTAGAATCTATTCTCATATTGTTGCCGTAGTCGGTATTCCTAGCCTTGATCTTTTCTTTCTTCTTAGGAGAAGGTTCCGTAGGATCCTCAGGCTCTTTTTCCTTCTTTGCTTCTTCTTCGATCTTATAATCGTTTTTTAATACGTCTCTGTCTATATAATGGGAATAGCCGTCGTATTCTTCGTGAAAAGGATCACAATCAGACAGATCCGGAACGACTACCATCTGATCGCAAAATAGATCCAACCAATTGCAAGTGGCCTTGATCGTGTTTTTTTTGAAGTTTTGAAGATTGAATCCTCTACAAGAGCCCAAGAACAGAATGGATAGAAGAAGAAGCACTTTATATAATTTCATATTCTCTATCCTTAATTTCGGATGAATTTCTCTCTTTTCTTATTTTTTACCATCTTCAGTGCTCGAAGATTTAGATGAGTCCGGCTGACCTTTGGCTTCGCCAGGTCTTTTTCCCTTTCGATCTTGGTACACATTCCGAATAGCTTGTTTTTCTTTAGCTCGATTCTTCTCTTCTTGATCGTGAATCACTTCCAGACAATCGTCCCAGTATTTTACTTCTTCAGGGCTTAGATAGTCCGTTTCCAGCACCTTATTCTTGGACAATTTTTCTTCGGATTCTAACTTCCCTTCTTTTGCTTTTTCCAAAAGGATCTTGGCCTTGTATAATTGAAGCAGGCCTTGTTTTGCTAAGTATAAGTTCTGTCCTTGGTTCCCATTCTCTCTTTCTAATTTTGCAGCAAGCCAGGTATCTCTATAGATCTGCAGATGTTTTTCCATCACAGGAATGTATTGTCTGCCGGGAGCATCCGTGTCTAACTTCATGTCCACAACCTTTGGCTGGATATCTTTCTCTAAAGCTTCGGAACGGGAGAATACATCCTTCGCTTGCGCTTCTGCAGATTGGTCCAATTTCGTTTTCAAAGCTTGGAATTGATTTCCTGCCGAATCCCATTCCCCTCTCTGGAAACTAGACTCTGCCTTGGAATAATCGCTCAGATAGGAATCCCAGTCCGCCTTCTTACCGAAATTCAGCAGACTAGTTCGTAGATAGCGCAAAGAGATCCAAGATTTTTTTCGAAGAGAGTAAGCTCTCGATTTAGGATCCGAATTCGGGTTAGAGGTGGTGGAAGCAACCTTAGATTCTTGTCCTTCTTTCTTTTGAGCCTGACTCCCTTCTTGAGACAATAAGGAAGAACTGAATAAAATACAAAAGAAGATACCGATCGCAATTTTTGAGAATATCGCAAAACGCTTATAAAAGAAATTCATCGAATCAATCCGTGCAGACATTGATACTGGGAAAAGGAGTGTCTGGCAAGGCTTTTCTTTTAGGTTGGATATATGTTGATTTTAAGGTCCCAATCTCCTAGACGAAAAGAGATCTTGCAGTCCTTAGGCTTAGAATTCCAAGTCTTGCCCTTGCCTATAAACGAAGCAAACCTAGACCAAGAAAAACCATTAGAGTATTTAAAGCGCGTTACCGTCGCGAAGTTAGGACCTTCTTCCGCAGATACCGAACAGGTGATCGTTTCTTCCGATACGATCGTAGTTTACCAAGATAGAATTTTACAAAAACCTGCTGATGATGTGGAAGCTTTTCAAATGTTATCCATGTTAAGTGGAAAGTCTCATCGAGTATATTCCGGTATAGGGATCCGAACTGCTAACTCAGAGATCTTTGATTACGATTCTTCCGATGTAGAGTTTCATGATTGGAAGGAAGATCAGATCAAAGCATATATTTTGGAGGCAAAACCATTTGATAAGGCCGGAGCATACGGGATCCAAGACAGGAATTCTCCTGCAAAATCCTACCAAGGTTCTTATACCAATATACTAGGATTTCCCATCCGAAAGTTTTTCTTATACCATTCTCTTTGGTCAAAATTTCTTTGATCCGATATTTTGAGATCAGACTCATAGAGAAGCTGAGAAGAGATTCTTCAGAAAGAGACGAAATCTTTATTCTATAGAGGCCCGTCTCTTAAACTAAAGAGACTAAGCCCGGATAATATATTAGAAAAATCGAATAAATTCGGAGAATTAAGCGTAGAGATCCAGAAGTCTTCCTTTGGCGGAAGTCTCTTTGCCTGGAAGTTCACCTTCTTTTCCATAAAGCTGGAGTGCTTTTCCGAGATCGGAAAAATCTCTCTGGCGGATCGGTTCGATCGCAGGGACTTCCGATCTATTTAAGATAGGTTTGATATAAGTAAGATACTCTTCGGGAGTAGAAATTCTTTGAACGCCGTCGCTGATCCTCATATTTCCTCCTGGCAGAGCTCCGCCTGAAGTAAATATCGGAAAAACCCCGAACCCACTTTAGGAAAAGAAAAGGATCTAGGCTTGACTGTCCGAGAATCGGCCTCAATATGAATTCCGTGACCAACCCGAAGGAAGCGACCGTTTACGAGAATCTGATCGATTTTCTACACAAAACCAAACCGAGTATAGAATCGCTTCCTCAGGTTCTATTTGTGGTCTCCCAGGATTCTTACGAATTCGGGGTGGTCAGCGATCTCTACAAAAACGCGTATAAGAGGAATGCGGACTCGTACGAGATCGTAGTCTTCGTGGCAGAGCCCGGCGACCTGGAGAACTTCCAAAGCGAGGCCTCAAATCTAGACATGTTCGCGGCCCAGAAATTATTCATTATCAAATCAGGAGTCGCCTTCTTCAAACCCTGGGTAGGAAAGAATAAGTCCAAGACTTCTCCCAAAGCGAACTCCATCCATTTGCCCGAATCAGTAAGAGTGATTGTGCATTACGACCATTGGGATATTCCAAAAGAACTTCTTTCGATTTTCGGACAAGGTTCCTCGTATTTTAAATCCTCTAAGATCTTTCCAGACAAACGAAAAGATGCCTTTTTAAGAGCTTGCAGAGAAGTAGAAGTCAAACTAGACGAAGAGGCAGAAGAAGAGTTCCTACTAAAAGTAAGCCCGAGTGCCGGAGCCTACTTACGTAATCTTGAAAAACTCAAACTCTATTTGGGAAAGAAATCCTTTGGGATTGCAGACCTGAGAGAAGTATTATTCCAGAGTTCCGAGTTCAGCTCTTCGGAGATCGTGGATTATTTTTTTGAAAAGGATTACGGAAGATTTTCCAGAGAATTTTCCAAATTCAAGATTGGAAAGGATTCCATCCTGATCTTTCTCTCCTTATTAAAAGAGCATTTGGACCAGTTGAGGATCTACAAGATCATTCTTCGGCTGTATGAAAAGGTTCTCAGCGAGAAAGAGCAATCCTCGCTATTAGGGATAGAGGCTTATTCTCCTGCAAGAAAAAGCCATATATTCAGACGACTGCGCAAAGAAAGTTCTTCTTTCTCAGATATGGAGATCAAAGAACTTTATGAATTCTTGATAGATATGAATCAGAAAGTTAAAACCGGTTCGGAAAAGGAAGAAACCATCTACTATTTCTTCAGGAAGATGGAGGAGTTTTTCCATCCTGCGAGTCGAACAGCTCGAACTCGGTGATCTTTCTATAGATCGTTCTTTCCGAGATCCCAAGGATCCTTGCCGCCTTCTCTCTATTCCCGTTTACCAGGATTAAATTGCGACGAATGATCTCTCTTTCATAGTCCCGAAGTGGGATCCCGGTTCGGACTGAAAGATCGCTGTTTTGCTTGTATCCTGTTTCAAATAGTTCGGGAGGAAGATGCTTGGTATCCAAAGTCTTTACATTATGCAAGGAAACCATTCCCTCCAAAAGATTCTTTAACTGGTGTAGATTTCCTGGATAATCGTATTCCAAAAGGAAGCGTCCTAGCTTTTCAGAGATCTTAATATTCTTTCGGTTATATCTCTTCCCTATAAGTTCCAGAAAAAGGCGAGTGAGTGCGGGGATATCTTCTTTACGATCTCTTAATGTAGGAAGCCGGATCTGTAAAGTTTGCACTTCCACAAATAAGGATTCTTGGACCTGACCTGCTTTTACCTTCTCCGCAAAACTAAGATCGTCCGAGAGAAGATATCGATTCTTTCCTTTTTCATTCCGGATCTTCTGAAGAAGTTGGACTTGAAAATTTGGCCCCAGATTAGAGACGCCTTCTAAAAAGATCGTACTGCCGACCCTTCCGTCTAACCTAGAGAAGAATTCTCCGACTTCCTCTTCCGATTCGGAAACGGAGAAATCATACGATTGGTATTGGGGAAATCGTTCCTTACAAAGGGAATAGAAAGCTAAACCGAGGTGACTCTTTCCTGTCCCGCTCTCTCCAAGTAGTAAGAGAGGAAGGTCGGATGAAGCGGCTTGTTTCATCCTCTCCAAGATCTTTCGAGTCAGAGGGGATAATGCAATAAAACTAGATTCGTCCATCTTCTGCCTACGGCTGAGAAACTTCCAATATCTCTCCTCGGATCAGGCAATCGAATTTGAATTTCTCCGTATTCCGAAAATAGTTTCGGGCGATAGACGGATCGCATTCTAATGTCTTTGCCGGCGAGAAAGGATAGGATTCCAATGATTCCGGTATTACTTCGACCCCCTCCGATGAAAAAGAGGATGAAAGAAACGTAGCGGCCCAAAGACCTTTTTTACCTTCTCCGAAACCGTTGGATTGAGGGATCCTGATCCAAAAGGCCTTCGCACCCGATTTTACGAGAGCTTTCGGGAAATTCCCGAAATATTCCGCATTCGATGAATTACTTACGATCTTTGCCAGTTGCGAAGAGAAATTACTTCGAACGGGTTCAGATGTGATCACCTTCTCCTTGCGGACTTCTTCATAGATCGAAGCTAGGCTCCAGGGATTTAGAAATTCTCCTACCGAATATTTTCCGGCAAATTCGACCTTCTCTAAATCTGATGTTTCCAAATTTACTTTAGAATCTGGGGTCTGAGGAGTCGTGTAGAGTTTTCCTTCTCGAAATACTAATGTTTTGGAGTCCCGGGACGTGGTGATTCTCTGAAAATAAGTGATTTCTTTGAACTCCGCTCCTCTCTTTGCTGCTTCTTTATGTTCCCTTCTGGATTCTGGGCCGGAATAAGAAGAATACAAAATGGAAACGGGAGTACCCGACTGTCTCAATCCTTCGATGGCAGAACCGTATCCACTGACTACGTTCGCAAATTTCGCGTTTGTAAGAATAGTAACGCTTCTTTCTTTTTTTCTTCCGGGAGAATCCTCCGAAGCTAGAACTCTTCTGAGCCGGAGTAAGGCGTTGGTGAGATTCTCAGTATCCGATTTTCCTTCGGATTTAAAATCCTTCCATTGTTTGATGAATTCCGAACGGCTCGACTCCGGATAGACTTTAGATCCATTCTCGCTGAAAACAACGAGCCTAAATTTTGTTTCAGGCTGCCAAGAAATCGCCTCCAATTGAGACATAAATTCTTTCCTTTCAGGAGCGTAGGAATATGAGGCATCCAAAACAAAGATCTGGGTCTTATTCGTACGAACCGTTTCCCTGTTATAAGTTTCTTTTCTTTGCTTTTTGGGAACCAAAGGAAAGGAATCCTTGGTCAACCTTTCTATCGTGTCGAAGAGATCTTTTCGACCAACGACGGAGTATTCTTCCATTCTTGATAAATTGCAATCGTAGACAGATCGATCGATCCGGATCTTTTCATGGATCTCGATCATGTCTCTTACTACATAATCCGATTTGAGTCGGTAACATGTTTGTTTGAATTTCTCTCTCGATACTTGAGGAACTAGAAAATCTTTTATTTCCGGGTCGGATGAATTTAACATCTGCTCTTTTAATTGAACAGAATAGATCCTGGTCGCGTAAAACTGACCAAGTCTTGCGAGTTCAAAAGGTTTTTCACCTGTTCCCTCGATGGATTGAGGTGCCTGACCCTCCCAACTTCCAGGAAGAAAAGCGATCGTCGTCGCTATTGCGTCGTTACTCGTTAGAAGTAGCAGAGCCAGTGTGATAGAAAGGAAATTTATTGACAATTGTGCATTGCGAATTAACTTAATTTTCCCCGTAAGTGCACCAAATTCAATTTTAAACGTAGTCATTAAAAAATAGCTTGCGGAATCCGTTTATCGGATATATTCCTCAATTCCATCTGATCAAGGAGAAAATGATGATCAAGAAAGTTATCGCTATTTCGCTTTCCGCTGCATTACTAACCTATTGCGGAGCAAATACTGCCCAAAAAGACGCTACTTCCGTAGGTGACGGAGGATGGTCTTTCGAAGGTTGGGGTGGACCACCTGAGCAAAGAAACGACGGTAAAACTCCTAAGGACACGAATCCAAAAGATTATTACTACATGAAGTTCTCTTCTCGCGCATCTGCTAAGGCAGTCGCTAAAAAAAGCCCTGCAATGATGCAGTCTACTTGCCGCGAAGCTTCTCGTCTACAAGGCGCTTCCGACGTAGTTAAGAAAATGGTTGGTGAGACTGTTGAATCCGCTTCCGGAGTATCCGACGGCGAGGCAACTGCTTCTGTAATCGTTTCTCAATCTGCAGGTGTTGTTAAAGGTGTGGGAGTTTACGAGTGTAAAGCTACCGGCGCTGGTTCCGATCCTAAAGATGTTTCTAAAGACAACTGGGAAGAATGCCAATGCGTAATTTACGCTAAGTTCCCTGGTGGACGCGACGCTCTAGTTGCAAAAGCACAAGAGGTCGGAAAATAATCCAATTTTCCTGACTTTTTAGTCTGCTTAAATGCAAAACCCCACTGCTGAATGGTAGTGGGGTTTTTTATTTTCTGAAGGCTTATCCTTCTATTTTTTTCTTACGGGGAATAAACCTATTCGGTTAGAGATAGACCGAACTCAGTCGCAAGAGTATTTGCATCGTCTTGGAATTGGTCACCCTTCTCAGCTACGGTCTTGAGAGTCTTAATAGCTTCTGCTTTCAGTTTATCTTGCTTAGCTGTATCATCCGTAACTTTTGCAAGTTCGATTAGAGTTCCACTGGCAGCCTTTAGATTGCGTAGGCTATCTCCGAGTAAAGGATCTCTGGATAGAGTAGGGGAATTCGGTTGGATCCAAACTCCTAAAAGATTATTTAGCTTTCCGCTCTTCAAAATAGATCCGTAACAATTGACCTTCGCAAAATCGCCGTTGGTTTCGATCTCGAAACAGTACATTCCTCTTTCTAGTTTTCCCTTGGTGGGAGAAGTTAAAGAATTCTTAACGAATGCTTGGTCTCCGTCGCCAACTGCAAATAGCACTGCCTCGAAAAAGTTTTTAGAAGGAGCGTAACCTTCTTTATTGTCCACTGTCTTCAGTTTTAGATACTCGGTAACCGTTTTGTTTCCCTTCGCATCCAGACCTTCATGATTTACTATCTCGAGTCCGGTCACTTCTTCCATTCCGTAAACTGTCGTAACGAATTCGGCCTTGTTTGTTGTACCAGGTTTTTTGTAGATCGATTGATCGAATCCGGAGTACTTAGTTCCTACGATCTGTGGAACCGGAGCCTCCTCTTTTTTGCATGCGATTAGTACGAGTAATGCCGCAAATACAGATGCGGTCAGAATTTTATTGCCAATTCCCATTCCAAGAATCTCCTTTGGAAAACTCATCATCTGCCTATTTTGAAAATCCTTTGTCAATCCCATTCTTGGGAGAAGGGACTAAACACTCAACACCGGTTCTCGATTCAATTCTTCTAATGTTTTGATAAGAAGATCAGGATCTTCCATTCTAAGAAGTTCTACTCGGATCGGTTGGATCTCTTCTCTGCCTTGCAAGTATCTCACTAAATGCTTTCTAAGAAGGGTGACTCCTAGTTTATCTCCGAAAGTCTCTCTCATCAATTGCAAATGATCGAAAGTAGTTGATAGGATTTCCGAAAATGATTGCTCTTCTCTTGTCTTATTGGAAAAGATCCAAGGATTTCCGATCGAATTCCTTCCCACCAAGACTCCATCTACTCCGGATTCATTCTTTCTTCGAACTGCATCTTCATAGGAAGAAACGTCCCCATTTCCGAAGATCGGGATCTTTCTTGCCGCTTTTATATCGGAGATCGCATCCCAGTCCGCTTTTCCGGAATATCCCATTTCTCTGGTCCGTCCGTGGACAGAAATCGCCATAGCACCGGATTCTTCCAAGATACGGGAGACTTCCATATAATTTCGAGAAGAATCATCCCAACCCAAACGGATCTTTGCGGTGACCGGGATATCGAGAGCCTTGCGCATCTCTTCTATTATTTTTCCTGCATATACAGGCTTCCGTAAGAGTCCTACTCCGGAACCTCGCATGGATACGTTTCGGGCTGGGCAACCCATATTCAGATCGATAATATCGGGATTTAATTCTCGAATTCGTTTGGCAGCTTCGACGATGACTTCAAGGCGATTCCCGAAGATCTGAAAAGTGATGGGTCTTTCTTCTTCACGAAATCTTAATAGAGATAATGCTTTTTTCGAACCTACTGCAAGACTATCAGTGGATACGAATTCAGTGTATGAAAAGGCGGAACCGTATCTTCTGGCCATGGTCCGAGTCGGACTGTCGCTGATCCCGGCCATGGGCGACATGGCCAACCAACCGGGAATCTCGACTGATCCGATCTGAATCATTTTTCCTTACTTTCTCGGATCACCGTAAAGTCTTGGACCTTATCGTTGTCTTTGATATCCACAACTCGTACTCCGACTGCGGTTCTTCCCATCTTGGAGATTTGGCTGGCCTCGGTTCGGATCACCATTCCTTGCTGAGTTACAAGTATAATCTCATCCTCTCCACCTACGGAGCCCACACCTACGGCGGCCCCGTTCTTTTCTCCTACTTTTAAGAAGGTCATCCCTTTCCCGCCACGTCCTTTGGTCCCGAACTCCTCGAAGCCCAAGCGCTTGCCGTAACCGTTCTCAGAGATAACAAAGATATCATCTCCTTCGACCACTTTAGAGAGCCCGACAATCGAATCGTCTGCAGATAAGCGCATTCCCGTCACACCCTGGGCAGTTCGTCCTTGCGCACGGATCAGATCCATTTCGATTCGGAGCGCTTGCCCGTTTGCGGAGAAGATCATGAAATCGTCTCCTTTCTCTACGGAAACGACTGCAATAAGCTCGTCGCCTTCTCTCAATCCTATGGCGATGATCCCTGATTTCTTTACATTCGAAAATTCTGATAATTCAACTCGCTTGATAAATCCTTTCTTGGTCACGAGAAGAAGATCCTTTTGTTTGTCTTCTGCTCTGAAAGTGAAGACAGCGGAAACATTTTCTCCTTCGCTCAGACCGATAATTGCTTTTAAGGATTTTCCGCGAGCCTCTTTGGAAGCTTGTGGAAGTTCATAAGCTTTCATCATATAGACTTTTCCGATATTGGAGAAGAACATCACGTTATCATGAGTCATAGCAGACTTCATGATCTTAACGACATCGTCTCTCTTCTGAGAAAGTCCTTGGATCCCTTTACCGCCTCTTCTCTGTCTCTTGAAAGTATCCAGAGGCAAACGTTTCACGAATTGATCGTAGGTTATCTGAATAACCATCTCTTCGTCAGCGATCAGATCTTCCGCATTGAAAGAAGAAGACTCGACGCTTTCTAAGCTGATCTCAGTCTTTCTCTTATTTCCAAACTTATCGGAAACTTCAGAAAGTTCCGTGCAAACGATGTCGGCAACTCTCTCCGGTTTAGCTAAGATATCCTTGTAATCCAAGATCATGAGTCTGACTTCTGCTAACTCATCGATGACTTTTTGTACTTCTAAGGAAGTAAGTCTCTGCAATCTCATTTCGAGGATCGCATCAGCCTGAACATCGGAGAGAACGAAGCGAGCCATCAATTGCTCTTTTGCTTCCGCTGCATTTTTAGAAGCACGGATGACCTTGATCACTTCTTCGATATTCTCTAAAGCGATCTTCAATCCTTCTAAAATATGAGCACGTTTTTCTGCCTTATCTAGATCGAATTGAGTTCTACGAACAATGACTTCTTTTCTATGAATGGAATAAGAAACCAGGATCTCTTTGATATTGAAGATCTTCGGTTTATTATCCAGGATCGCGAGCATGGTGATCCCGTAGCTGACCTGCAATTGGGTCAGTTTCAAAAGTTGGTTCAGGATTACCTGAGCATTTGCATCTTTTTTAATATGGATCTCTACTCGGATCCCTTTTCTGTTCGAAAGATCCAATATCTCGGAAACGCCTTCGATTTGTTTCTCGTTAACCAGTTCGCCGATCTTTTCCAGAAGAGTTCGCTTATTAACCTGGTAAGGGATCTCAGTGATGACAATGACTTCTCTTCCCTTCTTTGTTTCCTCGATCTCTACTTTAGAGCGGATACGAATAGAACCGCGACCTGTATGATACGCGGAGAGCAAACCTTCCCCGCCTATGATGATGCCACCTGTAGGAAAATCCGGACCAGGAATGATCTTTAATATTTCGGGGATCGTAATATCCGGGTTCTTGATCACTGCAACCACTGCTTCAATACATTCCGCCAAGTTGTGAGGAGGAATGTTCGTAGCCATTCCCACTGCAATCCCGGAAGAACCGTTTACTAATAGGTTCGGGAAATTTGCAGGAAGTACATCCGGTTGCTCTTTGGTATCATCGAAGTTCGGAGAGAAGTTTACGGTTTCCTTTTCGATATCCCGTAGCAGCTCCTCCGCAATCTTTTCGAGACGAGCCTCGGTGTATCGGTAAGCAGCAGGGTTATCGCCGTCGACAGATCCGAAATTCCCCTGTCCATCGATCAAAGGAACCCGCAGAGAGAAATCCTGGACCATACGAACTAATGCGTCGTATACAGCACTATCACCGTGAGGATGATAGTTACCGATCACCTCTCCCACGATCTTTGCGCATTTTACATAAGGACGATCGCTTCTCCATGCTCTTTCATTCATTGCATGAAGGATACGTCTATGAACAGGTTTTAAACCATCTCTTACGTCCGGAAGGGCCCGTCCTACGATCACGCTCATGGCGTAACCGAGATAGGCCTCTTTCATTTGATCCTCTATTTCGACCGGAATGACTCGGACACCGTTCTTGAGCGCCTCGCCTATATCCGGGCGAGAAGCAGGGCTGAACCCTAGGGTCTTTGTCTCGTTCTCCATCTCTTGGCTCATTCGATTTTAGAGCTCCCTATTTCTATCTTTCAAAGATCCAGGTTTGCGACTTTTGCCGCATTAATTTCGATGAATCTACGTCTAGGGACGACTTCATCTCCCATCAATATATTAAATGTATCTTCGGCTTCCACATAGTCGTCTAACTTCACTTTTAATACGACACGTTTTTCCGGATCCATGGTTGTTTCCCATAGTTGCTCCGGATTCATTTCCCCTAGACCTTTATAACGCTGGATGACAGCCTTTTCCGTTCCCAATGCTTTCATGTATTCGTCTTTCTCTTTATCCGAATACAAATAGGTTGCAGTCTTTCCATGACGGATCAGATAAAGAGGAGGTTGGGCCACATACAAAAACCCTTTTTCAATAACCGATTTCATGTAACGGAAGAAGAAGGTTAATAATAAAGTTCTAATATGCGATCCGTCAATATCCGCATCCGTCATGATAAAGATCTTGTGATAACGGATCTTATCCACGTTGAACTCGTCCTCACCAATCCCGGTCCCAAGGGCGGAAACCAAAGTTCGAATTTCTTCGTTTCCTAGGATCTTATCCAAACGGGATTTTTCAACGTTTAGGATCTTTCCTTTTAACGGAAGAATTGCCTGATAATTTCGATCTCTTCCTTGTTTAGCAGAACCGCCAGCGGAATCTCCCTCAACAATATAAAGTTCGGAAGCAGCAGGATCTTTTTCGGAACAGTCGGCAAGTTTACCAGGAAGACCGCCACCTTCGAGAACTGTTTTTCTGCGAGTTAGATCTCTTGCTTTACGAGCTGCTTCTCTAGCTTTAGCAGCTAATATACATTTTTCTAATATTTTCTTAGTAACCGTCGGGTTCTCTTCGAAGAAGAGAGAAAGACCTTCTCCCGTAAGAGTTTGCATGATCCCCTTGATCTCTGCGTTCACTAATTTTTCTTTCGTTTGAGAGTTGAACTGAGGCTGAGGGATTTTTACGGAAATGACCGCAGTAATTCCTTCTTTCAGGTCTTCCCCAGAAAGAGCCGCCTGTTTTTTGGAAAGCTGTTGGTCCTTCTTTAAGAAATCGTTAAGTGTTCTAGTAAGCGCGGCGCGGAAGCCTTCTAAGTGGGTTCCACCCAAGTTATTATTGATATTATTGGTAAAACAGAAGATATTCTCAGAATATGTATCGGAATATTGGATGGCGATCTCAGCGATCACATCATCTTTATTCCTTTCAAAGTGAATGGTCTTATGTAGTGGATGCTTATTCTCATTCAAGTATTCAACGAAAGAAACAATCCCGCCATCGAATAGGAATTCATGCTTTTCCGATTCGGATTTTCTCTTATCCTGAACGATCAATTTTAGCCCTTTATTTAAGAAGGCTAATTCCCTAAAGCGAGAGGTTAGGACGTCATACTGGAATTCTGTAGTAGTGAAGATGGTCGCATCCGGCTTAAACCGGACCACGGTGCCTCGGTCGGATGAATCTCCAATGACTTGGACCGGGCCTTGGGGTATCCCTCTGGAATACTTTTGCTGGTGGATCTTGCCGCTTTGGTACACTTCCACTTCCAGCCACTCGGAAAGGGCATTTACTACTGAAACCCCAACTCCGTGCAGACCACCTGATACCTTATACGCGTCGTTCTCGAACTTACCACCCGCGTGAAGAATGGTCATAACCACTTCGATTGTAGAGATATTTTTCTCCGGGTGAATGGCAGTAGGAATTCCCCTACCATTATCTTTCACTTCGATAACATTGTCAGGAAGAATAGAAATAATGATATCGGTACAATGACCGGCCATGGCCTCGTCGACGGAGTTGTCCACGACCTCATATACCATTTTATGGAGCCCGGTCTCATCCTGGGTTCCGATATACATTCCGGGACGCTTGCGTACGGCCTCTAAACCCTCTAGGATCTTGATCTGACCTGCACTGTAACTACTGTCTGGTTGGCTCATCCAGTCCTCCGGAATCTAGGAATAGTTTTCCTGAATTCCCTAGGGAGGCAAGGAAATTCGGTAAGAGTTTTAGAAAGAATATCCCTCGCTAAAGATATTCAATTAGCTCTAAAAGTCTTTTTTTGGCGATAGGATCGGTTTCTTTTTCAAGAAGAGAGATTAGGTCTTGTTTGCCGTCTAGACCAGTTTTGTCGACCGGTTGATAAGCTTGCTTTTGCTGTTTGCGAGATAGATTTCCGATACGAACTTCTACTTTCCGGACGGTATCTTTTCCCAGGTAACGTGCCGAATAACTTAGGATCCTTTTCTTTAAGAATAAGATCTCTTGTTTATATGCAGTATGAGAAGTTACTATGATTAAGACATCGCCCTGTATTGAATAGGGTTCGGATTGATTTGCATAAATAGGACCGATTATGTCCGCCCAACGTTTACTCAAGGTTTGGACAGCGATCCGATTCGAAAGACTTTCTTCAGAGAGTCCCAATTCTTCTAAGACCTTCTTGAATTCCTCAGTCTTGATCTTATGCATACCGGAACTATCTTTCATTGTGAGGAGTTACCAATCCATTTTTTACAAGAAAGATCTGTTTCTCGTCCTCTAATCTTCCCACATAATCAGAGATCCCTTCCAGGTCGGTCGTGGTAAAGAATGCTTGTCCAGAATTGAGTACCAGCTCCACGAAATATTCCCTTCTTTTTACATCTAATTCTCGGATCACATCATCAATGAGAAGAATGGGCGTTCTACCCAGTTTTCTTCTATAATACTCGAAAGCGGCAGCCTTTAAGGAAATTACAGTACTTCTTTTTTGGCCTTGGGAAGCGAAATCCATAATATCTCGACTATCTTCTCCTACAAAAAGATCGTCTCGGTGAATTCCTACAGAAGTATATCCGAGCTTCCTATCCCTAGCTAAATTTCGAGAAAGAGTTTGTTTGAAATCTTCTAAGTCTTGAAAGCTGGGTTTGTATTCTAGAATGAGTTGGTCCCTTCCCCCGCTAAGCTTTTTCAGATTTTCTTGATAGATGGGATCGAATTCGAGAATGAATTCCTTTCTTTTTCGGAAAAGGATCATACCCTTATCGATCAATCTTTGGTTCCAAACCTCATACAAACCAGCATCCGAAGAACCGGTTTTAAGAAGTGCATTCCGTTGTTTTAAAATTTTATTATATTCAATCAAATCTGCAAGATAAGAAGGATCTAAAGAAGAAAGTAAACTATCCAGGAATCTTCGTCTTTCTACCGGTCCACCTTCTACGATGACCAGATCCAAAGGAGTCATTAAAACGCTTAAAAATTTTCCGACTAATTCGGATCTTCTTTTGACTTCTTCCTGATTGAATTTAAGTTTACGGCGGCTGACAGGCTTTTTAGAAAAACCTAATTCATAGATCTCCTTTTTATGATCTCTTTCTACTTCGCCTTTGATATAGTAACCGTCGGAATCCCAACGGATAAGATTTGCTTCTTCCGATTCCCTAAAACTTTTTAGCCAGGAGATCATAGAGATAGCTTCTAAGAGATTGGTCTTTCCTTCTCCATTTTCCCCCACAAAGAAAATAAGCCTGGAATGGAACTCCAGGCTTATCTGTTCGTGGTTTCTAAAGTTGAGAAGCCTCAGGCTTCGTAAAAACACGATTCTCTCTTTTAAATTTTCATCGGCATGATGACCGATATAAAGTCAGGATCAGAAGGATCCCTAAACACTACCGGAGAACTTGAATCACTGAACTCGATCCTAAATTCGTTATCATCGATAGACTTGAATACGTCGGAAAGATATTCGCCCTTAAACGCTACAGTAATCTCTTCGCCGGAGTATTCGATCGGCATATTGATGCTGACTTCGTTCACTCCTTGCGTCTGTGCATAGAAGTTCAGATTTCCTTTAGCAAAAGTTAATCTAATCTGACGAGTAGGCTCTTCTGCAGCGATCAATGCTTGGCGTAAATAGATCTGGAATCCTTCCTTAGGAATCACTGCACTATATTTAGAACTCTTAGGAATTACCTGTTCATAGTTCGGGAAGTTCCCTTCTATTAATTTACATAGAAGCTCGATCTGATTTGCATTAACATAGATCTGATTATCTATGATACCGATCTTTCCTGTTTCGGCAGTTCCGATCATCTTAGAGATCTCACGGATCGCTTTTGAAGGAATGATCACCGAATCTTTAAACTTCAAAGAAGAAGTGAGAGGTCTTTCTATCTTACAGAGTCTTCGACCATCGGTGACAGCGAATACGAGCTTGTCTCCTTTAGGGACCATATAAAGTCCGTTAAAGATATAACGTTGGTCTTCGTGAGCGATCGCATAAGAAGTCTTGCGGATCATCTCTGCAAACATAGAGGTTGGAAAATCGGAAATCAATGAAGGATCCACTTTAGGGATCGTCTTGATCTCTTCTGCATCCATTCCGTTCAGTTTATTCTTATAATCGTTCTTCTTAGTTGCATCTGTAATATAAGTGATGTTGGAATCCGAATCGGAATCCTCAGTAGATAACAAAGCCTCTTCGAAGTGGATCGTTTTAAAGATACTGGAAAGTTGTTTTGCCGGTAAGGAAATATTTCCAGGCTTATCTATATTAGCATTTAAAGATGTTTTAATGGATATCTCTAAGTCCGTCGCGGAAATAGATACGGAAGAATCTTCCGCCTCCAATTTTAAATTGGAAAGAACGGATCGAATTTCCCTAGCAGAGATAACTCCTTCTACAGCGTGGATCGCTTTTAGAAATTCAGATGTGTTCACTTTGATCTTCAATTTACTTTCTCCATTATTAATGAATGGTCTAGATATATATTTCTTATATGTACTGTCGTTGTACTTGTACCTGTAAGTATGTAGATAAGAGGCATAATCCTTTAGATAAAGGAAATATGTCGCATTTATATTGAAAAGTACAATTTCCAGGAACCGGAAAAAACTCCTGTGTATCTGTTATGTTAACAACATATTTCAGATTCTATAAGGGACAATAATTTGTCCTTATGTCTTATACAGATGTTATGAATACTCGATGAACTAGATATTTACATCTTATATTCAGATCTATGTCGTATGAAAGAAAGATCTGTAAATGGGTTTTCTTATTGGAAACGGAATCGATTTAGAATTTCTTCCACTTTAATGGAAAAATCTTTATCTTCTTTGATCTTCTTTTCTATGTTTCGAACGCCGTGGATAACTGTGGTATGTTCGCTGCTGAACATCCGGCCAACCTGACTTTTGTTCAGACGGAATCCAATATGCAATACATACATGCAAAGATGACGGGGAATAACGTATTCCGGCTTGCGGCTTTTTCCCATCACCTCTTTCGGATCCAATTGATACAAAGCGGAGATATGTTCGATCACCTTGTCTTGGCTGAGTTGGAAGTTCTTTTTACGGAAGATCCTGTTCTTTAGGATCTCTTCTATCATTGCGCTTGTGAAGAATAAATGAGAGAAGGCCCGTTTATGAAGAGCTAGATCGTTTAAAGCCCCGAGCAATGCTCTAGTATCATCTTCGATCAGATCGGCGATCAAGGCTATGTGTTCATTGGAAAGACCAAGATTTAGGATCTGGCAGTTCTTCTCCAAGATCCCGATGCGAATCTCTCGATCCGGGACTTGGATATCTGCTTGGACTCCCGTTACGAATCTGGATTTCAATCGGTCATGCAATGGGAGTTCCGAACTAGGACGATCGGAAGCGATCACGATCTGTCTTTTTCTTTCGAATAAGAAGTTGAAGATGGTAAAGAATTCTTCCTGGGTCTTTTCCGCTCCTGTGTTCAAGAGTTGGATATCATCGATCAAGAGACAGTTGTACGATTGGTACTTAATTTTAAAAGATTCAATGGAATCCCTGGATTGAAGAGCGAATAAAAACTCGCTCATAAAGGATTTGATATCCACATAATGGACCGTCTTCCAAGGTTCTTTCTTTAAGATCTCCGCCCCGATGGCATGAAGTAGATGGGTCTTGCCCACTCCTACTTTTCCAAATAAGTAAAGAGGATTGATCTCCGCTGGATTCTTAACACATTCTGTAGCAGCGCTGAACGCCAAGCGGTTCGTACTTCCTACAATAAAATTATCAAACGTATAATCTTGATTAAAAGAATAAGAACGATCTTTAAAGTTTTCCTTTAAGACCTGTTTTAAATTAGAAGGAGATTCAAGTACGATCTCTACAGGAACACGATTGCCGCTAGCGCGAAAGATAGCTTCTTCGATATAATTTTGGTACTTCTTCTCCACATGTGTTTTGATATTAGAAGAAGGGGCTATAAGAATACAACGATCGTCCGTAAGACTCTCTAATTGCAGGATATGTATAAACTTATCGAAGTAAGTAGGAGGAATTTCCTTGGAAACTTCCTCTAATACACGTTGCCAGCTAGGGTCCAAGGAACACTCCAAATAAAAAATTCAAAACGCAACGATGACAAATCGATAATCGATTACCATTTGTCTCGGAAAATAGATAAAACTGAAGTGGAAAACGATCAGCGAGATCGTTCGACGAGATTACACTATTTTTCTTCAGTTGGTCACCTACAAATGAAAATTCGGAAATCAAAGAAGAAACCTGAGGAAAAACAAATGGGATTGGTGATAGATAAATCATTATGTCTCTTACTTATTTAAGTAGATTTTTGTAATGATTAATCGTTGTTATGCGAACTAATGCACTAAAGGACGGCTATGTAGTGAGTGGGATTCTTATTTTTGTTCTAGTAGAGCCAGTTCATGAATGAGTAATGAGAGAGAAATATTCTCTTGGCCATGTATTTTCTCATGCAATTTCTCTTTGAAGCGAAAGACTGCTTCCATCTTAGGAAGATTGGATTCGAAGTCCCTTTTGGAATACTCTTGCAATAGGAATAGACCGACTAGATCCAGAAAGTCTTTGAAAGAAAAGTCTTCCTGCCAATCCGGATGATCATCCTTGTACGCCAAGATCCATTCTTCTAAACGAAGATAGTCCAATGGTTGTCTAAGGTTTCCGTCGATCTTTTGCGAGATCTGTTCCAGGACTTGCGGTGGACAATCGAAGGGATCCATGCTTCCACCTTGGGCCGCAATGTATGTTAACGAATTCTTATTATATAGATCCTTGACTATCGCTTGGGGCAAGTACCCAAAAGGAATACAGACCGCTCTACTGATGATGGTTTCTTTTAGCTGATCCAAGTTGGTTGTTATAAAGATGAATCGTGTAAAAGAAGGAGCTTCCTCTAAGGATTTTAATAAAGCAGTCTCCGCTTCGTTTCCAATAAGAGAAGCGTCCGGTATTACGATGAATCTTACTTTAGATAGATGAGGTCTGTAGTAGAGCCTGGTTCGGATCAACCATCGGATGGTAAACTCTTCAGGGTTATCTTCTTTTCCGATTGCGATCTGTTTGTTCTTTTCGAGAGGGAACCAGACTATATCAGGATGGGATTGGTGCATGAATGCACGGCAAGAAACACAGTGTCCGCAAGAAGTTCCTTCGATACAGAGAACATGTCGGATAAATCTTTCGACTGCGGATTCTTTCCCTGTTCCTTCAGGTCCGTGAAAGATGAGAAGGGGAGGCAATAGCTCCGGCTGAGAGCTGTACTTTTTTAAGAATACTAAGGCTCTCTCTTGTCCTTTGATTTCATCGATCCCGAATGAGGAAGACATGCTCTCTCTTATCAAGGATCAATAAATAGGAGTCAACCAGTGTTTGTAATTCGGATTCTTTCCGATCACTAGATCGAAGAAAGTAGATTGGAGTTTCTTTGTCATCGGACCCATCTCTCCACTTCCGATCTTTCTCTTGTCTACTTCGCTGACCCAAGCGATCTGCACCCCTGTTCCGGAGAAGAAGATCTCATCCGCTATATAAAGTTCACTACGAGTGATATCTCTTTCGATTACTTCGTAACCAAGATCTTTCGCAAGCTGAAGAACGGAACGTCTTGTAATCCCTTCTAACAAAGAAGAAGAAATAGAAGGAGTGATGATCTTGCCGTCTCTTACTAAGAAGATATTCTCCGCAGAGCCTTCGCTCACGAAACCTCTTCCATCTAAGAAGATGGCTTCATCGTATCCGTTCTGAACTGCTTCCGATTTTGCAAGTGCAGAGTTTACATAGCCGCCTGAAACTTTAGAGAGAGTAGGGATGACTGTGTCGTCGAACCTTCTCCAACTAGAGACCATTGTGGTAAGCCCACGCTTTGTGTCTAAGTAGTCGTCCAATTCCAATACATAGATAGCAAGTTCGGTTGGAACATCATGGAATCTCGGAGATAATTGAAGAGCCGATGTATAAATGAAAGGTCTAAGATAAACATTTCTCCTATAGCCGGACTGCTTTAGGAGCTCTATCGTTATGTCTCGAAGTTCTTCCGGAGTCTTGGTGAACTGCAGTTGCATGATACGAGTTGAGTTTACCAATCTTTTATAATGATCTAAGATACGAAAGACGTAGAGGTTCTCGGTCTTCTCATCGTAGTAACCACGGATCCCACCGAAGACGGTTGTTCCGTATTGAAGAGCGTGAGTCTTGATATTGATGTTTGCTTCGGACTCGGGGACTATTTTTCCTTCGAAGTAAGAGAGTTTCTTGATGGATTCGGGCATGTACAGGGAACCTGAAAGTGATACTATGTATTACATGATTCTAAGGACAGGCTCTATTGTCGACTAATGATCTGCTGATCATTCGAGCTTGTCCGAGAGTCGAAAGGATGTAATGACTTCTTCTTTTTTTCCAAATCGTTTTGATTGTGTGGTGGTGGGTGCGGGTCATGCAGGATCCGAAGCAGCCTATGTCTCATCGATCGGCGGCGCCAAAACTTTACTGATCACAATGAACTTAGATACGATCGGACAAATGTCCTGCAACCCTGCGATCGGTGGGATTGCGAAAGGGCATATGGTGAGAGAAGTAGATGCACTCGGTGGACTTATGGGTAAGGTCATCGATGCAACAGGTATTCAATTCAAGATGTTGAATACTTCTAAGGGCCCGAGTGTTTGGGCGCCTCGTGCACAAGCTGAGAAGAAAGAATACCAACTCAAAGTAAAACATACCTTGGAATCGATACAAAACCTTTCGATCAGACAGGATACAGTTGAAGATCTTATCATAGAAGATGATAGGATTGTTGGGATCCGTACCGGAAGAGGGTTCGAGATCTTCACGAACCATGTGATCTTAACCACAGGTACTTTTCTGTCTTCTATCGTTCATATAGGAACCTTTCAAAAAGAGAACGGACGCTTCGGCGAACCGACTGTAAAAGGACTCTCTCATTCCTTAGCGAAGTACAATCTGAAATTAGGAAGATTGAAAACAGGAACTCCTCCTCGCATCCATATGAACTCAGTAGACCTTTCAGTGATGAGCTTGCAAGAAGGGGATCCGGATCCTTCTCCTTTCTCTTTCTCGACGAAGAAGATCACTCGAAAACAGATCCCTTGCTATATTACTTACACGAATGAAAAAACTCATCAGATCATAAACGAGAACATTCATCTTTCCCCTATGTATTCAGGTCAGATCAAGTCGACCGGTCCTCGCTATTGTCCTTCTATCGAAGATAAGATCGTTCGCTTTGCGGATAGAGAGAGACATCAGATCTTTTTGGAACCCGAAGGATATGAAACGCAAGAGGTCTACTTGAACGGAGTCTCCACTAGCTTGCCGGAAGAAGTACAATGGAGGTTGGTTCGTTCTATTGCTGGCTTAGAGAATGCAGAGATACTAAGACCTGGATACGCAATTGAGTACGATTATGTAGATCCTACAGAGTTGAAACCTACTCTAGAAACGAAAAAGATCAAGGGCCTATATCATGCTGGCCAGATCAACGGTACCACAGGCTACGAAGAAGCTGCAGCTCAAGGATTGGTCGCTGCTTATAGTGTTCTTTCTTCCTTAAGAGGAGAAGAGCCCATGTTATTTTCTCGCGGAGAATCTTATATCGGAGTTCTTGTCGACGACCTAGTTCATAAAGGCGTGGAAGATCCATATAGAATGTTTACTTCTCGTGCCGAACATAGATTGCTGCTTCGCCAAGACAATGCGGACCAGAGATTAATGAAGTATGGATATAAGATGGGCATTGTTTCAGAGGAAACATTCTCTGAAATGACGACTCGCTATCAGAAGATTGCAGAGGTAAAAGAGAAAATTCAATCTGTTCCTCTTAAGCCTCTTCCTGAGTTTGAAGCTTTATTGGAAAGAAAAGGAATTCAATCCTTGAAGTACGGTGCGAAGCTGGATTCTTTCTTGAAGCGACCTGAGATCTCTTTCGAAGATATCCATTTCCTTCTTCCTGAGTCGGAAACTTTAAACGCACAAGATCGCAAAGTGATCGAGATGGAGATCAAGTACGAAGGGTATATTAAGAGAGAACAAGACACGATCGATTGGAAGAATCGATATCTTACTACTCCTATTCCTGAGTCCATTGACTATGCTCTCGTTCCTGGTATTAAGAAGGAAGCGATCCAAAAGTTAACAAAACATCGACCTTTGAATTTGGAAAAGGCATCCCAGATCTCGGGTGTAGATCCGAGCGATATCGACATGTTGCTTTTCTATATTAAAGGAAGAAAGCCGTCCGGTTTGAGAGGGCCCCGCCCTTGTTGGGCCGAGCTACACGTGTGAATTTGTTCATAGCTTTCGATTCTAACTGAGTTTGATCATTGGAGATATTACTCGTTTGATCTCGCATAAGCGCGATCACCGACTCTCCTTCGGAGGTCGTTTTCTCGCTCCTATTGTCGCTGCGAAAGAGGCCGGTGCGGTGGTACCCGCTTTCTCTATCACAAAAATTTCAATCGATCAAGTGACAAAAAACCGCAAGTTCCGCGTGGGAACTCTTGAGTTCCCACGAAGCAAAGTTCCCACATCAAAAACATTGAATCCTTTAATCGCTCCGTTTCACGTGAAACGTTTCAAGCCTGTCATAGTCTTGAAGTGACCATACTCAATGATGGAACGAGTCTTCCTACTGAGGGCGAGCGCATAGGACCTTGATCATTCACCGAAAACCGAAACTTATAATCTACCGTTTCACATGAAACGCTCATTCGTGAGTACTTAATAAGATGAGATTATTCAAATGAGGCTAGTTAGTGTAGGGCAACATCGCTTGGGTGAATCGTTTCGGGTGCTCTCGAAACAAGTGGACTTAGAAACTAGACGTTCCCTTGAACAATCATGAAAGAAGAGTCAAGTCTCCAAGTTTTCCATGACGATGAACCATCTATTCAACGTCGAGAGCCTTCAGAACTTCTCCCGACGTTTCACGTGAAACAACGGACTATTTTCCGTAGACTAACTCGTGAGTCTTTTCGACAGCCCAAGTGTCTCCTTGCTTGATCATGTATGTGAACTGTTGTAGGCGATTATTCTTATCCCAAAGAAGTCGGTTCATTCTTTCGATGGTACCTTGTACATTCATTCTGCTCAGAAGTTTTCCCTTCTCATCGAAAGTTAGCACAGTAGAAGCGGCTTGCTGCTTGTCTTCATTATATATGTTCTGCTGATAGAGACCGGGCTTGTTCGGATCCTTTACGATATTAAATCTTTCTGTCAGTTTTGTATCGGCCCATTCTGTTTGCGCTTCTTTGATGAGCCCGTTTTCCCCCCAAGAAAGGATCGCACATTTCAAGATCATCTTACCAGTTTGGTCCTGAAGTTCTACTGTAGATAAGGAACCCGAGTTATCATACTGGAATAGTTTCACTTCAAGATTGATCCCTTCTTTATTATAGAGTTCTTCTCTAGTAACTCGTCCGTCTTTGTATAGAAACTTAGTATAACCGTCGGGCTTTCCATCCGCTCCGATGTAGTTCTCTTTCACCAATTTTCCGGATTCATCATACTCATATTTCGCAGAATATATGATCTTCCCTTTAGAATCTTTTACGACCTCTTGAGAAGGACCGCCTTTTTCGAATCCGAGAACTACTCGATCCATATGGGACCACTTTCCAGGAGTAAATGAGTAAATCGAAGTAACAGAAAGCAATATTGAAGTAAGAAGAACTAGCCTAAACATGAAAGACCTCATACTAGACATCGACTATTTGCTGGAAAGGTTAAGAGTCTTTTTGCGGAATTTACGACTGCTGCTTCGGGTGTTTGATAGAAATAGAATATTAGATTTTCTTTTGAACCGCTTTAAGTATCTGAAAGATTCCTGAAACTTCATCTGAACGAGATCCAAATCCCAAACTGTCTCTAGAAATTATACCACGAGTGATCCTATGGAAAAGGAAAACTCCTTGCCGAAGCACAAAGAGAGAATAATTTTCAACGGACCTCTAAGCCGAATGCCCTAGCTCCTTCTAACTAAGATGCGAGCCAGTATGTGAAACCGGTCCTTAAAAATAGATACGTGGAGAGGAACTATGTCCCTCAAAAGAATAGGAATCGCTTTGGGTGCCCTACTTGCGATTTTCATTTTATATACGATTGCCTTCACTGAGAGAGGCATCGACCCAATTACTCCGACAAGTACGGCTCCCGATGTGGATTATTCCGCATTGAGCGAGGAAGCTGCCAAAGATCTTCAGGCGTATATTCGCATCGCAACTGTAAGAAGCAGGGAGAAGGAAGGAGCTCTATTTCTAAAATCTATTTTAGATAAACGTGGAATTCCTTCTAAGCTATTCGAGTATCCAGGCAAACCGGACCGAGTCTCTATCCTCGCGGAAATCAAGGGTAAGGATCCGAGCAAAGAAGGATTGATACTCACGAGTCATATCGATGTTGTCGAAGCGGATCCGAAGGAATGGGAAGAACCTCCTTTTGCTGGAATCAGAAAAGGGGATCGTATCTTCGGAAGAGGAGCAGTGGATGTAAAAGGTTTAGGCATCATGGAACTCTATGCGTTTCTTCTAATCCATGAGAAGAAGATCCCGTTAGAGAGAAATCTAATGTTCCTTGCAGTTGCCGACGAAGAAAGTAGATCCATACATGGGACTCGCTTCTTAATTGAGAAGCACAGAGAGATATTCAACGGATATGAATATGTTTTGAATGAAGGCGGCACTGGATCTAGAGACATAGCCATCCAAGGTTCTAAAGTATTCAATATCCAACATGCAGAGAAGGGAGCAGTCTGGTTAGACGTAAAGGCAAAAGCGAATTCAGGCCACGGAAGTACTCCTCCAGTTACCTACGCCGCTAAGTCCATGGTGGATTTCTTACAAGATGTACAAAGCCTGGGTAACAAAACCATGATCAAGGATGAGACTGCTGCTTTCTTTTATGCTCTAGGTGGGATCAGTCCTTTTCCAAACTCATTCGTCCTAAAGAGATCTAGAAACCCTCTCTTATTTATGATCTTAAAGGGAGTGATCAACTCGAACCGACATCTTCGTGCGATGACCCGCAATACTGTTAGTATCACAGGCGTCGATAGTCATCCGATCGGGATCAATGTGATTACTTCAGAGACTGTAGGCTCTTTGGACATACGCATCTTACCGGGACAAGATGAGAAGAAGATCCTAGAAGAAGTAAAAGCAATCGGTGCAAAGCATGGAGTAGAAGTAAACGCTAGACATTTGGAGGCGGGAACCATCTCTCCTATGGATGGCTTGTTGTTCAGAGTTCTCGCAGGAATAACAACTTCTGTCGAGCCTGGTTCGATCGCGGCCCCATTTCTCTCCCCAGGGACTACTGACAGTTCTTATATGAGACAGATAGGATTAAAATGCTACGGTCTTATCCCAGCTTTACTTTCCTCAGAAGAGATAGATGGGATCCATGGTAAGAACGAGAGCATGACCGTAGGCCAGTTAAAAACTGGAATAGAGATCTTGTTTAAGTCTGTCATAGAATACAATCATCAAGTACAAAAGTAGAATGAAAGAAGCAGAGGCCAATCTCCCCGTATTCAATCCAGATAAAGAAGGCATTCAATCCGCAGTCCGCTTTCGGTTTCCGAAGGACGTGGATCATATTCTTCCTTTATTCGATTGGGAATTGGTCTCATTGTTTCTTTCCTTCTTAAAAGAGAAGAACGAAGCCGGAGGCTTCTTCTCAAAAAGAGATACGAATGAGATCTTGGATCGGCACATCCTTGAATCCGTATATCATATCTATCGCATTCATAAAGAGATCGGATCGTTTAACAAGATGAAGGTGGGAGATGCCGGCACCGGACCGGGTATTCCCGGGTTCTTCTTTCGCTGTTTGGTCGGATCTGAAAGACCGAAGCTAGTCCTATTAGATTCTCAAAGAAGAAAACTTTCTCATACCGAGACCTTTGTAAAAGAAAACGGGATTGAAGGGGTAGAGTTCCAGTTTGCTCGTGCGGAAGACTGGAAAACGAACTGGGATTTGGGAGTTTCTAGAGGGTTCGTGCCTTACCCTTGGAGTGCAGAAGTCTTATCTAGATGCATTGTCAATGGAGGTCATTATGTCCCATTCATTGGCAAAGACGAATTCAATGCAAAGATCGAGAGTAAGATCTTAAGTGATAGTGGTTTTAAAGTAGAGAAGACAATCTTTTTGCCTGAACTTGAATTTTTAGGCATGCGACATATTAAGTTCTTGAAAAAGGTCGGATCGGCAAGGCAAGGTATCCCTAGAGCTTGGAAGCTCCTCGAGAAGGAGAGCAAAGAATTCTATGGGAAAGATCGTATCCATCAGTAATCAAAAGGGCGGTGTAGGAAAAACAACCACGTCCATTAACCTCGCGGCAAATCTTGCTGCGATCGGTAAGAAAGTGCTGATCGTAGATTTTGATCCGCAAGGAAACTCCGGCTCCGGTTTAGGTCTCGAGATCAACACTCTCCAGAACACGTCTTATGAACTTTTGATCGGAGAATCTTCCGCTGCGGAATGTATCAAAAGAACAGAAGTAGAGAACCTTCATATCATTCCTTCCAATATCAATCTCTCCGGCGCCGAAGCGGATCTATTGGGAGAAGAGAACCGTGAGTTTAGATTAAAATCTGCCATCGGTGAGCTCAGAACGGAGTACGATTATATACTGATCGATTGTCCTCCTTCTCTTGGAGTCCTTACTATTAATGCTCTCTCTGCTGCAGACAGCGTGATGATCACTTTACAAACCGAATACTTCGCTCTCGAAGGGCTCACTCAGTTGATGAAGATCATCGCGTTGGTTCAGGAGAAGTTGAATCCTTCTCTCGAATTAGAAGGTGTACTTCTGACCATGTTCGATAAGAGAACCAATTTGGCCCAACAGGTTGCCGAAGACGTGAAGTCCTATTTTAAAGAAAAAGTATATACTACCGTTATTCCTAGAAACATTAAGCTTTCCGAAGCTCCTTCTTTTGGTAAGTCCATTCTTTCCTACGATCCGGATGGGATCGGTGCTCAAAGTTATAGAAGCCTGGCCTTAGAAGTTGCCGGGAAGAATTAATCCATGAGTGCGAAACCTAAGGCTCTCGGTAGAGGGCTGGGAAATTTAATTCCCGTCTCCGAAGACAAAGCTATCAAAGAGGCTGGGGGAGAAGGTTCTCTTAGAGAGATCAAACTTTCCGAGATCCGTCCCAACCCTGATCAGCCTCGTCGTACTTTTAATGAAGAATCTTTGAAGGAACTTGCCGAGACGATCAAGGCTCACGGTGTGATCCAACCTATCGTGGTTAAAGATACCGGCTCCGGTTATGAGATCATTGCCGGAGAAAGAAGATACAGAGCCTGCAAGATCGCTGGCTTTGTAAAGATACCGGTCGTCGTTAAGAAGGCGAATGTAAATCAGACTTTGGAGATGGCCCTGATCGAGAATATCCAAAGAGAGAATTTGAATCCGATCGAAGAGGCACTCGCTTACAAGACTCTTTCCGAAAAATCGGGATTAAAGATTACTGATATCGCCGCTCGTGTAGGAAAGAACCGTGCAACTGTTTCTAACCTGATCCGACTTTTACAATTGCCCGATTCTGTCATGGACCTAGTAAAGAACGGAAGAATTTCAGAAGGTCATGCGCGTCCTCTTCTTGCGATCGCAGACCGTAAGAAATCCGAACAACTCGCATATCAAATTGCGGAGAAGGGATTAACTGTTCGCCAGGTCGAAGACATTGTAGCGAATCTTACCGAAGACGCTCCTGTAAAAGAGAAGAAAAAATCCAAACGCAAAGAAGTGGATATAGTAGAGTTAGAGAATAAGTTTCGTAGAAAGTATTCTATGAAAGTGGACATCTCTCATAATTCTTCTTCCGGAAAAGGTAAATTAAGCATAGCATATCCAAGTCTGGATGCTTTACAAAAAGTGCTAGATGCCTTAGGCTTATAGTCCGACCGAAAAGTTGCGGACGATACTTTGGTCTGCACTGGAGAATTGACTTGGGCGTTTTTGGTTTTGGAATCCAGAAAGCCTGCAAGACTTCCGGATGTGTTCAAGAACTTAGGATCTAAGACCCAAGTTTAATTCATCAAGTCTACTAAAAGACCGCGAATATCTTCCATTCTCTTCATTAAGTCAAAGGTTGAATTTTCCGGATGAATAATGAAATCTGCAAGTGTGTGGATCTTCTCGTCCACGACTTGAATTACCTGGTACACTTTTTCGGAACCGCCTCTTACCCTCGTTCTTAAGGTTTCGAGGCTCGTATTTCTTTCCATGACTTCTTTTAGGATGCCTTGGACAATTCTCTTATAGATCTCTAGATTTGCATAGCTTGGGGATTTTAGAAAATTCCTTTCTGCATCCGGCAAATCTCTTAGCAGAGAATTTAGATCTCTCGTTCTTTCTTGTTGGTAGGGAAGGAGATGTTCAACAAGCTCGAAAAATTCACTCTTTGAATCCGGGATCTGTGAGTCGGATACAGGACTAGGTACAGGTTGGTATAAAGAAGAAGATAGAGAAAGACCGAAGTCTCTTTTTCTGCGTGATTCTCTGCGAGGATCTTGTGACTGGATTTTCAATGCGAAGTCGGGTTAATCTTACAATTTCCCTCGAATTGCACTCCTTCTTCCATGACCACTTTGGGAGTGATAATATCACCTTTCATGCGGCAACTGGCGAGTAGAGTCACTCGTTCCGACGCGAAAATATTCCCATTAATCTCTCCGCCGGCAACGACAATACGAGCTTTAATATCCGTATCGACGATTCCGGTCTTTCCGATTAGGACTTTTCCGTCGGTTTTTATTGTGCCGCGAAAAATCCCATCTATACGAAGTAGCCCGGAAAGTTTGAACTCTCCGTTAAATTCGGCGCCTTCGCCAATGATACTATTTACTGCTAGTTGCTCTTCGGTATGGGCCATCAGTCTTGGATCTGGTTTAAGAATGCGAACGGATCGATTGCTCTTGTGCCCACATGAATTTCATAATGAAGACTGTATTGCGGACTATTCTCGGACTTTCCTACGAAACCTAAAACTTCCGATTTGGAAACTTGCTGGTTTGCTTTTACTTTTACACGATCTAAGTTGGAATAGATCGTCTTCCATCCGAATTTATGTGCTACCTTTACGAAGTAGCCGGTATTGCGCGTATACCCGAGCTCATAGACCGTTCCCGGTGCAGTGGCAACGACTTCCGATCCCGCAAAGGCTCCGATGTCGAGTCCGTTGTTAAAGTCCCTTCTGGCGGTAACAGGATTGAGGTATTCTCCATAAGGATACAATACATAACCTTTCACAGGCCAGATGGATGGAGTTTGTCGTATTAGATTTTTACGTTTCTTTAATATACTGATAATTTCTTGTGTCAGCTCGTTTGCGACCTTAAGATTGTGAACATCTTCTTTGAGTCGAAATACTTCGGCACCGGGAGGAAGGCTTTTGCCAGGCTCGACATTCAACTTCTCCGCTCCGCCGATCCCTTTGGCGACTTTGGAATTGTCTCCGGTCAATCTTCCGTAAAGCGCTCCCACGTGATTGTGATAATATTCCACGTGCTCATGTAGACTATTGATCTCTTCTTTCATCTTTGCAGACTGACGAATGAAGTCTTGGTTGGAAAGGTTGAGTTCCGTAAGTTGGTGAATGGATCCGGAGTGGCTGAGCACGTTAATAGAACTAATGAGAAGAAGGACCAGAATTGTCCCGATAAAGATGGTGATCGCTCTATAAGAAATATGGAAGTTAATCGTCTTTTGCTCAGAGTGAGGGATCACCATCACAGTTAAGCGTTCCTTTCCCTTTTTATTCCAATTAGCGATCTTAATATCAAGTTTTAGCTTCAGATCTTGGTATTTATATCTGAGGCGATAATAGAGTAATGCAAGATAGGATTTAAGATTCACTACTTATAGTCCGTTCCGAAGCGAGGTGCTCGATTGATCCATTGGGTTAAATAATTTGGATCCTTGATCCGATTTATTATGTCCCAAATTAACGAGTTTCCTCGTTCTTTCGTTATGCTGTAAGGAATCTAAAAAATTCTCTTTCCAGTCAATACAAATCATGAAAACTGCCTTTTAAAAGACATTTCACATGTACTCGATCATCGATACGCATTGCCACTTAGATATAATACAAGAGCAAGGCCAGGAAGTTGCAGAATCTCTGCGAAACGCAAAAGAATCCGGTATAAAAAAGATCGTCCAGATTGGGATCGACCTTGAGAGTTCGATTAGAGCGAAAGGCTTATCCGAAAAATATTCGGACGAAGAGCTTGAGGTATTTTATTCGATAGGTTGTCACCCGACCGAGACTCATGAATTTCCCAAAAAAGAAGAAATTCTGACACTAGTCCGCGAAAATATTTCGGACAAGAGGTTATGCGCGATCGGAGAGATCGGTTTAGATTATTATCACGACGACTCGACTAAGGCATATCAGGCGGATGTACTCCATTCTTTCTTGGAAGAATCAGGAAAGCTTTCGTTGCCGGTAGTGATCCATTCCAGAGATGCGGCAGAAGACACCGTATCTCTTTTGAAAGAACATAGGGACAAAGCATTCGGAGTGATCCACTGTTTCACTTATGATTACCCGACTGCGAAGAAGCTCGTTGATCTTGGATATTATATTTCCTTTTCCGGGATACTTGTTTTTAAGAACGCTAGAGATATCCAAGAAGCCGCGGAGAAACTTCC
The DNA here is from genome assembly GCF_004770615.1 of Leptospira langatensis. NCBI lineage: Bacteria > Pseudomonadati > Spirochaetota > Leptospiria > Leptospirales > Leptospiraceae > Leptospira > Leptospira langatensis. Next base: position 758,325 of record NZ_RQER01000004.1, read on the forward strand.
CTTAGAAAGTATGTTGATCGAGACAGACGCCCCTTTTTTGGCCCCTCCTCCGTTTAGAGGAAAGAGGAACGAACCGGCTTATACAAAATTCGTACTCGAGAAAATGTTTTCGCTTCGTAAAGAGCCGAACGCAGAAGTGGAGAAGATCCTCTATAATAATTCCGTTAAATTCACGCAAAGGAAGGCGTATCATCATGATTGATCTAAAATTCATAACCGATAACACAGAAGAATTAAAAGCAAATTTAGAGCGAAGAGGCTTTAAGGATCTGGCTGTTCTAGACGAACTTGCAGGGATCATTTTACGAAGAAAGGACCTTCAAAAAGAAGCGGACGTTCTCCGAGAAGAAAGGAATAAGGCCAGTAAAGAGATCGGAAAAGTAAAACAAGCCGGTGGAGACATTGCGGCGGCCTCTGCAGCAGTGAAGGAGATCGGAGATAGGATCAAGAAGATCGAGGATTCTCTTGAAGTCGAAGAAACCAAACTCACCGATATCAATTTAGGTTTGCCGAATATACTCGATAAAGACGTTCCTACAGGAAAGAATGAACACGATAACAAAGTCTTGTATGAAGTGGGAGAGGTTCGGAATTTCTCCTTCCAACCTAAACCGCATTTTGAACTGGGAGAATCCTTAGGTTGGTTTAATTTCGAAAAGGGTGCAAAGCTCGCTGGAGCAAGGGCATACACCTATTTCGGCCAAGGCGCTAAATTGGAAAGGGCTCTGGCAAATTTCATGCTAGAGACTCACACAAAAGAGCACGGATATACTGAAGTTTGGGTGCCAGTGATGGTAAACGACGATTGCATGCTTACCACTGGGCAGTATCCCAAGTTCAAGGATGAATATTATCGTTTGGATCGGGACGATCTGAACTTGATCCCTACGGCGGAAGTTCCTCTCACGAATTTGTATAGAGATGAGATTATTCCGGAAGGACAACTGCCTATCTCTATTACGGCTCATACTTCTTGTTTCAGAAGAGAAGCAGGTTCCTATGGGAAAGATACGAGAGGCCTTGTGCGAGTGCATCAATTCCAAAAAGTGGAACTGGTAAAATTTGCAAGGCCGGAAGATTCCGAAGAAGAACATAAGAAGATGCTTTCTCATGCGGAGAATATCCTAAAGAAATTGGGAATTCGTTATAGAGTGATGCTATTGTGCAGCGGTGATATTTCGGCAGCTTCTTCTAAGACGTATGATCTAGAAGTTTGGATGCCGGGTTTGAATCGTTGGATGGAGATTTCTTCGGTTTCGAATTTCAAGGATTTCCAGGCGAGAAGAGGAAAGATCCGTTATAAGTCCAAAGACGGTAAGAACCAGCTTGTTCACACTTTGAACGGCTCCGGTCTAGCGATTGGAAGGACTCTGGCTGCGGTCATGGAAACCTATCAAAAGGAAGACGGTAGCATAGAATTCCCGGAAGCGCTGAAACAATACCTTTAATTTTTTAAAGGAAAGCGCTTAGGTTTTCATTTAAAAAGCAGATAGTTAGAGTATGGTTTCTTTATTCCGTACTCTTCTTTTCAAAAGGCTTCCGATGAAAACAGATATCTCCGTCCCTAGCCTGCTTTTTATTTTTCTTCTGAGCGGGACTTCTATTTTCACAGCAGACTCTATTTCTCAAGGAAAGGTTTCTCCTTTAAAAGGTGAGATCAATACCGGATTGAATGAATTCGGTATCAGCCTTTCTCAAGATGGAAAAATTCTCTATTATTATTCCAAAAGGCAGAACTCGAATTATTCAGATCTTTATAAGTCCGTAAAGAATGGTGATTCTTGGAGTAAGGGAGTCGAGATTCGGGAGTTGAACTCTAACTTTGACGATCAAAGTCCTTACATTACGGGTGATGAGAAGGAGATCATTTTCTCTTCCAATAGAGACGGGAGTATTGAGTTCCAATTGGCAAGCGGTAGGATAGGTGTCTCTAGAGATTTATATTATTCTAATTTTGCAAATGGCCGCTGGGAGAAACCAATGCCGCTTCCCCCAGAAGTGAATACTCCAGAGATAGAGGAGAATCCTTTTTTGTACGGAACCTTCTTGCTATTCACTCGATATCCTTTCGGAAAAGTTGCGGAGTCGGATATCTATCTATCCGAATTCAAGAATGAGGCTTGGACAGAAGCATTCGCGTTAGATAAGCCGATCAATACGGAATATGCAGAACTCGCAGCAACGGTGAGTCGCGATGGAAAGTATTTGTATTTCTCTTCCAACCGACCTGGAGGCTATGGCGGATTAGATATTTATAAATCTGAGATCAAGGCCGACGGAAGCTTCTCTTCTCCTGTAAATCTTGGGCCGGTAGTGAATTCCAAGGGAGACGAAGCCTTCTTCTTAGAAGCTCCTGACGGAAAGAATGCGTACTTTTGCAGGTTAGCAAACGAAGGCGGCAATTACGATATCTATGAATTCTCCGCTGCGAATGAGTGGGAAAGTTTGAAGAAGAATAAGAAGATCTCTTTAGAATCCATTCATTTTAGAACTGCTTCGTACGAAATCGAAGATGTATCCTTTCCGATCTTGGATCGTTTAGTAGACTTTTTGAAAGAAAATCCGAATATTAAACTCAAGATCATCGGACATACGGATCTTCATGGAGACCCGAAGGACAATCTGGAATTAAGTCGCCAAAGAGCCTCTGCAGTCCGGGAATATCTACAGAAAAAAGGGATTTCTGAGAGCCGACTTTCTACCGACGGAAAGGGAAGCCAGGAGCCTATTTATCCGGAGAAAAACCCGGAAACTGACGGCAAGAATCGAAGAACCGAATTTCAAATTTTGGATTAAAGTAAAAACTCCTTTTATATCCGGAATATGCCGATAACTTAGGTATCATGAAGAAGCCGAGAAGCATTCGGCCGGCCTTCTTATCGGCTCTTATCTTTTGTATTTCATCTTCTGCTTTTGCGCAGAAAGCACCGATTTCGTCCCGACTCGATCAGATCCTCGCCAAAAAGGAGTTAGTCGTGGGCGTGAATCGGGTGTACGAGCCTTTTTATATCCAAGATCCCAAAGATGGCTACCCGGGTTTCGATATGGAGCTTGCAAAGCTTTACGCGGATTACTTGGGAGTCGCTCTTAGAGTGAAACCTCTCAAAACCTTTCGCCAATTTTCGGATGAGATTGCGGCTGGTACGATCGATATGGCTCTCGCAGGAATGTCTACTGATCTGACTCGAGGTAAATCGGTTACCTTTTCCGATCCTTATCTTCTGACTACGCCGGCAGGTTTGGTGTATAAGCGTTCTCTTCCTCCGGAACCGGAAGGAAGTATCGTTACCACTCGTACTTTCAAATCTATCGAGGACTTGGCGGTCATCAACGCTCTATCTTTCTCCGTGAGATCGAATACCACGAACCATAACTATCTTTTGAGAAGATTCAGTAAGAATCTGATCTACAGTTATCTTTCCGATTCTGTTGCTTTAGATTCTTTGATCAAAGGGAATGTTACTTGCTTCGTAGCGGATAGTTTATATATTCTTTCCCTTCTGCAAAGACAACCAAGCTTGCGAGCTAGTTACGTTGCACTTGTGAATCCTGTAATGGACGAATATATCAGTGCAGCCTTACCTTTGAACGATCTTGTATTTGCTGATAATTTTAATTTCTTCATTAAAGAATTGAAACGTACAGCTGTGATCGAAGGACTTAGATCCAAATATTTTCTCGGAAGCGGATGGGTTAAATAATCCGTGTTAAGACTTCCGAAAGTAAAGATCAGATTCTGTATCATATCCTTATTCTTCTTTGCGGGAGTTTCTATATCCGCTCAGGAAGTGGAGGAAAAGACCAAGATCGATTTTCAAGGGAACTACAGGGTTCGGGCGTTCAATCTGGGAAGGGATATTTATACATCTCGCCAAACCCCAGTGACTCCTTATAATCGTCAGCAATTCCTGAATCAGTACAATCAGCAGGTGGCTCAATCTTTCCAAGACGAATTGACCGCTAGGTCTAAAGGACTTCCTACGACGACTAGTCCTCAAAAAGAAGATCAAACCTATTACGATACTAGGATGACCTTGAACATGAACTTCTCCACTTCGAAATATTTCGAAGCGTTGGTGGGTGTTCAGATCGGAGACATTATCTTTGGAGGTCGGGGAGTTACTCAGACTTCTACGGTTGGTCCAGGTACAGGAGGACAGGCCACTTTTAGTTCTTCGGTAAACATGCAGACGAACTTCCTATATTTGAATTTCAAATTACCGGAGAGAGGGTTCTCTGCTAGGGTCGGTCTTCAGCTTTTTACTTCTGCGCAAGGTAGGGTCGTTTTTATTCCGGGAACAGGTGTGAACTTGACCAAGGATATCCGAGACTGGAACACTACGCTGGAAGGTGGTTGGTTCGTAGCTCAGCAAAATAATTTTACGGACTTAGATAAGAATTCGTATTCGGATAAGAACTACCAAGGTTCTAATATTTATTTTTATAAGATCAAGACCAGTTTCTTCAATAATGCGAAGCATGAACTGTATTCTTTCTATCTAGATGATAATTTAAGAGATCTGCAAACTGTCACCGGCGTATACGGGACTGTCTCTCAGACTAGCGAATCAAGCGATCTATTCTGGCATGGACTCTTTAACGAATTCAATTTCTCGGATTTCACTCTTGTTGTTCACGGGATCTACAATCACGGAAGGGTGAAATCATTGAATCCTTATCGCGATGTAAACGGCAACGTGGTTCAGGACAAATACGATCTCTATAATATCAAAGGTGGCTTTTTCGATACTCAGTTATCGTACCGGTATAACGAGTCTTTGAGTTTTACGATGATGGGCTCCGGCTCCACAGGACGACCCGGTTTTGAAAAGGACGGGAGCAGATCCAATTTGCATGGGAACGGGTATAGGACCTTGCTTCCAGGTTACTCACTCTCGAACATCGCGAACGACTTTACGGGAGGTTACGCTTTATTCTCCGGTAAGGACATGAGCGGTTTATACGAATATGGTTTGTATTCGGATATTGTTCTCTCCGGTCCCTTAGTGTTGACCGTAGGTTATTATCGTTTGTACGGGACCAAGTCTCCTTTGATCGATAATAATCGCTTTTATAATGCGGAGAATTTCTATCAGACGTCCGCGTATTTCGGACAGGAATACAATTTGAACTTAAGATACAGCGCCTTTCGGGATATGCAGATCTTACTTCGTTCCGGATATTTTATCGCGGGGAATGGTCTGAAGGCTTTTCTAGACACGACTCACGGCACAGTACTTCACGAATTATTTGTGACCGCAGAACATAGATTCTAAAGTTTCAACCGTGAACGTATGGCTCGGCCCAGCGTATATTGGTCCGCCAGTTCTATGGAACCGCCTACTGTGATCCCATATGCGATCCTAGTTACAGTTACATTATAATTCTTTAATTGATGGTGAAGATAATCCGCAGTTGCGTCTCCTTCTAACGTCGGATTGGTTGCAACCAAGACCTCTTTGATCTCTTCCGGTTGGATCCTTTCGAGTAATTCTCGGATCCGCAGGTCTTGGGGGCCTACTCCTTCCAAAGGAGAAATGACTCCATTGAGTACATGATATCTTCCTTTAAATTCACCCGTATTCTCGATAAAGAATACGTCTTCGGGCTGTTCTACTACACAAACTGTTTGGCTATCTCTTTTATCGGAAAGACAGAGATCGCACAGCTCTTCCTCAGAATAAGCTCCACAGCGGGAACAGAACCGTATCCTTCCTTTTACGTCAGAAATGCTCTGGATGAATCCGTTAAACACAGCCGGATCCTGACGAAGTAAATGAAAGCTTATGCGATAAGCGCTTTTTCTACCGATCCCTGGAAGAGAAGAAAGTGCGTTTACCATTCCCTCGATTAAATGCTCAGCCAAGGTTACCGCCGAATAGTTTGGAAATTTCGGATAAGTCCAAGCCACCGGTTACCGATTTTAATTCGTACTCGGTAGCTTCTTTTGCTTTTTTGAGAGAGTCGTTTGTAGCAGCCAGAACAAGATCCTCTAACATTTTATTATCTTCAGAATCGAAAAGAGCGCGATTGATCTTTATATCTACAACGACCCCGTCGCCGGTTGAAGTCACTTGCACCATTCCGGCACCTGCATCGCCTACTACTCTCAGGTTCGAGATCCTCTTTTTAATCTCTTCCATTTTTCCGCGCATCTCGCCCATCTTGGAAAAGATCTCGGAAGCATTTTTTAGATTTTCGAACATTCTCTCTCCTCAGTGCCCTAACTTAGGAACCTTGGACGGATCTACATCCGTGCCCAGGAACTCGTTTTTAAAGGACTTCTCCCATTCTGCGTCCTCAGTGGAAACTTCTTTGGCCATGTCTTCCAAAGAAGAAATTCCCAAAGTTTCCTGTTTTCGTTCAGCAGGTTCAGTCTGAGGTTTAGACTCCGGCTGAACCTGTACTGGCTTTGGGTTGGGAGCCTCTTTCGCAGGAGCAGTGGATTTTTGCATACCGTCCTTGTTGATGGATGCCCCGGAATCAGGCTCTTGTATCATTAGAATGAGATGATTGATGCGGTCTACTAAACCGGAAAGGCTTGGTTTTGCGAGATCCTCCGCCAGTTTCTTGATCTGGATCTCTATGAAAATCTTAATCTCAAAGGAATTGCGTAGTCTTAAATTCTTTGCCTTTTCAAACAATTCGAATAAACGGAAGGATAGCTTGTTTAAGGAAACCAGATCGAAGGATTCGAAATCCTTTCTCATCTTTTGCAGATCTTCTCTAGGATAATTTGCAGATTCGGAATCGGCCACAGAATCCTTGAGTAAGCAAAGAGTGTGAGTAAACTCGATCGAATCCCAAAGGAATTTAAAGATGTCCTGACCTTCTTGGTAGAGTCCCTCAATGATCTCTAAAGATTTGGAATGGCTATCCGAAGCCAAAAGACTCTTGATAAAATCGGAAAGGAAGTCGATCCCATGATACCCGATCATTTTTCGGATCTCGGAACCGAGCAAACGATTATCAGTAAAAACTAATGCTTGCTCCATGAAAGAGAGCATGTCTCGAACGGAACCGTCTCCCTTCTTCGCTATCCAGAATAATCCTTCAGAGTCATACTTGGTATTCTCTTCTTTGCATAAATTCTCCGCATAGTCTTGGAGAACGGAAAGAGGTACCTTCTTAAAAATAAAATCCTGACAGCGAGAGAGAATGGTTTCCGGGATCTTATGATACTCTGTGGTAGCGAGAACAAAGACAACATGAGCGGGTGGCTCTTCGAGGGTTTTTAAGAGAGCGTTGAAGGATTGGTCGGTCAGCATGTGTACCTCGTCTATGATGTACACCTTATACTTTCCACCCATAGGAGTGAACTTTACGTTATCTCTGAGTTCTCTGATATTCTCTATGCCTCGGTTACTAGCGGCATCTATCTCAAGAACATCGCCTGAGATCCCTTTCGTGATCTCCACACAGGAATCGCATTGATTACAGGGTTCGTTATCGATCGGATTTTGACAGTTGAGTCTCTTTGCAAAGATCCGAGCGATGGTAGTCTTTCCTACGCCTCTCGGGCCGAAGAAAATATAAGCATGACCAATCTTGCCGGATTTGACTGCGTTTTGCAGGGCGCCAATCGCTAGATTCTGATGAATGACATCCTTAAATCTTTGAGGGCGGTACTTACGTGAAAGAACTTCGTGATTTCCGGCCATATACTTCTTATTTTACCAGATAGCCTAATAGGAGAAAGGAGGAAAAGCCGAAAAGCTCGCTTAATTTCTCTTATCCTTAAAGAAAGTTTTGAAGATCTCGGTTGTCTGTTCTGATTTAAGAAGAAGAAGTTCTGGAAAGAAATTACGACTATAGATCGTTTCTACAGGAATAGAAGAAATGCCTTCTCCTTGTTTAGCAGGAACGAGATAGGCCACATAAGGAATTCTAGAAAGAAGAATGGAACCTCCGCACATCAAACAAGGCTCTAGAGTTGTGATCAAAAAGCAGTCATTCAGATAGCGTTCTTTACGGATCTCCTTGGCTTTAGTGATGGCGATCACTTCGCTATGTAAGGCCGAATCCCCCGAAGTTTCTACAGAGTTAAAAGCTTCGCAAATTAAGTCTTTCTCTTTGTAAATCTGTGTGAAACTAGGGATCTCATGTAAATTTTCCGAACGGATTTCGGTAAACCGTTCCATAAAGGACGCAAGAAGGGATTGTATTATTTCGGCCTTCATTTTCGGATTCCTTTGTAAATTCTACTTGCTCTTAGCGGATGCAAATGGTTTTTTTTAGCGCATGATTCTTTCGGCCAAACTTCTGAGACCGGCCGGCTCTTCCGCAAAGACCAATACCCTTTTGATACGATTGAATTCTCCTACGGGGCCTTCGAGCTCTCAGAGACAACCTCTCGTTCTAGGTTTGGCCTTGGATAGAAGTTGGTCCATGAAAGGAAACAAGATGGATGCAGTCGTTCAGGCTTCTTCTTCTCTTGTGAATTGGCTTACTCGTCGGGATTTTCTGACCGCTGTGGCTTATGCGGAAGATGTGCAAGTCATCCAACCTCTGGTCCCCCTCGCTGAAAAAAATTCTGTTATTCATCGTTTGAATTCCATACAAGTTGGAACTTCTACCAATCTAAGCGGAGGCTGGTTGCATGTCCTTAGGACCCTCGAACTTCATCCGATTGCCGACGGTTATAAGAGAGTCATTCTTTTAACGGATGGAAATCCTACTCTAGGTATCAAGGATCCTGTTCAACTCATTCAGATAGCATCGGATGCCTATAAGAAAGGGATCAGTACTACAGTGATCGGTTTCGGGAACGATTTCAATGAGATACTCTTGAAAGAGATCGCAGAATCCGGTGGAGGGAATTTCTATTATGTGGAAACTCCTGAAGAGACAGGAGATATTTTCTTCAAAGAGTTCGGGGACATCGGGACATTATACGCACAGTCTATCGAACTGAGAGTAGATTTTCCGAAAGGAATGGATTATCACGATGTGATCTCCGAAGTTTCTTCTTATCTGGAGCCGGATCCGGAAGAAGCGGGAAGATCCAAATCTCTGGTGGTCGAAGTTGGGGATATGAGAGCCGACGATGTAAAGAGCATCGTGGTCCAAATGCGACCTACAAGAAAGGAATCTCCTGAGAATATTAAAATTTCTGCAAGTTATTATGAACTAACCGACGGGGCGAAACTGGAACAGAAGAGTTTCGATCTACCTTTGGATTGGGAAGACCAGTCTGCAAAAGAAGATGCGGACGTAGTCGTAGAGGCTACGATCGCCAAGACAGGAAAGGGTCTTAGAAAAGCGGGAACTCTTTTAAAAGAAGGTTATACGGACGAGTCCATCGGTCTACTCAACGATCTGATCAAAGAGATCAATGAGAAGGAGGAGTTAGCTCCGGAAGTTCTGCAAACCTTAGGATTTCGGGTGAGCTCCTTAAAGAATAGGATCTTGGAAAATTCTCCGAGTGCTGCAAAGCACTTGGTTGCCTCCGCTTCCGAGTTGCAATATGGGACCCAGGAGTCCTTTCCAGACGATGGAGTGGAATATCACGACGAGATCTATTGCTTTCGCTCTGCGGAAGATATAGATCTGTATAGATGCCCAGAGATCAAAGGAGCCATTCAAGAGAAGATGAAGCAAGGATACAGATATATCGTATTCAACCTGGCAAAGTCTTCTTATATAGATTCCTCTGCGATCGGTATGCTGATCCAGATCGCAGGATGGCTGAGAAAGAGAGGAGGAGAATTGGTCGTAAGCAATTTACGAGCTTCTGTGAAGAAGGTATTCTCCATCACTAGATTAGAATCCCATATTCGTTCCGCAGAAACGGAAGAAGAAGCACAAGCGCTATTGCAATCTTGGATCGAAAGCAAGGTCTAGTTCAATAAGCTTTCCGCTGCAAGGATTGCATCTTTTACTTCGGCATACAAACCTACAGGAATAGCGATCCCCTTTTGAGTCGGCTTGTACTCTCCTTCGCTATCGGTGTACCATATCCTTAAGTTCAGATACTTGTTTCCCTTGAATTCGGAAATCTCCACGCGGATGATCTCACCTTTGCCTTTGTCTATATCTCGGATTACGCTCATGAATGTTTCGACTCCTTCGGACTGCACGAGACTAAATTCTTTGTTTTGGATTTCCAGTCGTTTTCATAAAAAAAGGCCCCCAAGTGGGAGCCCTTTATAAAAATAGAATGGAAGCGAAGGATCAGTAGGTTTCTACGAAGAGCTGGTGAGCGCCTTCTAGATGATGCTTGTATTCTTCGTAAGTAGAAGAACTTCCGTCAATCTTTTGGATCTCTTCGATCACACCCTTTTCCATTCCTTTCGGTCCGCCGCAAATATAGAAGCGTCCTCCGGAAGAAAGGACCTTCTTCACTTCAGCCTCTAGCATTTTCACTCTGTGAGAGATGTACATTCTTCCGCCGTCGAACGGATTCTTTTCCTCTCTAGAGATTGCGGTTACTAATTTGAAGTTAGGATACTTTTGCTCTAGTCCTTTCAGATAATCCAAAAGAACGAGCTCATCCGAATAAGGAGCTCCGTAAACTAAGGTAATGTTTCCGGAGAAGTTGATGAGTTTATGTTCTAGGAGTTCTTCGCTCATTCCGATAAAAGGAGCGATCCCGGTCCCGGTTGCAAGGAACATGATGTCCCCGCTAAAGTCGGTAGTAGGAAGAAGGAATTTCTTTCCGGAAGGTCCGGTCATGATGACCTCGTCGCCCTCTTTCAGATCGCAAACATAATTGGAGCAAACGCCTTTGAATTGAACGTTCCCATCCGCATCGTATACATTATCTCTTTTGATCACGAATTCGATCGTGTCTTCTTTCATTCCGAAAGAATAGCTAGGCGATGCGATGGAATATAAGCGAACTGTAAAGCTTGCGTCCGCAAGTCCTTTCGCTTTCTTTTCAGGATCTTCTCCCGGAGGAATAATACCGCCCGACTGACCGATTACATAAGGATACTGTCCATGATCGATAGCTAATGTGATCCTGTGAATTAAGGACTCGCCTTCTTTCTTAGGACGCTTGCCTTTGCCAGGTTCGGGTGTAAGAAGAACATTGCTGATCACTCTTGCTTTCAGCGGGTTCGATTTTTTGAATATGTTGATTTGCGGTTCTCTAACTGGCTTCATACTAGGGGATGGATCCTGAATTCGATTTCTATTGGATTACAGATTTTTTTTGGAAGCGAATTCGTCAAACGGGATATTTGCTATAGAAGAAGCCTTTCTGATCTATATTATGTCCACTTTATCCCCGATCAACGATCCTATGCCTACAAATTTCGGATAGATCCGAATTCGAACTAGGATTAGCCTGGCAGATTATAGAATGATAGAGAGAGGATCTCAATGGCTAGATATACTCTAGACGAACTCGCTTCTAAGATCTCCGGATCGAAGATCGAAAATTGTGCGGACCCGAAGAAAGTTGCAGCGGAATCCGTTTCTCCCGTAAATCCAGGGACTCCTAACAGTATTAGTTTTCTTGCAAATAAGAAGATGTTAACCGAAGCAAAGAAGACTGCTTCCAGTATCGTGCTGACGACTTCCGAATTTTCGAAAGAATTGGAGGTTCCTTGTTTAGTAGTAGATAAACCGGAACTGGTCCTCGCTCAAGTTTTGGATCTTATTTATCCTCCTCATCAATTCGGATCCAAGATAGAAGAGAACGCTTACGTTCATCCTTCTGCCAAGGTAGGAAAGAATTGCTATATCGGGAATTTTGCCTCCGTAGGTGAGAATGCAGTGATCGGGGACAATACGGTTTTAGAGGACGGAGTTCGCGTGGGCCGTGGGACCAAGATCGGAGAAGGATCTCATCTAGGACCGAACACTGTCATTCATCATGAAGTAATCATAGGAAAAAGATTTCGTTCTCATGGAAATGCAACCATAGGCGGAGACGGGTTTCGTTTCGTATTTGCAAATGGTAAGCACAATAAGATCCCGCAAGTGGGAACAGTGATCGTAGGAGACGATGTTGAGATCGGATCCAATAGTGCGATCGACAGAGGTGGTCTGGAGAATACGGTCATCGGGGATGGATGTAAATTCGATAATCTTGTCCATATTGGTCACAACTGTGTGCTCGGTAAGAATGTAGTAATCGCGGGCTATACGGGCATCGCAGGATCTACTACAATCGGTGACAATGTTACGATCGGCGGCGGTTGTGGTGTTGCGGATCATATTAGCATTCCGAGTGGGACCATCGTTGGCGGAGGAACTTCTGTAAGAAATACTCTGACCAAGCCGGACATATATGTGGGTTGGGATTACGGTCTAACCTTCCCAGAGTTCCAAAAGCTTAGAGTGAATATTAAGAACGTGGTCAATTTCCAGAAATGGGCCCGTAGGATCAAAAGCATTGAATCTAAGCTGGGAATTAGTTCAGAAGAATAGACCTTTTCTGTTCCTTGCTCTCTTAGCCGTTTAGAAACCAAACCGCCTTTAATGCGGGGTAGCGGCTAAGAGAATCTTGGCCCCGCAGCTGGAAATTCCCCGAATTATGTCCTTTCAGCTTGACATCGTTTTGTGATTTGCCCAATCTTCTTCCTATCCCAAAATCCAAGGAGGATCCCTTGAGCAGCCGACCTAGCATTGAGATCTCGGATGAATATCCGGACTCCCAGCAGCATGGGCGGGACTTTCCCCACAAACAAAGATTGGGAAGGTTGTTGGATTCCTACGCGGATAATTTGCTAGAACCACCTTTCGAAAAAGTGGTCCTCTTGAGCGAATTACGTTCTTTCCGCTGATAAAAATAAAACTCTTTTCAGAACAAGGTTTGTTCGGCCTCGAGAATTCTTCGAGGCCGTCTATCTTGCCTTGCGCAACCGAAGTTCCACTTATATATTAAGATTCTTTAATTTTATGCGATTTTCTTCCTAAGAAAACGAAGCAAGCTAGGGCAAGAAGCCCCGAAGTTCCCATTACGACTAGCATCGGATATTCCGTTCCATCATGAAGAATGCTTACTGCTGCGGTTGCCAAAACCCCGAATACCATTTGCAAGGCTCCCATCAATGCGGAGGCACTGCCTGCATTTTTGGAAAAAGGAGCCATTGCCAATGCAGAACAGTTCGGCACGACCAATCCGAACGCGCTCACTAATAAGAAGATAAAGAAGAGCATAGGAATGAATCCGAATCCGAGCATGCTTGAAGCCACCAAGCAAACCGAAAGTACTAAGAAGGAAAATACCACGACTCTTACGATCGTAGCGGCTTCGAATTTTTTCAGTAGGAGGCGATTTATCTGACTGAATAGGATCAAACCGAACGCATTGAAGCTGAAGACAAAACTATATTCCGTATTCGTCAATCCGTTCAGTACCATGAACACAAAGGGAGAGCCTGCAATATAAGCAAACATCACCGCTGCAGCAAATCCGGAAGTCAGAACATATACCCTAAATGCCGGATTGGTAAATACTTCTCCATACTCCTTTAATACAGGAACCAATTTTAAGGAAATGGAATGATCCGATCCCTTCTTATCATCGAAGATATAGATAGAAAGAAGAAGTGTTAATGCGGATATGATCGCTAATGCATAGAAGATCATATTCCAGCTTGCATAGTTCAAGAGGAGTCCTCCGATCGATGGAGCTACGACAGGAGCTACCCCCATAACCAAAATGATCTGAGAGAACACCTTTGCGCCTTCGTGAGGGGAGAAAACGTCCCTGACTACCGCTCTCGGAACTACCATGCCGGCACAGGCTCCCAAAGATTGCAAAAATCTAAAAAAGACGAGAGACCAAACGGAGTCAGATAGAGCACAGGCAAGAGAGCTAACGATGTATAAGATCAACCCGTAGATCAAGGGGAGCTTGCGACCGAATCTGTCTATGATCGGACCGTAGAATAATTGTCCGAAGGAGATCCCGAAGAAAAAGCTGGTTAACGTTAGTTGCACATTGGAAATGGGAGTCCCCAAATCTTTAGCAATCGCATCCATACCGGGTAGGTACATGTCTATAGAGAATGGACCTACCGCAGTAAGAATACCTAGCAGTATGATAAGAATAGTATTCGATGATTGACTCACGATCCTAGGATCGAGTCTCGGACCGAGCGGTCTATTCTTCTAATTGTTTTCTTAAAATTTTCTTATCGAATTTACCAACGCTAGTCTTTGGAACGGAAGGGACCGACCGTATATCATCCATTTTAGGAAGTTGCCAGTGAGCAAAATGCTCCTTTAATCTTTCTAGGATCTTTTTGGGATCCACTGATTTACCTTCGACCGGGACAATGAATACTACAGGTGCTTCGTCTCTCACCGGATCCTTTCTTCCTACTACGGCCGCTTCTAAAACATCAGGATCTGCCATGACAAGATTCTCCATATCGACGCTAGAGATCCATTCTCCTCTCGTCTTGATGAGATCCTTCTTGCGATCCGTAATCTGCATATAACCGTATTGGTCTAGGACTACTACATCCCCCGTGCGAAACCAACCATCCGCAGTGAAAGATTCGGGAGAGACTCCACTTCGATAGGAGCCTGTGATCCAAGGCCCTCTTACTAAAAGCTCTCCTGGAGTATGTCCATCTTTCGGAACATCCTTACCGTCATCGTCTATGGCGCGGATCTCCACTCCTGCCATAGCCACTCCTTGCTTTGCTCGGTAAGAATAACGTTCTTCGTCCTCCCAATTTTTCATAAAGCTTCTCGGCCTGGAAACGGTTCCTACCGGAGAAGTTTCCGTCATTCCCCAGGCATGCAATATGGAGATCCCGAAATCCTTTTCGAAGCCTTCTATCAGACCTCTAGGAGCGGCGGAACCGCCCACTACCATCGTATGTAGTTTGAGATTATATTTCGTTTTCTTTAAGTGTTGGTAGAGTACATTCCAGACTGTAGGGACACCGGCAGTAAGAGTGACTTCTTCGGATTCCAAGAGTTCCGCCAAAGCAGCGCCTAAAAGATGCTTTCCGGGAAACACCAACTTGCATCCTGTCATTACGGATGCGAAAGGGATTCCCCAAGAGTTTACATGGAACATGGGGACTACAGGAAGGACGGTTTCGTTCTCACATAATGCTAAAGCATCTCCCATGCACACAGACATGGAATGTAGATAGGTAGACCTATGGGAGTAAACGACTCCCTTTGGATTTCCTGTGGTTCCGGAAGTATAACAAATGCACGCTGCTTCAAATTCATCGATGGCTTCGAAACGTTCAACATCATCTCCTGTAGCTAAGAAGTCTTCGTATGAAATGGAATTTGGCAGATTTGGGAATGGAATATTCTCTTTATCATCTATAATGATAAACTTTTGCACATCCTTGATCTGATCCAAATTTTTCTCTAAGGCAGTGGCCAAGGATTTGTCTACGAAGATGAATTTGTCTTTCGCTTCGTTGATGATATAGACCAATTGTTCCGGAAATAATCGGACGTTGATCGTATGCAAGACGGCGCGAATGGAAGGGATGGCAAAATACAGTTCTAAGTGTACGGAATGGTTTAGACAAAAAGTGGCAATCGCTTCTTCCGGTTTTACTCCAGCTTTTCGAAGTGCGTTCATCAATCGGATGGTTCTCTTATAAAAATCTCCATACGTATATCGTTGGATAGATTCATCATGCCACTTCGTTACGATTTCTTTATGTGGATGAGCATCCTTCGCTCTTTTAAGAATAGAAGGAAGTACTAGGGGATAGTCCATCATTGTGGAACGCATATGATTCTCCGCTTCAGAAAAACAATTTCGCAAAAATCTAATCGAGTTAATGCGTAAAGGTCAAGAAGAATCGTCGAATGTGGATCGTTAGGCTTCGAAATTCAGAATGTAATGTGAAAGCTGTTCGAAAAAAACAAACATAGTTTGTTATCGGCTAACTTTTATTCACAATAGCCTGCCATCGTAAATCCCAATTCATAACCCGAAAAAATGGGAATGGCTGCCGCCCAGGCTCTCCTAGTCTCGGGATCTTTCAGGT
Organism: Leptospira langatensis; assembly: GCF_004770615.1. Taxonomy (NCBI): domain Bacteria; kingdom Pseudomonadati; phylum Spirochaetota; class Leptospiria; order Leptospirales; family Leptospiraceae; genus Leptospira; species Leptospira langatensis. Next base: position 774,257 of record NZ_RQER01000004.1, read on the forward strand.
CACGGACCGCAATCTCGATAATACCCTTGGCAGCGGATGTTAATCCGCACGGAGAGATGGGGAGTCCCTGGTTTCCTTCCATATACTTTGTTAAAGATAGGAATAGAAAATTTCGAACGATCTGAGATTTGGAATTCACCGCCTTGGAGAATCGAACATACTCTTTCAAATTCTCGGCAGCCTCCTTTCGATTGCTTACAGAGATCGGATTTTCTTTCATCTTCTTTGCGGTAGCTAAAAATCTCTTTTCCAGGTCCCAACGGATCTTTTCAGCACATAGAAAATCCATGCCTTCTTGTGGATCTAAGATCTCGTACTTACTTCTGTAATACTCGATCCTTCCCCACCTGCTGATCTGGAAATGCTTTCCTTCTTTGGTTTCCGGATCGTAAACGATCTCTCCGGTATAGTAAGATCTCATCCCTTGGGAGTGGGTTGCCGACTGAAAACTTTCTAGGATAGAGATCCCTGCCGGAGTAAGGGACGGCCCAGTGTTTCCTGTGAGATAAGCGAAACAAGCTTCATACGCTTCTTCCTTATCATAGTAGCTTTGGTACATTGCTTGGGGAGTGACTAGACAGTTTAAACCGAGGAAAGAAACTATCAGAAGGTAAAGAATAGTAGTGTGAGCCGGTACGGTATTTCTCATATTATATTTGCGTTTTTCCTTGACGATCCTCAGTCTAAATACCGTATAGGGTATATTCTATGAATGCCGACGAGATCAGAAAACAACTCACTAACAGAATTCACAGGATCAAGGGACAACTGGACGCCATTGAAAAAGGTCTTTATAAAGAAGACGAAGATTGTGAAAAAACCCTACTACTGCTTAAGGCTTCCAGCCAAGCATTAAAAAAGTTCGGAGAAGCATACGTTCAGGAATATATGGAACGCTGCTTCTCTGAGAAGAAATCCACCGCAATCGTCCAGAGCAACGTAAGAAAAGCGATCAAAGCCGCCTTTTCACTCTGACCCTTACCTCTCTTCCTATATTTTCCCTCAAAATCCAGATCCGACCGGGAAGCGTATGCTTCCTGGGTGATTTTCCTTGATCTAAAGCATAAGATTTTCTTTAAAAATTTGTATACCCCATGGGGTATTGTTAGTCTATATACCCAGGAGGGTATATATGACCCAGAAAAAAGCAACAACTTGGTATTTGGAAAGAGTGCTATTTGCGATCGCAGGAACTTTTTCCTTAATCGGTCTCTACGTGGGATATTTCCTGACTCCTTGGGGATTGGCGCTGAACTTGTTGGTTTCCCTCAATCTTCTTCTGTTCGCTACGGTCCGTTTCTGTCCTGCGGCTTACATCTTAAGTAAATTAGGAGTGCCGTATAAATGTGAAGGGAAAGAAGCCAGTGTTTAAAAAGCAAATCCTCCGGTCTTTGATCGGGGGATTATTTCTTCTGCCTATTGGTGTCTATGCGGATTCGGATCAGGACTTCGAATCGGTTTGGAAGAAGGTACTAGAAAACTCTCCGTCCTTAAAGGCAAAGACGATGGAAGTCGAAGCAGCGAAGTCTGCGAGTGAAAGAGCGGGACTTCATTGGTTTCCTAGACTCTACACAGACCTGAGAACATATAACACGAATGATCCTAGTTTGAATTTCATGGGCAAACTGGGACAAAGGGCCGCGACTCAATCTGATTTTTCTACTAAGAGTGTCCGCAACAACCCTGCAAATTATTTGGATTCGAATAATCAACTTTATCAAAATCTGAATCCGAACACTGCAAATGCGTTTGCAAAGGACACATTAAATCATCCGGGAAGCAATACATACTCTAGAGGGACTCTAGGTCTCGACCTTTCCCTATATGAAGGAGGGGCTCAATCTGCTCTAAAACAAGTCCGAGATAAGGAACTAGAAGGAACTCGCTTAGAGAGGGAATATTTTAAGAAGACACTCTATTTACAAACGGCTCTCGCATATCAATCTTCCGCAATATTTGAAGAATCGATAAGAGAACAAGAAAGAATACTAAGTCAACTGGAGATCTATCTTTCTTCTTATAAACTTGATTCTGCTCTCAATCCGCTCGGACATGCTGGTTCTCTAGCCTTAAGATCACTTAAGCTCAGACTTGGGGCAGAGATACGAGAGAATGAGCTATACAAGACGGAGACACTAGAATCACTTCGGATCCTTTCCGGTGGTTCCGTGCAAGAACTGAAAACCGATGCGAATTCTTCCCTTCGCTTTTCAGATCGCTATCTTCCATTTCCTTCGGAGAAGACAGAAGGTAATACGATCCTTTCAAAGGTATACGACTCTTATTCCGAAGCGAGCAAGCAACGGGCAAAGATGGAAGGTGCCAAATTCCTCCCGAAAGTCGGAGTGTATGCGGAAGCATATGGCTACCAGGGAGATCGCAGCATTGCAAATTCCTATAATGCCGGAATTTATCTCCAAATGAATTTGCTGAATCCGACAGATATAGGTTCCAGAAAAGAAGCTATTCTGAAATCGGAAGCTGCGCACGCGAAAGCGGAAGAGATCAAGATAAAGGAAAACTCCAACTTCCTGACCCTGATCAAGAAGGAGAAGTCCTTAATGCTCACAAAACTGGATGCGGAGAAGGCATATCAACTCCAATCGGAGCAACTAAGGCTCTCCCAAAGTTTATTCAAAAAAGGGAATATTCCGATCGTGACCCTCGCAGAGAGTTTCTCTAGAACTGCAGACTCATTAAAGAAGAAGGGCCAGTCCGACCTGGAATACCTGAAAGTCAGAGCGGAATTAATCCTATATTCGGGAGAGATCAGTGAATCCAGAGAATAATGTATCCAAGGGCTTTGCCGGAAAATTAGCAAACCTGTTCGTCGTATCGAAACTTACTCCGATCTTTGCGATCGTAAGTATTTTGGTTGGGATCCTTGCAGTGTATCTTACTCCCAAAGAGGAGGAACCTCAGATCTCCGTCCCTATGGTGGATATTTCCGTTTTCTCTCCCGAGTATTCTGCAAAGGAGATGGAAAGAAAGGTCACTGAGGTGATCGAAAGAGGAGTCTGGGGTCTGGAAGGCGTAGAATATGTATATTCTGCGAGTAGCGATCACCAGGCCATGATCACGGTTCGTTTTAAAGTAGGTGAACCGTTGGAGCCTTCTCTCGTTAAGATCCACCATAAGATGATGGAATTGAGGAATGTCCTTCCGGAAAATGTTTCCTCTCCTTCTATCAATTCGTATACGATTGACGATGTTCCTTTTCTGGCTCTGACTTTCAGTTCTTTAGAGAGAGACGATTATTCCCTTAGAAGTCTAGTCGCTCCTCTTGCGAAAGAATTATCCTCTACCCCCGATCTTTCCAAGGTAGAGATCTTAGGCGGAAGAAAGAAAGCGTTACGTGTTATTGCAAATCCTGCGAGGATGAAAGAATTTGGGATCGACTTCTTACAACTCGCAGAAGGTCTGAAGGCAAACTCTTCTTCTTTTCCGACAGGAAAGAATTGGAGCAAGGAAAAGGAGTACGATATAGAGATCGACTCTTCTCTCAAGACTGTCGCACAACTCAGATCTGTTCCGATCAAACAGAGCTGGGGAAGAACTATTTCAGTAGGTGATGTAGCGGATGTTAAGGAAGGTCCACAGGAGAGATTGCATGAATCCCTTCTATTCCAAAAGGAAGGGAGCACAGAAGGTGAGAATGCGGTAACAGTCGTCTTCTCAAAAAGAAAAGGAACAGATATAGAAAGCCTATCGCAGATCATTCGAGACAGGGCAAACACATACAGAGAAACCCTGCCGAAAGATATAAAATATACGGTGATCCGAGACTACGGAATGACTGCGGGAGCGAAGTCAAAGGAACTGATCGAGCACTTGCTTATTGCGACTATCTCCGTTTCTGCGTTGATCGCATTGTGGATGGGCCTCCGGGCTTCTTTCGTAGTGTTCATTGCGATCCCGGTAACCTTGGCCCTGACCTTATCCGTTTATTATTTTCTTGGCTATACATTGAATCGCGTTACACTGTTCGCTCTCATTTTCTCGATTGGGATCCTAGTGGATGATGCGATCGTAGTTGTGGAGAATATAGAAAGGCATCTGCAACATTCCAAAGGAAAGGAGAAAGTAAAGTCCATTCTCGCTGCAGTTTCCGAAGTAGGAAACCCTACGATACTCGCAACGTTCACTGTAATCGCTGCTATTCTTCCTATGGCGTTCGTAAGAGGTTTGATGGGGCCGTATATGAAACCGATCCCGGTAGGAGCAAGCCTTGCGATGATCTTATCTCTCCTTGTTGCATTTTCCGTCATTCCATGGGTGGGCTTGAAAGTCTTGCATCAAGAGAAAAGATCGGAGAATTCACATAGGGTCTCTAAACTAGATCAAGGCTACCTAAAGATAGCATCCTGGCTTTTAGAATCGAAACGCAATCTAGGAAAGATGATCTTACTCATCTTGTTCCTTTTCATCGCAGCGGCCAGCCTAGTAGCTACCAAAGTCGTTAAAGTAAAAATGCTCCCTTTTGATGATAAGGATGAATTTCAGATCACTTTGGACTTTGATCCTACTACTCCGTTGGATCGTACCGTTTCACAGAGTAAAGAATTGGCGAACCTTCTCATACAAAACGAGGAGATCCAAACGATCCAGATCTTTGCAGGGGAACCTGCACCCTTCTCTTTTTCCGGGATGGTGAAGCATACTTTCTTGAGAAGAGATGATTGGAAATCCGATCTGCATATACTTCTAAGAGACAAAGGAACACGAAAGAAGCAGAGCCATGAGATCATAGAGTCTCTTCGACCCACTTTGAAAGACTTCGACAAAAGGAATGGCGTACTAACAAAGGTTCTCGAGATCCCCCCTGGACCTCCGGTACTTTCTACGCTTGTGATCGAGATCTATGGTCCTTCGCAAGAAGGTAGAAAGCAGGTTGCGAGCGAGATCCTCTCTATTGTGAAAGATCAAAAGGATATAGTGGATGTGGATTCAAGCTTACGAGAACTTCGTCCTAAGATAAACTATCCTTTCGATTTTCAAAAAGGAGGACTCGTTGGGGTTCCTTCTTCTCATCTTGCTAGGAATATGGGGCTGTTCTTTCAGGAAAGCTCACTCTTCCTTCTTTCTAATGATGAAAATCCGGAAGATGTTTCCGTAGACCTTTCCGTTCCGAATGAGATGCGTTCTTCTCGCCAACCTCTTTCCAAATGGAGTGTTTCTTCTAATATTTCCGGTTCGATCTCCCCAAGCGCTTTTGTGGGAAAGGAAAGAATCTCGAATGCAAGAGTCTTGCATCGCAAGAATCTGAAACCTCTGGAATACGTAACGGGAGAATTTTCCGGTGAGGAAGAAGCTCCTGTATACGGAATACTTTCTCTTTCTTCTAAGATCCCTTATCCAACCTCCACTGCTGAGGTGCCTTGGAATACGGATACTCCCAAGCTCAAATGGGATGGAGAATGGTACATCACATACGAGGTCTTTCGTGATCTAGGCGGTGCATTCGCAGTAGTAATGGTCTTGATCTATATTCTGGTGCTTGGTTGGTTCCAGAACTATAGATTGCCAATCATAATCATGGCTCCGATCCCAATCTCTTTGATAGGAATTATTCCGGGCCATTGGATTACCGGAGCCTATTTTACCGCGACCTCTATGATCGGATTTATCGCCGGCGCCGGGATCATCGTGAGAAACTCGATCATTCTCGTGGATTTTATAGAAGCAGAGATCGAGTCAGGAAAACCGTTACGACAAGCGGTTTTAGACGCGGGAGTTGTAAGATTCCGCCCTATGTTCCTGACGGCGGCCGCGGTGATCGTGGGCAGTTCCGTGATGCTATTCGATCCCATCTTCCAAGGACTTGCGGTTTCCTTGATATTCGGAGAGATCGCGGCGACTGTGCTGAGCCGATTCGCAGTTCCTGCGTTTTACTATTGGTTTTCGAGTAGGAGGTAGGGGAAGGGACTCGCCGTTACGCAATCTCGCTTCCTGCTCGATTGGGCTCCACGGCGTCTCGTCTGAGCCTCGGGACATCCTGTCCCTCGGTCGCAAACATTGACGCTCCCTATGGGTCGCTATGTTTGCTTTCTCAGACTCGCTTCGAGTCCCTTGGATCCGGTTTTGTTTTCTAGGATTTTTTTGCCGAAGAAGGGACTCGAACCCCCACGGTGTTACCCGCTGGTACCTGAAACCAGTGCGTCTACCAATTCCGCCACTTCGGCTAGTGGTTGGTGGGATTTTCTCCCTTTGGATAATTTTGGGCCTCAGGACTTTCCGTCAGCTTATTTTTGGAATTCATTGACACGATAATTAAGAGGAAAGTAGGGTCAGGATAAAATGAAAGAAGAGCGCAAGACTTCAGAAACGGACATTAAATTGGCCCTAAATCTTCGTGGCACGGGTAAGTACCAGTTCGATACCCAGATTCCGTTCTTTGAGCATATGCTCTCCCATGTTTCCAAGCATGGTTTGATCGATTTGGATCTCTGGCTGCGAGGCGACATAGAAATCGACTGCCATCATAGTGTCGAAGACACGGCCATTCTTTTGGGCGCTTCGATCCACAAACAATTGGGCGATAAGGCTGGCATTAGAAGATACGGGCACTATACTCTTACCATGGACGAGGTCTTAACCACTGTGGCCGTGGACTTGGGTGGTCGATATTTTTATAAATACACTGGGCCGGAGCTTACCGGGAAGTTCGGGATCTACGACGCGGAACTTTCCCTGGAATTCCTTCAAAAGTTAGCTCTGAACGCTAAAATGAATCTACATGTAGTCGTTCATTACGGCGAAAATAGACATCATATCCACGAATCTATTTTTAAAGCTTTGGGCAAGGCTCTTCGTATGGCGATTGAGATCGATCCTGCCGCGGGCGGAGCAATCCCTTCTACTAAAGGCGTCTTGGAATGATTGCTGTTCTTGATTATGGAATGGGCAATATTCACTCTTGCTTAAAGGCGATCTCTCTATTCACGAACGATTTTTCTTATACAAAAGATCCGGAAACTCTTAAGTCTGCGGATGCGCTTATCCTTCCTGGCGACGGTCATTTTGATAAGGCGATGTTAAATCTGAATGAGTCAGGTCTTCGTCAGTTTGTGGACGATCACGTGAAGAATGGTAAGCCTCTTTTCGGGATTTGTATCGGCTTTCAGATCCTCTTTGAAGATTCGGATGAGACCATTTCAGGAAATCAAAAACAGATCGTTCCCGGTCTGGGTTATATCAAAGGGAAGGTCCGCAAATTCAAGGGTAAGAATTACAAGGTCCCACATATCGGTTGGAATAAGCTGTATAAACGAAATCCTTCTAAAAGCAATTTGTTAAATAATGTGGAAGACGGATCCTTCGCTTACTTTATCCATTCCTATCGCCCAGTCGATGTGGAGTCTAAAGCGGTGAGCGGCGTTTGCGATTATTATGGCGAAAGATTCCCCGCCGTTGTTGAAAAAGATAACATTTATGGTACACAATTCCATCCGGAGAAGTCTCATTCTTTCGGTTTAAAGATCCTGGAGAACTTTATTAAATCTTTATGATATTAATTCCTGCTGTTGATTTGTTGGATAATGCTGCGGTTCGTTTGTTCAAAGGGAACTATGACGAGAAGACCGTCTATTCTACCGAACCTTGGAAATTGGCTGAAGGCTTTGAAAGAAACGGAGCCACTCTTCTTCACTTAGTGGATCTAAATGGAGCAAGGAATCAGATCGGCATTAATAGCGAATCTATTTCAAAGATCCGTAAATCTACAAATCTCAAGATCCAGTTGGGCGGTGGGATCCGAGATAAGGAAAAACTCGAATACTACGACTCCATCGGGATCGATCGTTTTATCCTAGGAACTGCTGCGGTCAAGGATCCTGCTCTTTTAGAATTTGCTCTTACTAAATATGGAAAGGATAGGATCGTAGTCGCCATCGACGCGAGAGACGGGATCGTCAAAATTGCAGGTTGGGAAGAAGATTCAGGAGTTCATTATCTGGACCTTATGGATAAAATGCAAAAGGCAGGGATCCTGAACATTATTTTCACGGATATCGCACAAGATGGAACTTTAGCAGGTCCAAATCTCAAAGCGTATAAGGAAATTCTAAGTAAATATAATTTCCAAGTAATTGCCTCCGGAGGGATCTCCTCTCTCCGTGATATCATGGCCTTATCTTCTCTCGGTACTCCGGTCCCTATGTACGGTGTGATCACCGGCAAGGCTTTGTACGAAGGTAAGATAGATCTAGCAGAAGCAATTACGAGCCTAGGTGCGGACTGATCCGAATTCATTCTCGCTCTTTGGCTTTCGGATATATTTTTCTTTCCTTATGCCTTCCTAATACGTAAAAAGGTTATTTATAATCGGAGTTCCGAATGAAAAAACTGCCATCTAACTATATTCTAGCTGTTGTTTCCGCCGTTGCCGCTTTCATTTCTTTTCTTTTGATCCGTAAATTCTTTGGTGGACAGGCTGGAGACGGAGTAGCACAGGCTATCTGCGATGCTCTGAGCGATTCGGGTTCCTGCGATAAGGTTTCCGAAAGCAGCATTTCGGCCATTCGCGGAGTTCCGATCTTCGGTGATATTCCGATCGCTCTCTTTGGATTCGTATTTTACGGTTTTATTACATATCTTTTCGTTCGCTCCGAACTGAACAAAGAAGGAGCCAAAGGATATCTTCTCTTTAGTTTTTATCTTCTTCTCTTAGCGCTTGTAGTCGATGTCGTTCTCTTTAGCATTTCCGTATTTTATATCGATGCGATCTGCGGCCTTTGCGCCGTGACTTGGACTTGCACTGTCTTGTTAACTGCGGGAACATTCTTGCAGATCAGGGATTTCGGAGACAAATCGCCAAAGATCATTCCTTCGGTCTTAAAGACAGAAGGGCTCAATGTCTATATCGCGATCTTGGCTCTTCTAGTCGTTGGCCAGATCGGTGGAAAATCCCTGAACAATTCCCTTGTAGAGGGAGAGCACGGCGGTCTCTCTCAAATCCAAAAGCAGCTCGCTGATTATGAAAAAGCTCCTCTTTTGGCGATAGACACCAAAGGCGCTTCCTTTCAAGGAGATCCGAATGCCCCGATCACGATCGTTAAGTATGCGGACTTCAATTGCGGACATTGCATGCATACTTCTCATATCTTGAAGAAGGTTCTGAGAGATTACGACGGGATCGTGAAAGTAGTGTACAAGAACTTTCCTTTGGACGCTTCCTGCAATCGATTGGTCCAAGCTCCTCGTCCGGAAGCCAGTTCCTGCGTGGCAGCTTCTGCAGCAATCTGTGCGGATAAGCAGAAAAAATTTGCGATCATGTATGATGATCTTTATAAAGACACTGAAAACCAGGTGATGCACACTCCTTCTACCGTACTTAGTTTAGCTCAACAAGAAGGATTGGATATGAATCAGTTTAGATCCTGTCTTTCTTCTCCTGCAGTGAGAGATCAGATCAATAAGGAAGTGGACGAAGCTGACAAACTACAAATCCACAGTACTCCTAGTTTGTTTATCAATAACAAAGCGATCCAAAGCGGAACTCCAAACGAGCAGTTCCTTCGTGCTTTGATCGAGAGCTTGATCAAGAAAGTTTGAGGATCTCTTGTGTCGGACACGACCGAGGAACAGAAGAAACAAATCCTTTGTAGGAACTGCGGTTCGAGCATTCTTTCCGATTCGGAAAAATGTTTGTTCTGCGGTTCGTATCAATTGCCGGGCCGTCTACCCTTCTGGAAATACCTTTCCGAAAGTAGGATCTTTAGAATGGGATTTCTATTCCCTTTCCCTACTTTCATCGCGATCTCTGCTCCTATCATTCTTCTCTTTTATCCTTTGCCGTTCTTAGATTGGTCTTGGATCTTCATTCTTTCTTTCTTCCTGATCTCTTTCACGATCTTCGGTTTTATCGCTGAGAGAATTTTCCTGAATAAGGTTAAGGGGGACGCCAAGGATTTTAGAGAAGGATTCTTTGAATGGCAAAAGAGCCTGTATCTGAAGAGTCCTTATCTGTCTTACCTCGGAATGTTCTTGTTTGTTTGTGTTCCACTCTTGGATTGGGAGGGACCGATCGCATTTTCGGCTTCTTCTTCTTTCATTTGGACCGCTCTGCTTGTATTCTTGATTAAGGTTCTGATCCCTCTTTTTTAAACTACGGAGACCCATCATGGTTCGAAAGGCCGTACGGATAATCATTCTGTTTCTGATCCTGGCGATCGTGCTAACCGGAACTTTGGTTTGGCATACGATCAATTTCCGACCTCTTACATTAGGTTTATATTATGAAAAGGTCTTTTGGGAAGATGTGTTGGATGATCCGGAGACTTTGACCTCTCTTAGGATCTTGGAGCCTTGGGGGATCCGTTCTCATAACCATAAATGGTCCGATTCGTCTCCGGAGAGGGAGATGGAATTAGCGGATAAGGCGAAACGAAATCTAGAGATCTTGCGGACGTATGATCCTTCTAATCTGTCTGGAGAAGATCGCACTTATTACAAGGCCCTTGAGTGGAACTTGGAACTAGAAGCGAATCGCGAACGCTTTATTTATAATTATTATCCAGTGAACCAGTTATTCGGTGTTCAGAATAATATCCCTTCTTTCTTAGCGACGTCCCATCTGGTGGAAGACGAAGAGGACCTGAACGCGTACTTGGATCGGCTCAAAGGAATTTCCGAGAAGATGGACCAGGTGCTCCGAGGACTGGAACTGCGGGAATCGAACGGGGTCATTCCTCCGGACTTTATCTTGAAGAAAGTGATCCATGAGATCCAAACCTTTCGAGTAAAAGATGTGGAAGCGAATATCCTTTATTCTAGTCTCAAGAATAAATTAGAAAAAACGAATGAGATCTCCGCAGATGAAAAAACTTCCTCATTGGCCGAGACAAAGAAGATTCTATCGGATTCCATTTATCCTTCTTATTTGAAACTTCAGACTTTTTTAGAAAGACAGTTGAAGTTCGCAGATAATAAGGCTGGCGCATGGAAACTTCCGAATGGAGACCAATTCTACGCGCATACGTTAAAGAATCATACTACTACAAACTTAACTCCGGCAGAAGTGCACCAGATCGGTCTTTCCGAAGTGAGTCGCATCCAAACAGAAATGAGAACGATCTTGGAATCGGTAGGGATGAAAGGAAAGAACATCCAAACTGCCATGAAAGAACTGAGAGAAAAACCGGAGTTCCAATTCCCTAATGAACCAAGTAGTAAAGAAAAGGTTCTAGAAACATACAAATCCATTCTAGAGGATGCTATCCAAAGATCCAAGCCTCTATTCCCGAAATGGCCAAAAGCTAAGGTGAAGGTGGAAAGGATCCCGGAATTCAAGGAAGCCGGTGCCGCCGGAGCGTACTATGAAGAGCCAAGCTTGGATGGGAAAAGGCCCGGCGTATTCTACGCAAATCTGAGAAACATAAAAGAGATCCCTAAATTCGGGATGAACACGTTAACCTACCATGAAGCGATTCCAGGCCACCACTTGCAAATTGCTTGGTCTCAGGAATTGACCTCCGCTCCTCGTAAATTGAGGAATACATATTTTACCGCTTTCGTAGAAGGTTGGGCATTGTATGCGGAGCATCTCGCAAAGGATTATGATTTCTTCTCCGATCCTTATATCGACCTGGGAAGATTGCAGGGCGAATTGTTTCGCGCGGTTCGCCTAGTAGTGGATACCGGCATCCATTATAAGCGCTGGAGTAGAGAAGAAGCGATCCGTTACATGTCCGACAATACAGGTATGGGTCCTATGGAAGTTACTTCCGAAATAGAAAGATACATCGTATATCCAGGACAAGCCTGCGCGTATAAGATCGGAATGATGTCCTTCTTGAAAATGAGAGAAGAATGGAAAAATACCAAGGGAACTTCTTTCGATATCAAGGAATATCATGGCTTTGTCTTAGGAAAAGGCTCTCTTCCTCTAGAGATCTTGGAATTGACCTCGAAGGAAGAACTAGGTATAGCTCCTAAGAACTGAATCCTTCTGGATGATGATTGAGAGTCTTCGATTTTCCTGCGGGGAAGGATTGCAAGATGGCAGCGTGCAAGAAGTCTCTGGCCTTTTCGACTGCCGAAGAAAGAGATTCTCCCTGGCCTAAATAAGAAGCAATTGCAGAGGAATAGGTGCACCCTGTCCCATGGGGATTGAAATCCTGAACGAAAGGTTTGGAATAAGAAAAGCTCTCTCCATTCGGAAACCCTAATATATCTAAAGCTTCACTAGAGTTTTTGAGATGCCCACCCTTCAACAAGACAGGAACTCCTAGCTTCTTTGCCAGGGAGATAGCTTCGGGTCTCATTTCTTCTACAGAGTGTATATTGCCTGAGCCTAGGATCTTGGCCTCGTCCAGATTTGGAGTGATCAGGTTTGCCAAAGGCAATAGATCTTGGATCAGGGAATGGATCGCCTCATCCTGCAAGAGTTTGGCCCCGCTTGTCGCTACCATGACCGGATCCACAACCAATTGAAAGTCTTGGCCCTTGGCCCTATATTCTTTTAGGATCCTAGAGACTGTTCGGATTAAATTCTCAGAGAATAACATTCCAGTCTTCACAGCCTTTACGGGGAAGTATGAGAAGACTGCGTGCATTTGCTTTTCTAAAAAGTCAGGATCCACTTCTAGGATTCCTGTGACCCCGTCCGGATTTTGTGCGGTAAGGCATGTGATGACCGAAGCTCCAAAGCTTCCTGTACTATTGAATGTTTTGAGGTCGGCTTGGATGCCTGCTCCTCCCCCGGAGTCGGAGCCTGCGATCGTGATTACTACTGGTTTTGACATGAGTTCTCTTAGATTAAGGCCAGCCGAATAGATCCCAATCGACTGTTTCTTCTCTAGAGAATTTGATTCCTTCGGATTCTAAAAGTTTTTTTTGCAAAATCGCTCTAGGCGCATCGCCTCTAAAGGAAATTTTTCCCTGGCTATTGATCACTCTCTGCCAAGGGACCTTCTGCTCCTGTCCTTTTTTGAGGGAATTCAAGGCATATCCTACGGCTCGGGCCGCTCTCGGTTTTCCTGCCAGGACTGCAATCCTTCCATAGCTAGTAACTCTGCCTTTTGGGACCTTCTTTACAATTTTATAAACTTGTTCGTAGAAGTTCGGGAGCTTTTCCTTTTCTTTGACTCTGAGTACTATCTTCTTTGGCTTAGCTTTCATACCGCCGATCTTTCCATCGCATTCGGATCGTTGCTGGGTTGAGGCGGCCTTAGAGGCAATTCAACTTTGAACACTGTCCTTCCGGGAGAAGAATCCACAGTGATCTTTCCCTTGTGCTTCTCAACGATACCTTTCACGATCCCGAGGCCGAGTCCGGATCCTTCTCCTTGATCCTTGGTGGTAAAGAAGGGATCCCAGATCCGATCCTTGATGGCAGGATTGATGCCTGGGCCGTCGTCCTGGACCTCGATGGTTACGGTTCCTCCGGAAGAATATACGGAAAGCTCGATCACTCCTTGGCCTCGAATTGCTTGGTTCGCGTTTTGGATGAGATTGGTCCAGACTTGGTTCAATTCATCGGGATTGCATACAACTTTAGGGATCGGAGAGAAGTTCTTCTTCACTTCTACTCCATACTTGAGTTGGTTGTTCATGATCACCAAAGTGTTTTCGATCCCTTCTATAAGATCGGCGTTAGTAAAGGATTTGCTTTGATCCAAGTGGGAATAGTATTTGAGAGCCTTGACGATGCGAACTATGTTCCGGATAGAATATTTGATATTCTTAATATTTCTGTTCGTGTTGGAGGCATGCTTCAGCATTTCATAGCCGGATCTGGCGCTTTCTCCCTGCACTAACACTTCGTAGATGTACTTTCGCACTTCCATAATATCGTTCTCTATAATAAAGGAAGCGACTTCTCCTGCGAACGAAGGATCCACACCGATCTGGATCATCTCTTCTCGTACTTCTTTTTTCACACGGAATTTGTCCTTAGATTCCATCGGCTGGTTCTTCTTTCTATCTCTAAGAATATGAAGAAGGGCGACTTCGAAGGATTTACGTAACTTCTTGTTTCTTGCGAATTTCACGATCTCGAATACGTTCTTTACGATATAATTCATATTCGATTCTAGATTATCCGCTGAACCGTTAATCACTCCGGCAGGTGTATTGATCTCATGTGCGATACCCGCTACCATGGTTCCAAGCGACGCCATCTTTTCAGACATGATCAATTGGGATTGAGCGCTTTCCAATTCTTGGGTTCTATGTCTGACTTTTTCTTCTAGGGTTTCTGTAAGCTCTATTAGCCTTTCATAAAAAATGGAATTGGATAAGGACATCACCGAGACGGAACGCATCTCGTTCAGTTTTTCCAATTCGGAACTAGTGTATCTTCTTCCGTCCGATTTAGGACCTAAGACCAGCATTCCCAAAAGACTCTTATTCAAAATGAAAGGAACCAGAAGCTCGGCCTTTGTTTTTGCAGAGAAAGCGAGAGCATGCTCCTTGATCTGGAGGAATTTTGTGTTCTCTATGAATTCCTCCGAATAGAAGATCTTATCGTGTTCAGTGATCCAAAGTAGGAAGGGGTCAAAGATATAAAAATGGTCCTCCCCTTCCTGGTTCGGATAAGGAGAGAATTTTCCAAGGTCTTCCTTCCAAAGATAGATCTTAGATCTACTAGCGTCGATGATACTCGGTAGGAATTTCAGGATTTTATCGCAGACACTTTCGGTGATGTTGGTTGCAATCAAATCGCTCTTGAATTTATCTAACGAAGAAAGATACTTTACGTATTCCTGGTCTTTTATGTTTAATTTGGAAAGAGCCGAAGATAAATTCCAGTTTGTACTGAACTCATTGAACCAGATCCATACGAATACGGCTCCCAAAGTAGTGAACGGAAGGCTGATCAGCAAGGCGGTCGTCCGATTCGAGTCCAGAGAACTGAAATCTAAAGCGATAATTAGCGCCGACTGCAAAAGGAATGCTGCTAAAACGAGACCTACTATGGGTCCGAATTTGCGTATGATTTTCATCGCTTGCCCGTAAAATTAGGCTTAAGAATGTCAACTTCCACGATTCCAGTAAAGGAGTTTTTTACCATCGCAAGGGTCTTCGGAGCCTTCTATGATTTGTATTCTCCCGAAAGGGGAAGGGTCCGGGCAGTTCTAAGAGGAAGGCTCCGAAATTTCGCCGTAAAAGAAAGACATCCCTTTGTTGTAGGGGATCGGGTGCAGGCCATGGAATCGGGTGGGGAATGGGCGATCGAAGAAAGGTTGTCCCGTAGGAATGAACTTCTTCGTAAAAGCAAGGAAGGTGATGCGCAGGTTTTGTGCGCAAATGTGGATCAGGTTGCAGTTCTTGCCTCTTTGAAAAATCCGGAAACCAAAGATGGCTTCCTGGACAGGTGCCTTGCTGCTGTCCATCTCGCCGGAGTTACTCCCTTGATCGTGTTTACAAAATCGGATCTAGTCGACCGAGAAACGGCCGTTTATCGAGCCTCAGTATATCAAAATTTAGGCTACGAAGTGTTAGCGGTTTCCTGCCAGACCGGCCTAGGTCTAGACGAATTGCATTCCAAGTTTTCGTCTAAAACAACCTACTTAGTGGGAAATTCCGGCGTAGGAAAATCAAGTTTAGTGAACGTCTTATCGGATAGAGAGTTGCAAAAGACCTCCCAAATCAGTCTTTCTACAAAGAAAGGTAAGCATACGACTACGAATTCCAATTTTTTGGTGCTTGATGATAATATCATATTAATCGACTCTCCCGGCATTAAAGAATGGGGTATCCTCCATCTTTCCAAAGGGGAAATTTTGGATAGCTTTCCTGAGTTAAGGAAGCATAAAGAGTTATGCGATATTTCGGATTGTTGCGATGCGGGGCCCGGTTGCAAAATGTTACTTTCTTTGAAGGAAGAAGCCGATATTAGCGTTGAAAGGAAGAAAAGCTTGGAATCTATGCTTGCCAGCTTGGAAAACCCGTTTAGAATTACACGTAGGGACCACTTAAAAAATGAAAGTAAGCCCTAAATCCTTAGAATATACTTCGATCGAAGAAGTACTCAACTTTGTACGGGATTATGGCGCCGGAAATATGTTACGTTTCCTGCATGCTATCGAAGATAATAGCGGCAACGTTCTCGTAAAGGAAGAGGTCCAAGTCAAAGAATCTGCCCTGGCAAGGTTGAAAGAGATCAAAGGCCAATACAACGCCGACTTTAAGATCAAGCTAACCAAGGAACTAGTAGGGCAGATCCAGGATAAGCTCTGCGAAAAGATCGTATTTCAACTTAAAACAACGGATAAGAAATTCCTGAAATTCATGTACGAAGAGAATACCTTCAATTACAAGGGTATTATTCGGAACGCACTATCCAACAAAAAGCATCTTCTCGCTTTGTTTAAGGTGTACGAAGTAAATGCGAACTTCTTTAAGCACATTTGTGAGTTGGGACTTCTTGCCCTTGGGATCGTACTCATTCCGGATGCTTTAAAATATAAAATGCTCCGTCGTTATTCTTTCCTTGGCGGTGTTTTTATGGATATCGCTAGGGTCTCGGGAGACCAATGGAATCGACCATTCCCTGACGATACTGAAAAGACCAGGATCGCAAAACAATGTGCGAATTTCATGCAGAAGTTGGATCTTCCGGAGTTCGTATGCTCGGCCGCTTCGAATCACGTTCCTTTAGGACTACAGGATAATACCGAAGTAAGCGCTATTCCTGCAAAAAAAGGGGATAGAGAAAATCCGGACGAGACATTCTTTGCCGAGTTATTGATAGAAGATGGAGAAAGCGATTCCGGTCCTGCTGCCGAAGAAGAAGAGGAATCCGGTCTTCCTGACAAGTCGGAAGATTTCCTAAGAGAACTTCTCACAGATTCCTTAAAGATCGCTCGTTATATTCATACCGTTAGTTCCTTTACCCACGATAAAGAATATGTGATGGAAGAGCTGGTATACTTTCTCGCTTACAATACTACTCGCGGTTATTTTAACGAATTACTTGCCAATCCTCTCGTGAATCTCTTCAAGCAATTTGAAGAGAATGTTAAGCGTATGCGTAAGCTTGCGGAAGTGGAGATGCAATGTCTTCATCCTCCGGCAGCTTGGGCGTATCCTAAACCTAAGGCGAGTCAGGTTCTCTGCAAGAACAAGGTCTGGGATTGTCCGAATATCGTGCAAGGTTGGGATATTCATGTGATCTCTTCGCAAGAAGCGTTCGGCTGGGTAGGATCTAGTTTGGCAGCGGATCATTATCCGAAATGCAAATTAGAAGAAGAGTTAGATTCCCTTCCAGAGATAGAGCCTACTAAGAAAGTTGAGAAGAAATAGAATCTGTTCAATTTAAACTACTAATCCCAAAGGGTTAGTGCATTAGTTTCGATTGAAAACTGCCAAACGGTCATTTTTTGGAAATTTTTTTCTTACATAAATCCAAGTAATTTTAGAAAACGGCATTATACAAAGGATTCGTAAAAAAGTCCTTGTTCGTTTGTTGTATATAAAGCAATCTTAAGCTTAAAAGCGAGGGAGATAAAATGTTAAAATCAAAGAAAACCCTAACAATTCTATCGTTTCTTTCAATTGCTTACCTGCTCGCCTGCAGCCCTAAAACTAGCAGCGATCATGTAAAATCGGAAGCAACGGAAGCAAATGCCAAGATCGTTTGGATCACTGGCGACGTTAAGATCCAGTCTGCGGAAGGAGAGAGAAAAGCCGAATTCGGACAATCAGTTTCTCCGGCAGACACCATTATTACCGGCAAGAACGGATCCGTGGAGATCATGATTGCCAACAGTGGTATCGTAAAAGTTTCCAAAGACACTGAGTTGTCTGTAGCTGCTCTCACTAGTGAAGAAGGAGCTAACGTGAAGGTGAACTTGAATTACGGAAAGATCGTAACCATGGTTCGCAAGGAAAACAAAAACTCCGACTTCCGCGTAGTAACTCCTACCGCACTCGCTGGGGTTCGTGGAACTACCTTCTTGACCTCTGTAGAAAATCCTACCGGTGGAAAACCGAACTGTGCCGAAGAGCATTGCGATGTTAAATTCGCAGTCTTGGAAGGTTCCGTTGCGGTATCTAAAGTGGGAGAGGATGGAGAAGTCATTCTGGACAGAAACAGAGAGATCACTCTGAAAAAGAACCAGAAGTTGACTGACAAGATGATCCTTTCTCTTCGTCCTGAGTCCGTAAAACAACTCAAGGGACTGATCGTTCTGAAAAAGAATGATGTTTTAGAATATAATAATCTTGTAGATGAACTCAAAGCTTCTAGTGAAGAGCTTCGCATCCTAAGCCAAGCTTCTACCGTAGAAGAGGCTCGTACTCAATTGCAGAAACGTGAGATCTCTAAGGCAAATGCTGATGAGGTCACTAAGACTGCAAAAGAAGTGAACGAGACCAAATACGTTCAACAAGACGTTCAAAAAGAAAAACTGAAATTGAACGCGAAAGAAACCTTCTAATCGAAGCTTTCTTCTTATTTTCTTCGCTTTTACCTTTTCTTTGAAATCTGAGCCCCGCTATTCGGCGGGGTTTCTCTCTTTATAATCGTTAGTTGGGCAAACGGAGCCGAGCAGAATCGGTCACGACCGACTGCAGACTGAAAAATTCACCTTCTTTCATTCGAATCAAAAAACACGGAATTAGGAAAAGATTTGCTAAATCCGTCCTACGGAAATTTTTTTACGGGATGGGGACCTCTTCTTTTCGTAATCTTAAATTACTCTCCTTAATTGTAATATTAGGAAGCGCTTGCTCTTCCGTTCAAAAGCTGGACGAGCCTTCTAAATTGATCCAAGAACCTTATTACAAGCCTATCGGAGAATCAGCCAACGTATTCATCTTCCGCGAGTCCGAATCGGACTTTAGGGTTCGTAAATCCGGGCATGAGGTCCCCGTAATCGCCTTTAGTCCTATCGAATATCCTAAGTCTGTGGACAATAAATTGGCCTCTTATTTCGAGCAAGAGATCAGTTTGATATGGAAGGATATCAAATATACGAATGCAAGGATCTCTAAGGATGCTTGGAAAAGTAAAGAGGCTTTATCGGACGAATTAAAGAAGAAGGATACGGACATCGTTGTATTTGGTTCCATCTCTGAGTCGAGCTCCGGTTGGACTTTTAAATTTGAGATCAAAGACTCCGTAGACGATTCTAAGTTCGGTGAATTCGAACTCAGTTTTAAGAAACCTGTATCTACCGAAGAAGTGGGCAACTGGACCCAGGCGATCTTTTGGAAGGCATCCGATCGGATCATTTCTTTGGAAACCAGGCAAACTACTGTTCCGGTTTGGGATCGTAAACCGGACGTTGCAAGGATCAAGGAAATCGTAAATTCTTCCGTAAAAGGATTTTTGAATGTTCGCGCTTCTTCCAGCGATACGGAGATCCTTTGGAAAGGAAAGTCCTTGGGATCCACTCCACTCTTGGACATTCCGATCTCAGAAGGCATTCAAGAGATCCAATTGGTTTTAAAAGGAAAGAAACCTATTACTAAAACCGTTCAGGTGAGAGCCGGAAAGAAGAACTTTCTATTTCACGAATGGGAAGAAGACAAGACCTTAGGATCCGCAAAAGTGATCAGCGTACCGAACGGATTGTCTGTTTCCATTGACGGTTATAAGCAAGGAGAGACTCCTTTTTTCCGAAGTAATCTAACCCCTGGTGCATATCAGTTGGAACTCTTGAAGGAGAGCGCTGACGGGTCGTACGTATATTACGAAGGAGTTCTAGATGTAAAACCGGATAAGGTCGCGGAGCTCGCTCTTCCTTATACGGGCAAGGATCTGCTTTCTGAATCCGAATTTTGGAAACCTTCCGGAGAGAATGGCTTCTCTGCGATCGGACCGAAAGGATTGGAATTCGCCAAAAAGAAAAATCTTCCGAATGGCTGGAACGGTGCTTACTCTCTTCCTTTCATTCCCGAAGAATTAGAGTTAGAAGGGTATTTCCTTCTTCCTGTGGATCACAAGGAAGGTTCCGTCGCGGTAACTTTCCATTTTCCCGGACTTTCCTTAGGACTAGAAGCAGGAAAGGAAAAAGTCTCTATCTTCCAATTTCCTTCCGATGGAAGAACATTAGGAACATATAAATACAAGGATGTGGATAAGGATGTGGGCCGCCCCTTCTCCTTTAGAGCCGATCCGAAATCGAAAAAACTCTCTCTCTATTTGGGTAGCGACAAGGTTTGGGAAGGAGATCTTCCTGCGGGAGGACTCTGGACCGTTTCTGTCCTTACCCGAGGCGAAGAATTTAGGGAGAAGGCTCCGTTAAAAGATTTAAAGATTCTTTATAAAGGATACAAGTGATGAATCGCAAGCTAATCTATCTTATCCCGTTCTTATTCTTACTTCTATTTGGGGTCAATTGTGCTTCTAAGGATTTTCGTAAATCCAATGCGCAAGACGCGATCTTAGAAAAAGATCTGATCTCTCGCCAAAAACTCAAACAGGCTTCCCGACTGATCAACGAAGGAAACTCGGCCTTCCAAAAGGAAAAATTCGAGTTAGCTCTTTCCAAAGGGAAAGACGCCGTGAATACTTATCCTACTGCCGAAGGATATTATCTGATTGGATCTTCCCAGTACCGTTTGGGAAAACCGGAGGATGCGATTTCTTCTCTGAAGAAAGGAACCGAGCTAGATCCTGAGAATGAGCAAATTTTGCTAACACTCGGGATTATTTATACGTCTCAAGGTGCTAACGGCGATGCCATCGATGTTTACTCCAAATTGGAAAAGCTTCCGAAAGTAGACGGATCCTCGTATACTTTCAAGAAGGCAGTTTTGCTCAAGACAGTCGGAAAATACGAAGAAGCCTATTCTTCTCTGAAATCCATTCCGGAAGATAAGTTCAAATTTAAGGCCCAGCTTTATATGCAATTGGGCGACACTGCTGTACAGTTGAAAGACTACGAGGCGGCGGAAACTTATTTTGAGAAGGCCAGAAATGCGGATCCAGAGCTTGCTTCCGCAAAGCAATCCGCCTCCGCTACCAGAGTCGCCTCTCTATTAGAAAAAGGGAATGCTGCGCTAAAGGCCAAGAATTACAGAGAAGCAGTCCAACATTTTACTTCTGCGACCCAGTTGGATGCCAAGAACCCTTCTCCTTACGTTTTCTTGGGAAATGCCAAAATACTTTCCGGGGACAATGACGGAGCGATCAAGGCATTCGAAACTTCCCTAAAACTGAAGGCCGATTATTGGGAAGGTTATTCCGGTTTAGCCTCCGCGTATAGCAAGTCCGGAAATCAGCCGAAAGCAATCTCCGTTTTAGAAAAGGCGATCCCATTCTTCCCGAAAAATGCAGCTATCTATAATCAGATCGGATTGAACCAAAAATCCTTGGGTGAAAATGCGAAGGCAATGGTTTCTTTTACCAAGGCCAGAGAGTTGGATCCGAATTACAAGGAGCCGATTCTGAACTTAGTGTATCTTCTTGCCTCCGAGAACAGATACAAGACTGCTAGAAACGAATTAGATAAATTAAAACAAGACGAGGGAGTGAAAAAGGTCCAAGTCTTTTTGGATGTTTCCGAACTCATCAACGAAGGGGATTTGCGTCTGCGAAAAGGAGATACCAAGTCTGCCAAGGTCTCTTTCGATAAGGCAAAAGCAAAGGACAGCGAAGATCCGGGTGTGTATACCGCTTATGGTCGTTTGTATCAGATCGCAGGAGATTCTAAGCAATCCGAACAAAACTACTTGAAGGCGCTTACTTTGCAGAAAGGAAATCTTTCCGCTCTGCAGGGTTTGATCCGTCTTTATTCTGCACAGAAAAACCAATCCAAGGTAAATCAATACACGAAAGAGTTGGAAGCGGTTACAGGCAACGACCCGATTTCCGGGATCGTGATCGCGAGAACGTACGAGGATAAGAAAGAATTCGAAAAGGCAGAGAACGTATACAAAGGATTATTAAAGAAATATCCGGATAACGAATCCGTTCATTTCCGACTGGCCTATCTGTATTATAAAATTGCGCTAGAAGAGAACGAAAAGGCAAACTACGATTCGGCTACTTCCTGGTTGAGCAAGGCAGAAAAGTTGACCAAGGATCTGCCTGAGATCGCAGAGGCTAAACAAACCATCGAGCAAAACCGCAAATTTGCGGAAGTGATCCCTACGATCCAAAAGGCAAATCGTCTCTTTGATTCCAAGGCTTACGAAAAGGCTCTTCCGTTGTATCAGTCCGCATACGATAAGACCAAGAAGCTGACCTTATACATTAAGATGGCTGAATGTTATCTAGCGATGGGGCTGGAAGAAAAAGGGATCCATCTCTTGGAGACTTCTCCGGATGCATCTAAAAACCTTGCGGCTCAGGAAGCGATCAATGCATTCCTCTTGAGAAAAGGAGAGGTAGACAATGCGGAGAAGGGCTTTCAAAAGATCCTAGAGAAGAAGCCAGATTCCTACTATAGTCACTATCAGCTCGGGATCATTGCTCTTCAGAAAAAGAACTACGACTCCGCAATCGAATCTTTCGATCGTTCTTGGCTTTTAAACTCCGAGTTCACTGCGTCTCGGATCGGAAAAGGAATCGCATATTATAACCAAGGTAAGAGCAAGGAAGCCAAAGAAGAATTTGAAAGCGCCATGAAGGTGGATACGGAGAATGAACTTGCTCCGTACAATATTGGGATTGTTCTCTTTAACGACAATCTTTTAGATCAGTCCGTAAATATCTTCAAAGACATCATTAAGAAGAATCCTGACTTTCCGGATGCATATTTCCAACTTTCTTATATCTACTTTAAGAAAGGAGATCTGGAAGCTGCGGACGCTGAGATCGTAAAAGCGATCGATCTAGAGCGAAACGAGAAGTTCTTGCACGCGAGGATCCGTATCTTATCCGAACTCAGGCTCAAGAATCCAGGCAACGCCGAATACAAGCGTTTGTCTTTGGAATTAGGAAGAGAGCTTGCGGAGAAGTATCCGAATTCTCCGTATTCTAGCATTGCTGAAAAATTGGTCCTTTCCGATTCGGATACTCCGGTGATCGTGCAGCCGTTCCCGAACAGAGGATCCCTAGTCGGAGTTCCTGTGATCGTAAACGATCTTCTACTTATGAACTACGGATCTTCCATCGAAGCATTGGATAAGAATAGAGCGATCCGTCTTTGGAGGATCACAAGCGGTAAACCCTTCAGAAATGTGATCGCAGACCGAAGAGTGTATGCGTTTACCGATAAGACTCTCGAAGTAAGAGATCAAAATTCGGGAGCCATATTCAATACGATCGATCTCGCAGGCTCGTTTAAAAAGGCCTCCGTTGCGGGAGATCGTATCCTTGTAGAAACGGAATCCGCAGGCAAACGAACTCTTACAAGTTACTCGGATACTTTTGACGAAAGTAAATCCTTGGCCTTGGATTCCAAGACTTGGTCTTCTTCTAAAAAAGGTCAGGTATTCCTCCTAACGTCAGGTCAGAAAGAAGATAAGATCCTATATACGGATTCCAAGTTTACTAAGGATGCTGAACAAGCTTGGGCCGGTAAGGTAGATCCTAAATTACTGGGTGGTACCGACGAAGGAGTATTTTACAGGACCGATAAAGAGATCCTATACGTTTCGGCAAACGGAAAGGTGAGCAAGTCGGATCTAAAAGACAAGTCTGCATCCTTATTTAGCGTTCGCGGAAATTCTCTTTGGTTTACCGGAAGCGATAAGATCTATAGAGTAGATGCTGGTTCTTCTTCGGTAGCAGAATTGAAGATCGACGATAAGGCAGTAGAGGGTCTTCTTCCTGGCAAGAAGAAGGATATTATCGTATTATATAAAGATAATACTGCGGTGAGATACGGAGAAAAAGGAGAAGTCGTTTGGACCTACAAACTGGCCCAGGATAACGACAATGTTTACTCTTTACTCTATCACTGATCAGATCTTGATCCGATCCAAATAGTAGATGCGGGAGCCGGCCTCCCGCTTCTCTTTCTCAAAATAAGAAATAGGGAACCCTTCTCTACTTAAAGAAAACTCTCGGTCTTTTGCCGTCCATCTGGGATCCTCTCGGAAGAATCGAATTCCTCTGCGGGCATACGGGCCGTAGTCCGTTGCAAAATGGAATTTTCCCCCTTTGCGAAGAAGGATATGTACGGTATCGAGGAATCTAGGATTTAAAGTTCTGTGTTTATGATGTCTTTTCTTGGGCCATGGATCGGGGAAGTTCAAAAGGATCTCGTCGAAGGTCTCCTCTTTGAAGATTTCTTCTAAAAACCAATTAAAATTCACAGAAAGAAGTCTAACGTTCTCGATACCATTCCGGGAGAGATCTCGGAAGGTCTTGCGAATACGATCAGCCTTCTTTTCCATCAGGATGAATCCCGTGTTCGGGTGAGCCTTGGCAAGCTCTACCGCAACTTCTCCCCAACCGGAACCAAGCTCTAAGTAATATGTCCCGAATTCCTTTGGAAACAAATCGCTTTTTTTTAATTTACTTCCCGACTTGATCTTTAAGAAATATTCCGAAGCAAAGGGTAGTCTAGTCGCGATTTTCCATTGTTTTTCTCGAAAATCAGATGTCATCGCTTCTTGCCTTTGAAAATACCAAATCTCCAAGTTGTCTAATTTAATACAGTGAAAATAAAATTATACGGAGTAAGAGGATCTCTTCCTACTCCGCTTTCCGGTTCCGAATATAGAGAAAAACTAGAGAAGATCCTGGAGACCGCTCATCTTGAATTCAAAACCAAGAACGGATCCTTCTCAGTACAGCATTTTTTACAAAGCTTAGATCCGAGCCTGCTACGTCCTGTAGGAGGAAATACCACCTGCGTCTATGTAGAATCCCAAAAAGGGGAAAAGTTGATCATAGATTGCGGCTCTGGGATGAGAGAACTCGGTAACGATCTGCTTAAGGAAGGCATCGCAAAGGGTGGTAAGATCAAGGTCCTAGTGACCCATACTCATTGGGATCATATTCAAGGCTGGCCATTCTTCAAGCCAGGTTATATTCCCTCCGTCGAAATCGATTTCTATTCTACCATTGAGAACTTGAAAGAAAGATTTGATCGGCAACAAAATCCGGAGAATTTCCCGATCACCTTGGACGAGATGATGTCCAAGAAAACATTCACTCTGTTAAAAAGACAGAAAACGGTCCAGATAGGGGATTTCAAGGTGACTCCCTTCCTTCTGAAGCATCCAGGGAATTGTACAGGATACCATATAGAAGAGAACGGCAAAAGCTTTCTATTCTGCACGGACGTAGAAGTCCGTGATGAGGATCTCGATGAGTTCGCTCATCTAAGGGAGAACTTCGGTAAACCCGATATGCTGATCATAGATGCTCAATATAGCTCCGAAGAAGCGGACCGTAAGATCGGTTGGGGGCACACTTCGGGAAAGATGGCGGTAAGATGTGGAGAAGTATTAGGTGTGCATAAGTTGGTACTAACGCACCATGAACCCGATCATCCGGATGAAGAGATCATACGAATGTTCAATCAAGAGAAGGGATCCACAGACTTAGATGAGATCGTACTAGCCAGAGAGTCGGATACCTTCCTTCTATAATCCGATCGCTTTAGTTATCTTAGTACTCAAGAAGTAGTTTAATAAGACTTCTAGTTTCTTTTTAAAAGTTTTCTTAGAAAAAAAGAAATCTCCTTTTAAAATTTCTACTACGTTGTATTCTTTCTCGGCCATGCAAAGACTAGAGATCGGGATAGAACCCTCTTCCCAGAAAGAAGAACCCGGTCTTTTCGCGGATAAGAGATTCTACATAAGGTTCCGAAAAGACAATCGGGTTCGATTATTCGATAAAGGACAATGGAGCGAAGGAATACTATTGGATATATCGATGATGGGAGCTTCCATTCATTCGAATACCGAATGGGAGGTCGGCTCCAGTATAACGTTTATGTCTCCAATGTTTTCCTGCGAGATAGAAGGCGACATCATACGTAGATCAAGTTCGGATCACGGCTATAGATATGCTATAGTATTCCATGATCTATGCGACGCTAATACACTTGAGATCTTGAATAAGATAGCATACTGTAGTTAACGATTTTTTTATACGAGCTTGGAATTTTTTTTCAAAGCTCTAAACTCAAAGGTCCCAAGGCCGACATTTATAATAGGATGAACCTGGGAGCAATACAATCCTCAGTGATAGAAAGACCGAGAGATACATCGGTTCAGTACATCGGACATGGGCAGCTTGAGAGCTCGCCCCAGTCTACCTCTGTCCTACACGTTATTTCCCATGAATTAGGCCATGTTGCTGAGTTTAGGAATGAGGCTATCCGCGATAACGCAGAGCTTAGGTCCTTAGAAGTATCCATCCATTATGAGATGAGAGATGGAAAACTAGTAGCGGTCGCCGGCGAAACCAAGGCTACCACTGTTAAGAAACCGGAAAAGGACTCTTCTAAAGGTTGGGAACTTGCCGAGCAGAGCCAATCGGCAGATAAAAAGCCTGAGTCCGCTAAGAACAAGGAAGCAGAGAATCGTTCCGATCTCATCTCCGATAAGGAGTGGGAGCTTATGTCAGAACTGAGAGAGATCGATCTTGAACTAAACCGTTTAGACAAGGGCCAAGTATCCAATGAGGACCGGGAAAGAAAGACAGAGGACGATGCACGCCGTCATATGGAACTCGTCGAAAGAAAGAGAAAGCTGGAAATGGCTTTAAGCCAAGAGAAGTTAAAGGCCCTTTTGGATGAAACTCTAAAGACGATCCAAGAATTGAACGAGAAACAGATCCAATTTGCCGGAAAAGTATATTATGGAGATGCGATTAACGCTGCCGGCAACCTGATCGAAGCCCAAGCCTAATTTAAGCCTGTTCGTGAACCTCGTCCGGCATCGGATCGTCGTCGATCGATGGGACAATCAAATTCTTCATCATAGTTTCTATGATCTTTCTAAGCTCAG
>NZ_RQER01000005.1 GCF_004770615.1 Leptospira langatensis
CGATCCCGTTCCTAAAATTCCCTTCGACCCTGATATCGGGAGGAAGCACTCGATCCAAGTCTCGATTGAACGCGAATAGTTGCGGACCATAAACCGGGAGAGCGTCCTTCCAAACAGTCACATAGTGGTTCAAGGGAATCTCTCCCTCAGGAAATAGTTTCTTTCTATCTTCTTCCACAATGGAAATGATCTCGTCTTCGGATCTTGACGCGATCTCTCGGTCTCCGGCGCCTCCATATATAAAGGTTTCCGAATGTATTCCATCAGAAGTCCTTCCGGAGAATATAAAATCGTTAAACAGGATCCCTCTTGCTCGGATCCCAAGTTCGGAAGAAAAACTTTTATGATCTTTTGGAAATAATACTCCAAACCCTTTCTTGCCGGAAAGAATCGAATCCTTTCCGAAACGAGTTACGCTCACGACTGGGAGTGTGTCCAACATTCCCTGGTATCCTTTGAATTCCTTGAACTCCGCCTTGAGGATCTTAAGGGTAGTGGATAGATTAGTCGCCAAAGTGATCTTAGCTTTCGGATAGGATTTGCGCAGATCCTTTATGCTAAGTATTTCTTGTTTGTATTTGATCTTTCCTTGGCTCGCCACTCTCGCTTCTAGAGCGCCTAGGATAGAACCAATCCCACCTCGGAAACTTACGGTTCCTCTCCTTCCCGGTTGCAATTTAGGTTTTTCTTTGCGCGAGTTTGCATAGGCCCTGAAATTTTTCCAAAGAGGAACATCTTCTCGTAAGAACTTCCCAAGCACGAACTCTGCAGACATTGCGTCCAAGTCCCCCGCATAGATCCCGCCCAATGCAGGCTCTAAGATCTTTGACAAGAAGGCATCACCTAATACTCGTTTGCCCCAACTATATATGGATTCTCCAGGGATAGGCTTAGAAGGAACAGTCAATGCGGAGAAAGCAAATCGAATGATCTCAAAAACATTCAGCGGAAGGCGCTTGAATTTTCTATCCGAAAAGATATAACGCTTCTTTGCGTTTGCATCCGGAAACAATAGATCCAGTCCCAATTTGGAAGAAAGAGCCTCTAACTCCCAACAATTCAGGATCCCGTTAGCTGCAGTCTCTACGATCCCATATTCTGTCGGAACAGAACGGATCAAGCCGCCGGCCCTATCCCTTTTTTCCAATACCAGGACAGACTCTCCTTTTTCCAAAGAAAGAAACGCATGCACTAAGCCGGTGAATCCCGCGCCGATGATTATATGATCCGGAACCGATTTTGCCACAGATACATGCTAAAGAGTGGGAAACTGTTGGCAATTAAATCCTAAGTCCCGATTAGGAACTTTTTCTCAAGGAAAGAGAAGAGGGGTTTAAAATTGGAATCTGTAACCGAGAGTGTATTTGGTCTCCACTCCGGAATAAGAACCGCTTCCCGAATTTGCGAAGCTGGAACCCACGCCCGAAGGAACAGCGGAGAGGATCATCCCCTTACTCTTGCCATCGGACATTTGCATTGCCGACTTAATCGTGTTCGCAAAGAAGAAGGAATCGATCAGGTTGATAAGATAGACCCCACCTAACACAAGCAAGGCGCCCTGGTATTCCTTGAAATCGCGGTCTGCTTCTTCTCTTTTGAGCTTGATCTGGCTTGGGCTGTACTTGTCGGACAAGTATGCTGCCAATGGAGAAGTAGGGGTGCTCGGAATCGAGATAGGATGTCCGGAAAGAGTAAAGATTAGATTCGTTTTAGAATACGGATTTCCGATATTGCCATATTCCTGAACTGCTTCTTTATAAAGACGATACTTATCGTACGTAACATAGGCAGCGGCGGCAAATAGGGTAGGGAAGATCACTCCTTGGAAACTTCGGTCGGAGTAGAACTGCCCCCAGCCTGGGATCACCGCGGATCTCCATAGAGCTTTATAAGGACGGTTGGCCGCTTGCCTTCTTAACTCTTCTTGCTTGCGAGCCTCTTCCGCAGCTGCTGCAGCAGATTCTTCATCTTTCTTGAGTTGTTCCTGCCTCAACTTCTCTTCGTCCAACTGACGTTGAGCTAAGTCCTTGTCTTCCTGTTCTTTTTTGTCCGCGGCTAATTTATCTTCTTCGTCCTTTCTGATCGCTTCTTCCTGATCGTCGTTCACATCATGGAATAAGACTTTTAGAACGGAGTCTTTATCTATCTTTCTCTTGCCTGCTTCCGTTTGCAGAAGAATGGAAGATTGGTTCTGAGTGATGATATCACCTTTGACCCTCCCTCCTTCGCGTAGTAGTACCGTGACAGGAAGTATTCCCATCGGGGCGAATACAAACAAGAAGATGAAAATAATTTTTCGTAAATAAGAAGACATACTATAAGAACGAATCATATCAAAGATCGAGCTTTTCTCTAACCCAGTTAGTCTCCCAACGATTGGACGAAAAGAAATAAATTTCTGAGAGCCCCGATATTAGAAGAAACATCTCAGAATCCTTGATATTTCATTACAGTTCTTAAATTGACTGTGAAAAAACCTTGGTTTCGGGGCTTTTTCTGCGCAATCGAAGATCCAACCCGGTACATGCATTGCGCAAGAAGGGTTTTCCCAAATCGGTCAAGAACAGGGTCTTTCCCTGCCACTCTATTAGATTATCGTCTTCCATAGAGGTCAAATAGAGTCGCACTTCTTCAAAAATCCGATCCGGAACTTCTACCTTGCCCAGAGTGGATAGCTTTAGAATGAGTTCTCTTTGTGCCAAATCTTCCGAATTCAGTTTATGTCCCCTGAGTAGGGCATGTCCGCTCTCGGAGATCCTTCTTTGGTATTTCTTTAAGATCTTTTCGTTTTGATAGAAACAATCCCAGCTATCCGAAATTGCAGACACTCCCATCCCTAAAAGTAGATCCGTGGATTTGGTCGTGTATCCCATAAAGTTGCGATGTAGATGACCGTCCAAAGAGGCAGTGTAAAGCGAATCAGTTTCTAAGGCAAAATGGTCCATTCCAATTTCCTTATATCCTGCGGAGAGGAACATCTCTCTTCCGATCTCGTATAATTCCCTCTTCTCTTCTCCTTTGGGAAGATCGTCCTCAGTGAATAATCTTTGCGCAGCCTTGATCCAAGGCACATGAGCGTAGCTATAGAATGCGATCCGGTCCGGCCTGAGCCCGAGAGTCTTCTCTATCGTTTCCTTCACGCTTTCTTTGGTTTGCTTAGGAAGTCCATAGATCAGATCGAAGTTTACAGATGTGTATCCTAGTGTACGAGCGCCTTGGGTAATTCCTGCAGTCAGATCGTACGGTTGGATCCGATTCACAAGCCTTTGGACTTCCGGATCGAAGTCTTGCACTCCCAAACTGATCCGAGTAAAGCCGTACTTGGCTAAAACTTCTAATTGAGACAATCTAGTCCTGCGCGGGTCCACTTCTAAGGAAAACTCGGGAGAAGGGGCCACATTCCAAGAATCTAATATAGGCTTGAGAAGATTCTCCAAATTGGATTCGGAGAGATAGGTAGGGGATCCCCCGCCCAAATGCAATTCTCTCAGTTCTCTTTTAGTCAGCTCGGGAACTTCTTCCGTATATTTCCTGAATTCCTGAAGAAGGGTCTCCACATACGGATCCTCTACAGTATGGTTCTTAGTGATGGAAGTATTGCATCCGCAAAAGGAGCAAAGAGTCTCACAGAAGGGTATATGCAGATATAGAGCCACAGAAGAATCTTCCGGGACCAATCTCCTACGAATGGCAGCGATCCATTCTTCACGAGTGGGATCATCCTCCCAATAGGGGACCGTTGGGTAGCTAGTGTATCTGGGAGCCGGAACATCGTATTTCCGAATTAGATCAGTTTTTGAATTCATGAGAGAACCTCTCGAATCGTATTTACGAAAGTTCTAATATTCGCTTCCGGAGTCTTGGGCAGGACTCCATGGCCCAATCCGCAGACCCAACCGGCTCTCTCTTTGGGAGCCTTGGCTGCAAAGGGGCGGACCCATTCCATTAAATATTTCTTAAATTGGGACGGCTCCATGAATAGAAGTGCCTGGTCGAAATTCCCTTGAACGAAATGGGATCCGTTGCCAAGCAATCCGACTATATCCGTCCTATGATCCATTCCGAATCCGACTAAACCAGGGATCGATCGAACAGACTCCAAAGAAGCGGGAGCCAAACTCTTCGCATAGTATCCGATCTTTCCCGGGAAAGCAGTGACCAATGTCCGGATCGCAGGCAAGATGGCCTCTTGGAAAAATGCAGGAGAAGCATCCCCTGCAGCAGTATCGAATATCATTACGATTTCCGCTCCTCCTTCCAATTGTAAGCGAATATTTTCTTTGAGTAGGGTCAGGATCTTTTCGTAAAACCCTTCTCTCAACTCGGGAGAGATCTTAGGAAGTATTAAATTTCCATCATGCTTTCCCAGGGTTGCATAGCAGAAGAGAGTCCAGGGGCCACCCACGAACCCGATCAAGGATTTGTTTTCCGCAATCCTCTTACGGGTTAGACGAACCGCTTCCTTCTGAAAGCTCATGAATTCCGCTGCTTCGGAAAGGGACGTAAATCTTTGTAGGTCCTTTGTTTCGGAAAGATGCCATCCAAGCTTCGGACCGTCATCTCCGAACCTAAGGCCCATTCCCAAGGCTTCTAGAGGGAAAAGAATATCGGAAAATAGGATCGCTGTATCGAAATCAAAATCGTCTACTGGACCGAAAGCGACTTCGGCAGCTAACTCAGGGATCTTACATAATTCTTCGAATGTATGCTTCTTTCTTAAATTTTGATAATGCGAATGATAACGACCCGCCTGGCGCATCATCCATATCGGCGGAACAGTTTGAGGTTCAAGCCGGAGCGCGGCCTGGAATCTCTCGTTAGACATCTTTCAGTTCTCCAATCCATTGATAACCCACTCCTCGTACGGAACGGATCGCGTCTTCTCCTTTGTCCCCAAAGGCTTGGCGTAGTCTCACGATGGAATTATCTATGGTTCTATTTGTAGGGAATTTTTCCTCTCCCCAAAGGCGATCCAGGATCTCATCTCTGCTCACTGTTCTTCCTCTTTCTTCGACCAGGAAGTTCAGAAGTGCACAATCTCTCTTGGACAAATGGATCTCTTCTCCTTGGGGAGTATGAATGCAATAACCGAAAAAGTCCAAGAGATATCCTGCATAGGAATACTTGCCCTGCTTTATGGAATGCTTATGAGATTCCAATACATGTTTGACTCGGATCAGTAATTCTTTCAGATGGAACGGCTTGGGAATGAATTCTTCCGCACCCAATTCGAAGCCTCTCAATCTTTCAGGCGCTCCCGAATGTGCTGTTAAGAATAAGAAGGGAGGACAATCCTTTCTGGTCTTTAGCTCTTCCGCTAATTCGAAACCGTCCCCATCGGGCAAACGGACATCCAGTAAGATCAGATCCGGCTTTGCCTCCACCGCAAGGACTCTTGCAGATTGAGCGGAAACGGTCCAGACCATCTCATAGCCTTCCTTCTCCAGCCGCTCCTTTAAGGTCTCTCCCAGAGAACGATCATCTTCGACTAACAAGAGTTTGGCTTTCATGCGTTGCCTTCTCTCTTGGCCGCAGGAGAGGGGAGGGTCCATTCTGCCATGAATCCGCCCGTATTAGAATTACGGACATGAAAGTCTCCGCCCATTGCCTTGGTCAATTTTGTCGCGATATAAAGCCCAACTCCCGTACCACTCGTGCTTGTATGTCGTAAAAATAATCTGCCTAGTAATTTCGGATTCCCGTGGAATCCTTTGCCGTTATCCGTAAACGTAAATCGGATCTTGTTCCCAGGAAGACCTTCGGACTGGATCCGCACTTGGGTAGCAGACCCATGCTGTACCGAATTTTCCAATAGATTCCTAAAAATACTTTCGAGCGCTCTTCTGTCTGCGAGCACCTTTCTCTCTTTCCAATCGGTGAGGATCTTCAATTCGGACCATTCTTCCTTAAGAGTCTCTTCCCAGTTCTTCAGGTCCAATTCTTCCAAAAAGAGTCCTTCGGATCTCATGAGGCTTGCCAAATACAATGCCTTGTTCATCTGGGACTCGATCCGGGAAGCGTCTTTCAACAAACGGTGGAGCAATCGATCCTTGGTGGCATCGACTCCTTCTTCTAATAAACTCTCGGCCTGCAATCTGAGACTGGCTAACGGGGTCTTGATCTCATGGGTTACTGTAGAGAAGAAGTCTTGTATCAGTTTATTTCTCTTTTCTTCCCGAAACGTAAGCCATACCAGAGTGGCTCCTCCGCTCACTAATAAGAAAAGGAAGAAGGTCCCTTCCATCTTGATCATCGAGCTTTGACGATCCAGTTTTTCTAATACTTCCTTCTCGACGTCGAAGCCGATCTTGAACGCAAGCTCTGTCGCCATGCGATTCTGCCTCAAACCTAAAAAGAGCCACCAGGCTCCCAAGGAGACCGTAGTAAGCACCCACAAAACGGGCAAAACGATCTTTTTAGATTTGAAATCGGTCATTTTATACTTTCAATTTCTTTAATGCAGAATCCGCTTTTTCCAAAGTCTTGGCAATGATGGAATCGTCATGAGCGTAGCTCATGAATCCCACTTCGTATCCGGAAGGAGCCAAATAAACCCCCTCGTCCAAAAGGGCATGGAACACCTTTGCAAACGCTTCCTTATGGCCGGCAGGGATCGCATCCACAGTCCGAATGGAAGAAGAAGACGCCTTATGAAGCCAAAACAAAGAAGAATGCACCGAAGAGTCCCAGTTCCCATCCGGATCTCTTTGCTTCAATACGGATAACAGACCGCTCACGAATTTCCGGGTGCGAGATTCCAATACTTGGTATACATTGTCTCTTTCACATTTCTTTAATGTAGCCAAACCTGCCCTCATCCCGAAAGGACTCGCGCTCAAGGTTCCCGCTTGGTATACAGGTCCTTGCGGAGCGACCAGGTCCAATAACTCCGCTTTTCCTGCATATGCTCCCACAGGAAAGCCTCCCCCGATAATCTTCCCGTAGGTCACCAGATCCGGGCGGATCCCAAGTTCTCCGCTCATTCCGGTCAATCCCACACGAAACCCACTGATCACCTCGTCGAATAAGACAAGGCTTCCGTGCTTTCTTGCGATCTCGACGATCTTAGAGAGGAATTCTTTTCTTTGTATCAATAAACCATAATTTGCAGGCAAAGGCTCGATCACGAGCGCCGCAATATTTTTTCCTTCTTTGGAGAAGAGCTCTTCTACAGCCTTCTCATCGTCCAAAGGGAGGACCAAGGTATTCTTGATCAGCTCGGATCCGATCCCAGCGCTATCCGAAGAAGATTCTCCTGCAAGACCGGAACCCGCCTTGACCAGAAGCGCGTCCAAATGCCCATGATAACATCCGTCGAATTTCAGGATCTTATCCCTTCCGGTAGCGGCGCGAGCCACACGTAATGCGCTCATTACTGCCTCTGTTCCGCTGTTCACGAAACGGATCTTCTCTACCCAAGGGATCCTGGAGACGATCCATTCCGCAAGCTCTAGGGAATAAGGCTCCGCAGCACCGAAACTCCATGCGAGTTCCGCAGTTTTGGAAACGATCTCCTGGACCTCTTCATCTCTATGACCCAAGATCAAGGGACCGAAGCTTAAGCAATAATCCAGATATTCCTTTCCGGAAACATCCGTAAGATATGCGCCCTTCGCAGATTGGAAGAAGACCGGGTCTCCCCCTACGGAGCGAAAGGAACGAACAGGGGAGTGCACTCCTCCCGGAGCGACCTTCTTTGCTCTTTCAAATAGTTCTTTGGAACTAGGATACATCAGTACAGGATCTCCTTTCCTCTTCTCGCAGCGTATGTGATCAAATAAGAAGCGCCAGCCCGAGAAAATACCTGCCAGGTCTCACGAACCGCATCTTCGAATTTACAAAAACCGTTCTCCGCAAGCATAGCAAGAGAAGCATATTCTCCACTCACCTGGTATGCGCCCACAGGCAATCCGGTTTTCTCTCGGATCGGTTGAATTAAATCAATAGACGTTATGCCTGGCTTAACCATCAGAAGGTCGGCGCCTTCTTTTGCATCCCTAACGGAAGAAAGAAGGGAATCCTCCCTATTTCTCACATCGATCTGATAAGAAGAGCGATCTCCATGACCGGGTGCGGATTCTGCCGCTTCCCGAAACGGTCCGTAAAACTGGCTCTTGAATTTAGTAGAATAACTCATGATAGGAACATGTTGGAAGCCATTCGAATCCAAAATATTCCGATGACTTGCCACTCTCCCGTCCATCATATCGGAAGGAGAGATCCCGTCCGCACCGGACTGGGCATAACAAAGAGCGAGCTCGGAAAGTCGCTTCACAGAACTTACGTTCTCGATCCTTCCCTTAGGATCCAGAAGACCGCAATGCCCATGGGTGGTAAGAGAACAAAGGCAGGTGTCCACCCAAAGAAATGCTTCCGGAAATCTGGATTTGATCCCGCCGATCGCTTTCTCATAAAAGGATTTAGGGATCGAGGTGTCCGACTTAGTTCCAGGCACCAAAAAGAGAAGGAAATGTTCCACTCCCGCTTTCAGATCGGATTCAATTTGAGAAAGAATACTTTCCGTGCCATCGCGGAAAACTCCAGGCAAAGAAGACATTTTCTCGGGAGAAGATAAGGCTTCCGCGACGAAAATGGGCTGCACAAGCTTCTTAGGATTCAGGCTTTCGGAAGAGACCAAATCTCGAAGAGGAGCGTTGATCCGATTCCTTCTTAAGCCTAATTCACTTGCAGAACTCATAATATACCTCTTTCTAAAAGAAAATCGGGAACCTCTCCCCGGCAGGCCTTGGCCCAAGATTCGTAATTCGGAAAGGCAAACACCTTGGAATCGGAACCTAATACTTTTTTAATATACTTATATGTCGCCCCAGTCCCGCAAGAATGCACCTTATTCGCAAGACTTGGGTCCTTTTTGTACGCGCGATCGAACTGAGAAGCACTCATCCAGAAAAAGTGAGAGTATCCGGAAAGATCAGGCTGCTCCGGATCGAAGTCCACCTTGTAGGTTACGAACCTCTTCCAAACGCCTTCGATAATATCGCTTTCTTCATGAGTCAGTTTAATGAATTCGGGAGAAGTGCCTAGAATACTTACGATCCTACTCGCGTCTTCTTCTCCTAAACCATCCGTGGAGCCGTTGACCCAAACATCTCTCGAAGCAAGCTTCTCCCAAGTTTTGGCGCCTGCTACAATAATGACTGTTTCCGGACCGGGAAGCTCCCATTCTGCAGGCAAAGAATCCGCCCTAGACACGAACCAAAATTTCTCGGAAGGAATAGAAGCTCCCGTAGGAAAACGCTCCATCTTAAATCCTTGCCTTGGCTTCGGAAATATAGAATCGAAAGAAGTCGGAAGAGGCATGGCCTCTCCCTTCCAGCGCTCAAACGCGTCCAGAGCCATGCCCGCATCCGTCTTTCCTCGAACAAAAAGGAAATCCGCAGGTCCACCCAAGATCACGGAAACTCCAATCTTTTGGTGACAACCTCCGCCAAACTGAGAGAGGATCTTTCTCTCTACAGCGACGGCCTCTTCTTCCCTTGTATTAGAAAGAGGAGAAAGAAGCTTTCTTGTCTTCTCATCTCCTTTGCGGATCTCCGCTGCGAGGGCACCTTGTGCGGGTGCATTCGGATTTTTTGATAAAGGAAGCACCATAAAAAGTTCGGATTGAATGGTTTCGCGGATCCCGCTTCGCACTTCTTCGTATTCAGGAGTGGATGCAAACGTAAAATCCTGTGCCAAAAGACGGTCTAACGCAGCCTTCGCTACTACGAGGCCCGAAACGCTCGGATCCTCTTTCCATTTGCGGATGCGAGTTTGCACATTCCCTCGCACAGGATGAAAACTAATAGGTCGATTTTGCAATCGAGAGGGAAGGGCAGTGGGCAAGAATGCGGAGAGGTTATATTCCCTTCTGGGACTGGAAGAATGGATCCTTAATTCTGCAGGAGGATTTTCGAATGAGGATCTCTTCCATAGAAGTACATCTCTTTGGTCGGCGCGAGGAAGGACCATAAACACTTCCGTATCCTTGCGACCATCCAAGTCCAAATCCTTATAGGAATGCACGACCACGTCCACATTCCCGTCCACGAGTTCCTTGGTCAGGTCTTGGGTAAATACGCCTCTAGTTCCCATTTTCCAGAGAGGAGTAGTGAGATCCTGATCCCCACTGGCTTCCTTGAAGAAAAGCGAAAGCTCTAACTGAGGGTACAATTTGCGCAGAGCATCTTGTACTAAGCAGGTCTGTAGTTTAGCGAGGGAACTTTTGCGGGAACCGATTCTCAAAACGTCGGACAAGGTAGGTCATCCCAACCGAATACAATTTGATGAGCTTCCCACTCTCTTTCCTGCAGGAGCTCGTCCAAAACGGATTTTAGTTCTTCCTTCACCTTTTTAGTTCTCTCTTCTGTTTCTTTTAAGGAGGAAAGCATATCTGCAAAGGAAATATAAATAACGTCGGAAGGCCAGGAAGATTCCAAAGGCTCTTCTCTAAAATCCAGGATCAGATTTCCCGGAGCCAGTTTATCCATCCAAGGAGAAAAATCCATAGGCGCTGCGATCACCCATGCTTCTCCGTTCGGAGACCAATCTTCCATCAAATGAGAAGAAGAATTGGAGATGGATGCCAAGTAATCCAAACGATTCGGATTTCTTCCTACGATCTTGGTCTTCTTACCGGAGCCCGAAAGCCAAGGCAGAAGTTTTTCTGCAAGCTGTCCTGTCCCAAAGAGCACCACTTCTTTCGGAGGATTTTTTGCTTCGGACAAATATTTATCCGCCAACCCGCCGTAGGATTGCTCTCCTAAATTTTGCAGATACCCAGAACGAAGAGTTCTGCAGTCTTCGATCAGATTGTCTCTTAGTTTTGCGAGATATTCCCCAAATGCCTCATCCGGAAGCTCTTGGAATCTTTGGCGAAACTGGGCAAGAACCTCTGTCTCTCCGAATAATTTGGATTTCAGACCGGAGATAATTTCGAGCAAGAGACGATAGGCTTCATAGCCGGTCTTACTTTCCCAATTTTTGGGAAGCTCCGAAGGAGAAAGATGAATCCTGGAATCGGAAACAAGAACTGTACGCATACAAGTCTTCCAGGAAAATGAATCCGGAACGGAGAACATATCCCTGTCATTAGCTTCCGAATGGAAAATTTGCAGAGTGGACCACATCTGTAGCTTCGATCATATCTTTTTCAGGGCCCCATTTGTCAAAATACTGTCAGCAAGATCGGAAAATATTCCTCTTGCTTAGATTGAGAACCAATTTCAAAATGACTTCTATGATTTGGGACATAGGAACCCAGGACAAAATCGTTTATCTGATCGTAGGAGTGGCTACGATCTATCTTACCTTCCCTTTGGTTTCTTCCTTCAAAAGTATTTTCGGAAAATCGAAAACGGCAGAGACAAGATTCGGTTGCTACGAAGACGCATGTGCAAGTTGCCATACGATCGCAGAAGAAAAACCTTCTTCTTTAAGAAAAAGAAAGAACGCCTAACTCCAGAAGGGTCATAGCGACCCCATCCTCATTATTTGAATATTTCGTAATATACTCGGCCTCTTCCTTTAATTTGGGCACCGCGTTCTTCATGGCGAACCCATAACCGGAATATCGTAGCATTTCTCTGTCATTCCATTCATCCCCGAAAGAGATCACGCCTTTCCCATCCAAGCCGGAAATCTTGAGATAGGATTCTATCGCAGCCCATTTGGAAACACCCTTCTCCAAAACTTCCAAACAGTACGAAACTCCCGGGATCTTGGTGATCACAGTCCTATATTCTTTTGCCTCGGGAAGGGATAATAGCTTCGATTCTAGATCTTGCAGGTGCTCCTTCTCCAAGGAAAGAAAGCAGACTACCAAGGCCCTGTCCTCCACATGATCCAGGGTATCCGACACAATCTTGGTTCTCTTTGTATCTCCACCGGAATAATTATGAAAGCAATCGTCAGTGATAGAGGACTCCACTAAGATATCCGTGCCTTCTTCGAATCTGTCCACATGCAAGAGGGGAGAGAAGCCTTCCGATTTTCCCAGAGACAAGACCGCACCCGCTGCTTGAGTAGAAAGATAGGTTTCCGAGATCCGATCCCCACTCGGAGAGCTACGAAGCACCTGCCCATTGTTCGCCACCACGGTAACATCCCCTCGGAACTCTCTGGCATAGGGGAGGGCGGAAGAAAACCTTCTTCCGGTAGCGATCAATAAACCGATCCCGGAGTCCAAAGCGGACTGCAGAATATAATGATTCAAGCTGGAGATGGAGGACTTAGAATCCAAAAGTGTCCCGTCCAGATCCATGGCGATCGTATGAATGGGATGGTTTCCGTTTTTTAAAAAAGAAGAAGATTGCAAAACCGACTTGGACCCGAACCCGATACTTCTTTCCAATTTATAAAAAGTGGGGAGATCCCGCCTTCTTTTTTCGTTTCCAAAGAAATCGAAACTGATTGGCTGGAAGAATGGAACTCAGCCTGGCATATTCTCCCTGTCCGAACGACACATTTATCTTCTATCATCTTATTTCCGGAAAAACAAAGGCCCCATTCTCCATCAAAGAAGAATTATACGACGTGGAGCAATTGAACCGATTCGCAGACCAAGGAAAATTCCAAGCTACCAAGATCTCCTTTGCGGCCTTATTCCAAGTGGCGGATAAATATTCTCTCTTAGACAGCGGCTCCGCCTTGGGTAGGAACTGCGGACCGATTATCGTAAAGAAGAAGGGAGCGAACGTAGGAACTCCTACAGGAAAGAATATCCTAGTCCCGGGACTCTGGACCACTGCCAACCTGCTCACACATCTTTATCTAAAGGGCAACTTTACTCCCATCCCAACCCGTTATGATCTCATCTTGGACAAGGTAAAAAACGGAGAAGCGGACTTCGGGATCGTGATCCACGAAGAAAGGTTCACCTACCAAGATAGAGGCCTCGAAAAAGTAGAGGATTTAGGAGAATGGTGGGAAGGCACTACAGGAGCCCATATTCCCCTAGGCTGCATCGCGATCCAAAGAGAAATTCCTTCAGAAACGAAGTCCGCCTTGGACTCGGCAATTAAGGAAAGTTTAGATCTCGCCTACAAGAACCGGGAGGACATGTACGATTACATCCTTCATCATTCCCAGACCACAACAAGAGAAGTGGCCGATGCGCATATAGATCTCTATGTAAACGAGTATTCTAAAAGCCTGGGCGAAGAGGGCAGAAGGGCCATTCGACTCCTGCAAGAAAAGGCGTTACAGACAGGGCTCCTTTCCAAAGAAAAAAAGAAGGAACTCTTTCTTTAAAAAATCTGAATACTTCTGCCAACCTGTAAAACCCAAGCCGGCACGAAATCGAAGTTTAACTAAAATTTTCTATTAGCAAAAGCAGACTTGCCGAGAGATCTCTATTTTTTCAGCTCTCGAACAATATCTAAACTCGCCGGAGATTGGTTGAGAGTGTAGAGATGGATCCCTGGAACTCCCATCTTGACCAATTCCCGGCATTGCCCTACGGAGAAGTGGATGCTTCTTTTGTAAAATTCTTCCGGGTTATCTTTTACTTCTTCCAACTCGGAAACGAGTTCGTCCGGAAATTCGCATGCGGCCAGCATCTTGAATCTTTCGATCTGAGAAAAAGAAGTGATCGGCATAATGCCCGGAATAACCGGCACTTGGATCCCTTTCTTCCGGATCAAATTTAAGAAGGACTCGAAGGTAGGGTTCTTAAAGAAAAGCTGGGACACTAAGTAATCCGCGCCCGCTTCGACTTTCCGTTTCAAATTCTCCACATCTTCTTCCAGACTCTTTGCTTCCGGGTGTTTTTCCGGATAGCAGCCGGCGCCCAGGCAAAAATCGAAACCTTCTTCTCGAATGAAAGAAATGAGTTCGCTTGCGTAACCGAAACCGCCTTCTACTCTTTTAAAATGACCTTCTCCCTTTGGAGGATCTCCTCTCAATGCCATCAGGTTCGATATGCCTGATTCTTGGATCTGCTTCAGGATATTTCGGATCTCATCCTTATTTCCACCCACGCAGGTAAAATGAGCTGCCGCAGGAAGGGCGAATTGCTTTGCAAGCTCCGAGGTCAATCGAATGGTCTTATCCCGAGTGGAACCGCCGGCTCCGTAAGTAACAGTGATAAAACCAGGCTCTACTTTAGAAAGCTCGCGTACCGCTTCAAATAATTTCACTTCTCCCTCTGGAGTCTTCGGAGGGAGAAACTCGAAAGAGTAAACCGGCGACTTGGCCGCTTTATAAATATCTAATATTTTTTTCATTCTAACCTTTTCCCCGCTACAAAGCGGAGATCTTTCAACTATGGCTAAGTAAAACTGGGACGAGTCCTCTTCCGTTTCTTTGTAAGCCAAGCGACTTCGCCACAAGAGAACCAGGCTTCAGATTTTCAGGAGCCACGCGAACCGCATGACCTCCGGTAAGCCCCGAACAAAGCAGATCTCCCGGTTGCACCGGATAAGACTGGGCCTCTACATTCGCAAGTGCTACACCTGCGATCGCAACCAGCCATTGGCCTGAGTCCTGGGCCTTTTCTCCTAAGACTAATGCTGCGGATTTGACGGCAACACCTACGATATTTGTAGCATTAGGCTGACGGGACTTATGCAATTTGCCGTCTTCTCCCATGGCAAGAAGATCTCCTTCTGCAATTACATCCGAGGATTGTACAGGAAAGAATTTCGCAATGCAATCAGTGCCCTTACCGGTCTGCACATAAACGGTTCCTATAAAATCGGAATCTCCTTCCGCAAGGATTGCCTTACCGGAACCTGTCTCATTTAAAAGAGGAATTCCCTTGCCGCTCGCATACACCGCATGTCCGGATCTAGAATGGAACCAGCCACCGAATCCTCTCTTTGCAAGACCTAAGATACCTGCGGAATCTTTTTCTCCGGAAGCGCTATCTCCTCTCGCGCCGAATCTTTCTCCGAATGCAAGGATACCTGCAAACCTACCTGAGCCGACTACACCGGAACCTTTCTCACTCTCATTGCGAGCATAGATCAAACCGGAATTTTCAGGAGGAGGGGAGATATTGGAATAGGGCGCTTCTACAGAGCCCTTCAATCGCAAGAACCCAGTATGCGAACTAAAGTCGTGTTCCTTTGGAGCATATTCATGAGTATGAGGCTTAGGTTCTCTTGCGTCCGACAATCTAGGATCATCGGAAGTCACGGCATGATTCGCGATCGATTTTCCTTTCGGCGCTAGACTTACGATACCGGGATATTCCGTAGAAGCATGACGCAATCTCTCGTCATTTCCTTGGACCACGGAGCCTTCTTTGTTTTCACCGGAAAGTGCGAGCTTCACGATCCCATACGATTGAGGAGTAGATAGCTTTAATCTCTTATCATTTCCTTGGACTGCGGCTTCTGCCGATTCTTCGCCATTGGAAGCAAATCTCAAGATCCCTGGACTCTCCGTACTCGCATGACGCAATCTAGGATCGTCCGAGGTAACTACTTTGCCCGGGGTCTTTTCTCCTGGGCCGGCCAATTGCACTAAACCGAATTTTTGCGTAGTAGCATGCTTGAGACGATCGTCATTTCCTTGGACAACTGTTCCTTCTTTTGTCTCGCCATTTTCCGCAAGCTCCACAATTCCCATGCTCTGGGTAGAAGAAGGTTTTAAACGATCATCGTTCCCTTGGACGACTCGATCTGCCCGATTTTCGCCATTGGATGCAAGGCGAACCAGACCATAGGAAGTCTCAGTAGAATGCTTTAATCTCTTATCATTCCCTTGAACAACCACGCCTTCTTTCTCTTCTCCATCCGAAGCGAGCTCAACAATCCCTTTGTATTCAGTGGAACCGTCACGAAGCCTTCTATCGTTTGCCTGTACCGCGGCACCTTCGGATGTTTCTCCATCCACCGCCAAGCGCACCAAGCCTGAACGAAGCACGGTGGCATAGGGAAGGGGCTCTGCAGTGGGTTTATGAGTAAGATCACTTAAATACGGGGCCGCATATAATTCCACTTCCGCGATGGAAGTCCCGTATTTCTCCTTACCCTGCACTTTAAGAGGACGGGATACGAATTTCAAAAATCGAATATTCGCAGGAAGGAATCTCCACTGGTACCAAACCCCAGGCTCGGATAAGAATTGATTCTCCTCCAAGAGTTGGTTCCAAGTGAGATCGTCCTCGCTATAATACACAGTAAACGTTTCCGGGAAGGATAAATGACTGTCTTTGGGCGAGAGCAATCTAAGTTCATTCACTCTACTGATAGACCCCAGATCCATTAAGAAGAATTCTTCCTTAGGCTGAGCGGACTCCAAAGAAGACCATCCGTAATCAGGCCTCTCATCGATGAGATTCTCTTTTACCAAAAGACGATCCTTCTCGGAGCTCACTTCCAGCTTAGTAACGCCGGAAATACCGACTTCCAAAGCACCAATAGCCACTTTGAATTTGGATCCTTCTTTCTCCGAAACCTTGCTGACCAATTTTAGAAAATTTGCACGCACGAGAGAGAAGTTCCATTGACCGACTCTCTTGTTCAAACGCCTAAATCCGGTCTCTTGCAGAATAGGTTCCCAAACCTTTCCATCCAAGGAGATCTCAAACTTGAATGAGTCCGGGAAGAACGCACTTTGCGAGTCCGACTGGTGTAATTTGATCTGATTAAAACTGGAACCAGGATTCAAGATTAGCGTGAGGA
This sequence comes from Leptospira langatensis, assembly GCF_004770615.1. NCBI lineage: Bacteria > Pseudomonadati > Spirochaetota > Leptospiria > Leptospirales > Leptospiraceae > Leptospira > Leptospira langatensis. The sequence goes on from NZ_RQER01000005.1 coordinate 16,632, forward strand.
CTCCCACACCTGCATGATCCAATTGTTCCGAATAAGAGCGAAGTCCCCCTTCTTTTAATTCGAACGTGCCCTTGGTCTTGATCTCGTTAACTTTAACTTGTCGGGGATGGCTGATCCGGATGGATTCTTCATTCATAGAGTTGGAGTGGTCCTTTTAAACATGTACCCGGTTTTCTTCGGCTTTTGCAGAAAATATAACCAATATCGATGGGTGGATTTTGTCTGTGAAGTACTTTGTAATGATCAATCTGAGAGAGTCCGGCACCGGATCTAGGATCAAAAGTGTATTGCCATCCGGCTCCACTCTAGTTTTCTCCAATAGATCCAAACTACTCTTGGATAAATTTCCTTGGCACCAGATCAAGAATCCTCTCCAAGATCTCTCATTGTCCGGAGTAGAAGAGGGGGCCTTTGCCCTATGCTCAAAATTCGGCTGCCTCTGTCCCGAAAGATTCTTACAAATCCCTCTGATATAATGTAAGTTTTCATCAAAGCCCTGAGCCTTTGCAATTTCAATCGCCTCGTTCAAGATAGGATCTCCGTAATCTGCAGCTAAGGAATCTAAACTTAAATCCTTCTTAGTTCCTGTTGGTTTTTGGTTCTGGGTATTGTTGATGGTTATATTAATATTGTTCGGGTTTCCCGGGTACCCCCTCTCAGGGGTAGATTGAGAAGCCCCCGAGGCATCCTCAGCTCCACCCCCGAGGGTTCCAAAAATACCCCCCTGAGGTGGAATCTTGGAACCGGGGTAGTTGAAGCAGAAATAATACATGGAATTCTTATGCCCAGTCCCCGGAACAAACTGTAGGAGCCCAGCCCTTACTAGGTCTTTCTTGCCTTCATTGATAGATTTCTTAGTCTTCAGACCGGTGAGTCGGATCAGGCTTTCGTTGCTGGGCCAGACGGGCTTAAAGGTGTGGTCACTAAATTTAAGCAGCACAAGATACAGGGTCTTAGCCGCAGGAGATAGATTGGCCCAGATCCCGGATTCTATGATATCCGAAAGGAATTTTATATATGGATAATGCTCGCCCATACCTCGGTTCCTTCTGTCCCTGGAAGACAGAAAAAATTAATTTTAAGCAAAAAATCCGAAGGTAGTTGACATTTATCCGACATAAGGTTACTTATGTCTCATCCAACAACATTCCTTCGGGAAGGTCCGGCCCCTGGATCACCAGGGGAGTTTTTTTATTCCGGACACCAGAATATGCAATCTCCTTCTCTCTTCCAGGCCGGGAGAAAGTACTACATTTCCGTTTACAATATTATGTCACATTATTCGGGCTTTTCCAAGCTCGTCAATCTCATTCACCCTTTTTCTATTTCTTCTCTATAAAATCTTTTGCTTAGTACATGTTTGTACTGGTAAAGATTTCTCTTAACAATATGCGTTAGTCTCTATTTGAGTAGAAGAAAGGACTATTTCCCGAATTTCTTGGAAATTTCTTTTTTCACGAATTTATGCAATTCGGAAAGGAACTCTTCATCCTCGGTCGAGATGATGACCGAGTTTCCCTTCTTCGTAATTTTATAAGGGAAGGGGGGAGCGGTTGCTTCCGATTCGGAAAGAGGGATGGTCTTGATAGAAGGGAAGAGACTATCTTCAGCACGATTGAATGTCTTTGCGTCCTTGACAGTTCGGAGTTCGCCAGAATTGAATTTATCTAGAAAATCTTTGAGAGTGCCTTTTTTGGCAGCGGAAGCTGCCTGAACTAAAAGGTTCTTAGTTTCAATTCCTGCTTCCTTGCAGATCCTAAGATCTTCTTTGGATAGAGAGGAGATCCCTAAGAGCTCGGTCATATAGCTACGACTCTTGCCGAAAAGATTTCCAAGTTCCATATCCGTATAAGAAAAGGAGGTCTTGAGATGGGTCATCGCCTCTATTTCTTCGTAAGGAGAAAGATTTTCTCTTTGCAGGTTTTCGATAATGGCCAGACGGAAAGTTTCTTTTGCGTCTCGGTCTAAGATCTTACATTCGATCTCAGGCCATTTAAGAAGACTCGCAGCATGGTATCTTCTTTCGCCGGCGATGATGGTATAGACTTCATCGTCAGCAGTTTTGGTAACCAGGATGGGTTGCAAAAGGCCATCTTTCTCCAAGCTCTGGGCGAGCTCTTCTACGCCTTTTTTCCTTTCTTGTCTAGGCTGACTTTCAGAAGGCCGGATTTTTTCCAGGCGGATCTTTCGGATCGTGCCTTCTAATTTCTCCGCTTGAAAGACATCTGCAAGAGTCCCTAATCTTTTACTTTTTGAGCTCATTCAGGAACTCCTCAATGAAGCTTTCGTATTCTTGGGCCTGGCGGCTGGATTTATTATATTCGAAAACAGACTTCCTTGCCAGGTGAGATTCTCCCACTGCCACGCCATCGGAGATGCTGGCCTCAAAGATCTTAAAGTACTTAGTTAGAACTGGGATAATGGTTTTAGTAAGAAGGGTTTGAGGCTTGAGTTGGGTCACTAAGGCTCCCATAATCTCTAGTCCTGGGTTAATCCTTTTTTTAATACTTTGTATGGTCTGCTGTAGACCTAGGATCCCATCCACGGAAAATTTTTCTGCCTGCAAAGGAATGATCACATAGTTAGAAGCTACCAAGGCGTTGATCGTAAAAATGGAAAGGCTAGGAGGGCAGTCGATCACGCAAAAATCAATTTCCTTTTCCAGGTCTGCGAGAGAGTCCCTCAGAATATAAGGGGCGTCTACAATAGCCGCGATGGTTTCTGCTTCTGCAAGGGTCAGACGAGAAGGGGCGATGTTTAGATTTTCGACCTGAGTGGGGAGCATGACTTCTCTGATCTTTGCCTTCGACTGAAAGATATTATGCATGGATTTTTCCAGACCTTCTGGGTTCAGGAAAATTCCCGTAGAATTTGCCTGCGGATCGATATCGATCAATAGAGTTTTCTTCCCTCTGCGAGCGAGACCCCAGGCCAGATTCAGAGAGGTAGTCGTTTTACCTTCTCCTCCCTTTTGGTTTGCAATAGATACAACAATCATTCGTTTCCCTTGTATTTCAATTGTCGGATGTCCGACATCCCGTCCTTTACTCGCAGATCCGGAATCGGAGGAATAAATGCTAGGATGCTGAAGAAAAATAAAAGTCAAGAAGCAAGATCGAGTCAGAGCGACCTTGCATATTTCCATTTCAAGGAAGGGGAAGAGGGCTTCAAACTAATTCTTAAAAATTACTAAAATTCGGATTCCTCCGGCTTAAGAATGTCGGACGTCCGACATGGACGAGAAAAACACAGGTACATGGTTGACACCATGCTTAAATTTAAACATTTTCCCTCCATGCCATCCGCAGCAGAAGAGCTAATTTGGGGGAATCCGGATCCGGGAGATCTTCGCCTTCTTTTGCCCTTAGCATTTCCGGAATTGCTTGGATGGATGGGCGGGCTTGCTGGTTTAGCGACCCTTCTTTCCGAATCGGATCAAGACGCCTTAGAAGAGGCAGCTTCTTGGGGATATGGAGAAGAAGGTTTCTTCTATCCTTTTTTGGCAAAGGGGTCTTCGATCCGAAATAAATTAGAATTAAGCAATTCTCCCTTCTTCCTTCCTCGCTCGAATGAGATTGAATTTTACAGAGAAGATGCCAGGGGCTGCTTACTCGCTCCCGTTCGGGTCCAGGAAAAATTATTCGGTTTTTTCCTCTTGGAATTGGGTTCGGTCCCGGATGAAAGACAGATCCTTTTGCTCGGACTCTTCTGCCAAAAAATATCCGGATTATTGATCCCCTCTTTTACCTCCAAAGAGAGCAGGTCCAAGTCAGGAAAGGGAGAGGATTCCTTGGGAGCCTTACTCTTTCAATTGAGCAGGGGGGAAAATTCCCAACTGGAAAAATTCCAAAAAACCGGGACAATTTTTATCCAGGGTCCTCCTGCTTCCGGAAAGAAAACCTTGGCAAAGTGGATCCATAGAAAGTATTTTTCCGACCGATCTGCTCTCTCGGTTTCGGTCCTCCCGGAGCAAATTTTAAAGTTAGAAAAGAGCCTGGCCGAATGGGAAAAAATGGCCCAATTCGGGAGCATCATTTTTGAAAATTTGGAAGAATATTCCCTGAACCAACAAAGAATTTTGTATGAGTATTCTCAGAGAAAGACTGCAAAATGCCGTCTTATTTTTTTAGAGAAGCAGGGGTCTCAACCTAGAGAAGAATTTATATATTTTCGTTCTCTTTTACGAGAGAATCGGTTAGAATTACCCGCCTGGAAAGAGTGGGGTCGGGCCGAAAAAAGATCAGCGATCCTGCCGATATTCCAAGAGGTATGCGAGATGCACGGAAGGCCGGATTTGAATCTTTCTCAAGGAGCTTTGGATTCCTTGGTGGATGGGAGTTCCTGCCAAAATCTGGAAGATCTTCGAAACGCCATCGAGGAAGCGGTTCTCAATTCTGGTTCGGGAGAGATTCGAAATTCCGAACTGAATCAAGAAAAGGCTAAGGGGGTTTCCCTGCCGGATCCGGAGGACTTGGATTTGAGGAAGGCGGTCGAGGCTGTGGAACGCCAGAAAATACTTTTGGCCGATAAATTATTCGGGGGCAATCAGATCCGAATGGCGAAGGCCCTTGGGATCTCTCGTGGATCCCTGCAATATAAATTAAGAAACCTGGGTTTGGGTTAAAAGATTGGAATTAGATTCCTTATACGAAGAAAGAAAAACGCCGGCGGGTTACCTGGTCAAGGTCCGCTTGGCCAAAATGTCCTATGTTGTTTTTACCTCCAAAGGGCCTGAAGTTCCGAAAGGAGCGAGAAACCAGTCTATCGTGGTTCCGGTGCCAAGGATCGTATTCCTAGGAGAGGATTTCGATCTCTCCCATTTTAGGCTGGGGGAGCTCAGTTTTGTGAACGTAAAGCAGAGCAAACTCGTAATCCCATACCAGCATTCTAGTTCCGGAAACGAGGTACGGACTATCTTTCTCAATAGTGGGAGCGAATGTGATATCTTGCCTGTAATGATCTATCATTATAACAGGATCGAGGAGCTTCTCCAGGCGAGAGAATCCGGGGTGGAGATGCATCACTTAGTCTTGGACGAAGAATTCCCAAGGCAGGATCTGGTCGCCTTAAAGATCCGATTCCCGTCCTTGAACATGCTCATCATCAAGAGAAAGGTGGCCCAAAAAATCGGGCCTGGCGCAGGAGCTCCTCCGCCTCCAAAAGAGGTACTGGAAAAAAGCCTGAGAGAAGACTCGAGCATAGTCGACTTCAATAAGGTTCGGGCCACAGATCTACTAGAAAAGGGGAACCTGAACATGCATTCCATGAACCCTGTGTTCTTGGCTCGGGTTCACCTTCGAAAAATGGAACTAGAGAAAGTAAAACAGCTGCTTTTGGACTTCGCGCTCAAGCCGGAAGAGGTCGCCTTTATTCGAACCTTCTTGGATGTAATGGTCCGCAACGAAGACGATAAGGATGAGCTAAAGGGCTGGACTAGTAAATTACAAAATCTTGATGAAGGGTTTCGATTGGCCGGCTTAATTTTGGAGACCAAGGAAGATGAGTTCGAGGCAGAGCTAGATAAAGGGTTCTCCAAGGATATCGCTAGCATGGTTTATGCACTCCTGGAAAAAGAACAAGACCGAGCCACTTCGAAAGAGCAGGAAATTGTGCTCTGGGAATGGAAACTTAGAGCGAAGCGTTTGTTCCGGAAAACAGCCTAAAATCCCCGAAATTCGGTAAAAAAAGCTTCCTTTTCTGCCAAAAATGGTTAAAAATGGGCTATACTCTTATGTTTTTTCTAAAGAGACATAAATTTTTGGCACAGTTTTTGCTTATCTCTGCCCTCGGAGGACTTCCTGTCTTTGCAGAGGCGGGGTCGGATGCGCAAGCGAGCGATCCGGAACTTGCTGCGACATTATCTTTAGAGGAACGTAAGTCCATTCACCAAGAAGAGGTGGATCAAGTCTTGGCGGAGGAAATTTCTTATTCGGAAGAAGAGAGGCTTTCCGATTTTCCGGATCTGGATCCTCTTTTTAAGAGTGCGCCGAAGCACAATGCACTTGCAAAAGAATATCGAAAGGAGAAGCTTCCGAATCTGGAAATCGTTCTCTCCGATTGCGATTCATATGCAAAGGCTTCCGAAAGTATTTCGAATACCATTCGGAAATCTTCTTCCGGTATGCTCCTGAAAATCGGGGCTCCTGGGTTCCAGTTGAGATCCGGAATTCCGGTCTTTGCCTTCTCTCCGAAAGAGAAGGGGTTCCTACCTGATGCCTGCGGATCGGATCCGTTTTTATTTGGCCTTGGGGGAGAGCTGTCTTTTCAGGGGAATGGCATCTTCTCCTTTGCATTTTATTGTTCTGAAGTTTCTCACAAGGCCGCGGAGGGCGCAGGACCTGTTTCTGGAGAAGGAAGGAACTCCTTCGAAATCAGCAAGAATGGGCGAAATCCACTGGTGGGCAGCGAAGGATTGGCTTTCGGCCTGGATAAGCAGCTTGGAAGTGGGGTCCTGATGGCTGAGAAGGGCAGGAAGGCAACGGCACCTGTTTCTCGGAGGAAAGCTCGTGGAGCAAGACTCGCCATCATAAACCAACTATCGGAGAGGGAGATCCTACAAGGGAAGTCTCCTATCTCGTCCGACCTCACTAGGACAGGAAAGCCATCCTACGCTTTTCAGAAACCGATAGCGGGAGACCCGAATTGTCTCTCCTAAATTTTCTGGTCGCCGCCCAGCCCACAAAATTCTAAGTTAACTATATGGCTGCGAAAATAAAACGGACTTCTTTTCAGAGGCTCCTGAATGCGATGAAAAAAGTCACGAGCGAAGTGAATGATCATGAAATCCTTCGCAGGCTTGAGACCTTAATGGTCACTAGCAAAGAAGATCTAAACCAAGCAGTCATCCGCACCCTTCTTGAAAATCCCTTGGACTTTGATCCCAAATCTGTTCCGGAGCCATACGCTCAGTACGTTAGGCACTTCGTGTATATGGTGAAGCGGAATAAGAAAATGGGGTTGGATATAAATTTCGATTCCGGTCCTGGAGATCAGAAAAAAGAAAAGAAGAAGATAACTGTAGCACCCAAAAAGGCTCTTCCTTCTAAAAAATCCCTTCCGGCTCGCAAAAGAGCCTAAATTCCCAAAACTGCCCTGTATGTAGCACAGGGCAAAATTTCAATTTTAAAAATCGGCATCTGGCGCCCTTATCTGCCCAATTTTCGACTCTTATCTTGAAAAACTGGCAAAATCCGCCCAAAAACCGACCTTAGGGGCCGGGACAAGGGCTATTAGGTATCTGCCTAATAATAATCAGTAAAATCCGTTAACTGACCTTCCGCAAAGAGCTATTCTTCAGAGCGTATAGACCGAGAACCAAGGCGAGAGAATGCCGCGGGAGTCGACTTTTAATGACCTTTCTTCTCTATTAAAGCACGGCTTGCAAATGCTTCCATTGAACATATTTCCCATTTGGGATCCTGCATAAACTTCTATCCTTCTCGATGTGGTAGCTGAAAAGAGCTGCCTATTATTGAGCAGATAGCATGTATGGGGGCAGGGGTAGTTGAACCCCGAAATGGCCGCAAAAGGAGCAGTATCAGGAGGGAGGCAGTGATCCGTGAGACGATTCGTGGCTGACTTCGTATCAGCCTCTCTCGAGGCCTATATTTACGGAATCTTAGAACTCATTGGCTTCCCTATGGGAATGCTAGATGCCTCGCGGCATGAGAATCAACGCCCAGAGCTCGGCAGTATACCCTAAATTTCAAATGAGGGGGCTCTTCTTTGGCCCTGGGAGTAGCTTTGACTATGTAGCAAGGAAATACATGAGTGCGGATCCTAAAAACGATAGAATAAATGACATAATGTCATGTGTATCCCAATTACACCCTCATGCGAAGATGGCAGCTTAGGGAAATGGCTTTATTCTTGCGAATTCCTCCGCTCGGAGGATTGTAGGGTATGGCCGAAGTTATTAAGTTACGTGTTAAATGTCATGCCTGCTCAAATTTAATCGAAGGCTCGGCAAAGTACGGTGGCGGGCACTATGTTCCGGAAGGTGTAAATTTCGAATTTGTTGCTATCGGAAAGATAGAAACCCCCAAAGGAAAGAGGGTGAAGGCCGAGATTACTGCGGATTGCCCGAACTGTGGCGTCCGGTGTAAATGGACTATTTGATTAAAATTAATCTATATTTCTATCTAATCAATGATTATAAATGGTCATTTAATGGATTAAAAATAGAATTCGATTTATTATAAACATTGAACTGATTAATATTAATCTTAATGAATTTCACCACTTCTCTCTATTTCTTTTTCTTTTTAGGCATCTTTCTTTTGCGGTGGATTCTGCCCGTATTTCGGTTTTTCCCAGTATGGATCCCCAAGCCTTTCTTATTGATCGGAAGCTATTTTTTTTATCTCTCTTGGGATCCTAGATTTGGGCTCCTTCTTTTTGGGAGTAGCGTGCTCGATTATTTGGTAGGGCTAGGAATGGGAAAAGCAAACCCTTCCGGACGGAAGAAATTGCTTTTGGTTTCTTTACTTGGAAATCTTTCCGTTTTAGCCTTCTTTAAATATTTTAATTTCTTCATCGAGAGCGGAATCGCCCTATTTTCGGCATTTGGACTGAATTTGCCTGTTCCTGTATGGCGCATTGCTCTCCCTGTAGGGATCTCTTTTTACACATTTCAGTCCCTCAGTTATACGATTGATGTGTACAAGAGGGAAATTTTGCCTGAAAAGAGCTTTTGGAATTACGCGTTATTCTTATCCTTCTTTCCTCAATTGGTTGCGGGTCCCATTGTCCCTGCCCGTGTTTTTCTTCCGCAACTTACGGCTCTTTCTTCCTGGAAGGACGTGCCGCTTCGAGAAGGTTTGCTCTTGATCGTGCTAGGTGTTTGGAAGAAGGCAGTATTTGCGGATTCTATTGCTGTTATTCCCGATCTTTTTTTTAAATCGCCGGAGATCTTTTCTGCTTCGTACGCTTGGTTGGCCGTTTTAGCGTATTCCCTCCAGATCTATTTTGATTTTAGCGGGTATACGGATATTGCTCTCGGCTCTGCTCTTCTTCTTGGTTTTCATCTGATCGAGAATTTTAGGATGCCCTACCTTGCCTCCAGCTTTTCGGATTTCTGGAGAAGATGGCACATTTCTCTTTCTTCTTGGCTTAGGAACTATTTGTACATTCCCTTGGGAGGGAATCGTAAGGGAGAGGCTCGAACCTATATTCATTTATTCTTAACTATGCTTTTGGGCGGTCTCTGGCATGGGGCGAGTTGGAATTTCGTGATCTGGGGTGGCCTGCACGGTTCCTTTTTGGCCTTGGAGAGGATGGGCTCTTCTTTCTTTTTTGGTAGGAATGCGGAGAAGAATGTAATTTCTCCCGCTATTTTGAAGTACCTCTATCGTGGATTTGTGGTTTTTTCCGTTGTTCTTGCCTGGATCTTTTTTCGTTCTCCGGATTGGAAGACTACAGGATTGGTTTTTGGGAAATTATTCTCTTTTTCTTCCGGCCAGGAACCGAATCGGGAAATTCTTAGGATGTTCGGTATGGTCTTTCTGTGCTTCTTGATTGCAACATGGATTGGAGTGAAGGACGAGCAGGATTCTCGTTTCCGGAGATGGTACGAAGGAGTTCCTTCTCTTTTATTTGGGGCCGGGATCGCTTTTGCGTTTCTTCTCGCAGTTTCTTTGGCTGCGGATTCTCAGCCCTTCCTTTATTTTGTTTTTTGAAACGGTCTTTGCAATAGTTCTATGATCTTTTCTGTGTTTTCGTAGACCAAAATTTTTGAGATCCCGTTCGGGCAATCCAAGATACGAGTCGGTTCTCCGTAAAAGGATTTGATCCTATGTTCTCCTAGTCCGTCCGGTAGAACTGCGATCGGTCCTTCGGGAGGGAATAAGAACCATTCTTTATTTGAGAGTGTATGAGTTCCTTCTAGAGTGCTGAAGTCGATCGGATATGCGAGTGTCTTGGTCTCGGAATAGATAAAGATCCTCTTTGCCTTTCTTGCTTCTGCGAGCACTAATACAAAAGAATCCTTTTCCTTCCAATGGTCCACACAGGTAACCTCGTCCGGTCGGGAGAAGGAGATGGGTGCCCAATTTCCCTCCATCTGTCTGCGATATCCTGTAAAGATACCAAGCCCGATCAAGAGCCCTAATATCGCGAAATTCCTGGAATTGCTTCTTTCTACAGGATTTTGAAGAGAAAGCAATACTCCGAAGAGCGCTGGGACCATGACGAATGCGGGAAGACTGATTTTCAGTCCGTTTTCGCCGGTGTAGATGCCTGTTAAAGGCGGAAGTAATAGAAGTATGAGTTGGAAATATCCGATAAAACCCAGGCTATGGCCCCATTCTTTGCTCTTCTTGAGGCACCAAAACGCTGTGATAAAACTGAGGACTAGAAAAATCCCGGGGAGATCCAATCGGATGAGAGAAGAGACTAGATCCTTCCACCACATTAGAATAGAATCGGCGATCGGGATCTTGTTTGGGGATTGGATGGTGAGCAGAACTCTGAGCACCATGTTCAAAGCGATCCCAATTGCTCCCGCAAAAAAGAACTTCAAGGAGATCATTGGAAAGGAGATCCCCCATCTTCCGTACCTTCTCGCCCAAGTAAGGGCTGCGGCAAAATACAGTTCGAAGACCAAGATCCGATCTGATAGTGTGATCAAAGATAGGATCGGAAAGACTGAGTTCTTCGGGACCTTCTCCTTTCTTAAATAAGGCCAGATCCAAAGGGTTGTGATAAATGCACTAATATGTACGGAAGGAAGATATAAAAAGTACAGAAGAGAAAATTTCTCGGATAATATGAATAAAAAGGAAAGGGAGAGGAAGCTGAGCGTATAACTTTGTGATTTTCCCATCTTCGGTTCCAAGGTTCGGATGAATCTTCCCATCACCAAGGCAAGAACGATCACTTGAAGGATCGCATAGGCCACTAAGGTTAGGAAGATATCTCCAGTTGCGTATCCTAGTAGGAAGATCGCAGGAAGGTCCGGAAAAAAATAAGGAGTAGGAGCGAAAGACCATCCTCGGAGTGGGCTGCTATCCCGCAAAACGTCGAGTAGGATTGTAGGTAAATATAGTGCTTCGGTATTCCAAAACAATTCTTTAGGAAGACTGATCACAGAAAAGGCTAGGGAGACAATGAAGATTAGTATGGAAGTCCAAAGCCAAATCACTCTGGAAGCCTGGCCAAACTTGCATTCGAGGTAAAGAAGAAAATGGAAACTAATTCTGGACAAAGTAGGATTTACGAATTAGTTTGGGGAAGCAGCACAAATGAGTTCTTCTAATCCGAACTACTCCAAAGTCTTTCTCCTTCTTTCCGGCATTTGTTTTGTAATTCTTTTGGATGCTTTCTTCTTTAAATTCGGGTTATGGATCCTACCGAACGAATCTTCTTGGGGCTCGGATTATTTTTATAATTTTCTCCAGGAATATAAATCCATGGGAGCTAAGAAAAAGGAAAAATTCCGGCTCCTTCTCTTGGGCTCAAGCGTTACTCATTACTCTTTAAATCAAAAAGATCTAGCTTCGGAAATTTCCAAGCTCTCCGGCAAAGAGGTCGATGTGGAGATCCTATCTTACGGCGGTATGGCTCCTTTGGATGCCTATCTTTTGAGAGAGAAGATCGCAGACCTAGATCCGGATCTGATCCTATATCCTGTGAATTTCGTGGATTGGAGATTGTATAGGACCTATGTTCTGGAACCCGAAACCGGAAAGAACGAGACCATTGCCGAAGACAAATTACTCCGGGATGCTTTTGATTGGAGCGATGCTCCTCAATCTAGATTTCTTTTTCCTTGGGAAACAGTATCCGAATTTTGGAATATTCTCGGAATAGAAAAAGATGCGGAACTCTTAGCCGCATCCTTATTCGGATCTTATCGATACAAAGGGATCTATTGGAAGATCCTAAGCTCTCTTTGGGAGCATCGTTTCGGTAGGAACTCCAGCTATAGAGAATACAACGGAGTGCAGATCCCGGAAAGGGTGACTTCCAGAGGTTGGACCGGAAAGAATTTCTCGTTCTTTCCGAAAGAATACATGGCCCGCCGAGGATTTTACATCCAAATCGTGGAAGAGATCTTGCAAGAAGGAGAACTGAAACTCGAATTTCGAAATTCTTCGGGAGTATCCCAATCTTTCGAATTTTCTTCTCCCGGATGGAAGAAGATCCTTTTGGATCCTAGATTTTTAAAAGAAGGTTCCGAAGATCCGGATGCGCTCGTGAAAGCCGAGCTTTCAAATACTTGGACTCCGTATGAGGCCGGCCCGGAGCATAAGGACTGGATCTTGGATCGATTGGGAGTTCGATTGCAGCAAACCTTTGGAGAAGAAGGGTCGAGGCAAGGAATGCAATTCACTCGAGAAGAAAGGACAGAGGATCTGCGTTATTTGGGGATGTCGGAAAAGGAATACGCGGAGTATTTCCAGTTTCGGATCTTTGCGGATCCTAAGCTCAGGCCGGGGACCCAGTATTTGAGGGTTCTTGCGGATGCTAAGAAGAGAATAGCGACTGAGAGTTTCCGTCCGGTATTGCATTTTCGTTATATGAAGGAGCTCCTACAATTCCTAAGGGAGAGAAGGGTCCCTGTTCTTCTCATCAATAATCCGGAGAATCCGATCAGTCTTTCCTGGTACGAGAAGTCTAGTTGGTATAAGGAGCACTTAGACTATTTGAGAACGATCAGCGGAGGAGATAATTTCTTTTTGGATTGGAAGGATGAGTTGAGGCCGACTGATTTTTGGGACTTCCATCATTTCACTTATCAAGCAATGACAAAGATGAATTCTAAGTATGCACAGGCGGTATTGAAATTTGTCGAATGACAGTCTATGTGCATGCAAAAAGATAGAGAAAAACTGCGGGCTTGTGGAAGCTCCGCGAATGGTTGAATAAGTTCTATGGCCAAAATCAATGTCGCCGTTTTGGGAGCCACTGGCTCCGTCGGGCAGAGGTTCATCCAACTTTTGGAGAACCATCCTTATTTTCAGGTTACCCATCTATGCGCTTCCGAGAACAGCGCAGGCAAAACATACGCTGAAGTGATGAAGAAACGTTGGAAAATTTCCTCCGACATCCCTTCTTACGCTCGCGACATAATTATCACGCTTCCGGATCCTAAGCGGACTCCTGGAGTGAAGCTTGCTTTTTCCGGCTTAGACGCCTCCGTTGCCGGAGAAGTAGAGACGAGCTTCGCTGAATCCGGTATACATATTATTTCCAATTCCAAGAACCATAGAATGGTGGAGAATGTTCCTCTTCTTTCGGCAGAAGTGAATGCGAATCATTTGGATGTGATCGCCAATCAAAAGACTCCTGGAAAGATCATCACTAACTCGAACTGCACGATCATGGGAGTTACTATCTCCCTCAAACCGCTCTTTGACAAATTCGGACTAGAGTCCGTTATGATCTTCTCCATGCAGGCCATTTCCGGCGCCGGCTATCCTGGAGTTCCTTCCATGGATATTTTGGGCAACGTGGTTCCCTTCATTGGGGGAGAAGAAGATAAGGCCGAGATCGAGCCATTGAAATGCCTGGGCAAGGTGGAAGGCGGAAAAATTTTGAATGCAGATTTCAAAATTTCCGCTCACTGTAATCGTGTGCCGGTTTTTGACGGGCATACTGTTTGTGTTTCCGTTAAGCTCAAGAAGAAGGTCAGCGAATCCGAAATTTTAGAAGCCTGGTCTTCGTTTAAAGGCGAACCTCAGGAATTAAATTTGCCGCTGGCCCCGAATCCTCCGATTCTTTATCGTCAAGAAGAAGATAGGCCTCAGCCTCGTCTGGATCTAGAAACCGGAAAGAGTATGACCACCGTTATCGGCAGATTGCGTCCCGATCCGATTTTAGATTGGAAATACGTAGTCCTTAGCCATAATACGGTCCGTGGGGCTGCCGGAGCCGCGCTTTTAAACGCGGAACTGATGTATCGTAAGAGCCTACTCTAAAAAGAGGATGACCCATGCTGGATCCCCAATCACCGGAACTAAAGGTAGCTGACTATAATTCTACGTTACAGTTAACTCAAGCTTTAGAAGCCCGTGGGGATTTCCAGTACAAGGGAATTCATAAGCTCGTCCTGATCATCGGGGATTGGACCGAAAAATACGTAGCAAATAAGATCCTTCCGAATACGGAGCAGTTAGCCAGGGAGCTTACCTTGGATAAGGAAAGGGTTTCCGCCTATCTCAAGGAGATGACTGCTCGCCATAATCCTCCTCTAGTAAAGAAGATCTGTATGGTGGATTATAATCCGACTGGGGATTCTTCGGATGGAAGGATCACTTCTTTCTTAAGACTGATCACCGTCTTTGCTCGGCCCTCACAGACGGATGCAGGTTCCAGTCACCGATATGTGGATGGGGTCAATCTAACTTCTTTTAGTTCCATCCAGAGATGGGTTAAGGAGAAGAGGCAGTTCCCTGGAAAGGAAAACTTCCAGAGATGGGTTTACGATTGCATCGATAATAATAAACTGAGTGAGACCTACGCTTCTTCCGAAATTGGGAACTTATTCCAAGATACTTTCGATGTGACCCCTGTCTTGAAGCAGACTACGATCAATATCCATCTCAAGCCGGTCTTGAAGAAGTTGGTGGATAATCGGACTCTCTATTTCTATAGAAATGAAAATGCACTGAGTCCCGGGAATCGTTCCGTATTTTATTATAATATTCACGATGAGATCATCGCAAGATTAGAAGCGTATAAGAAGTATCTGGTTGAGAAGATCATTCCGGAATTACAAAGGATCGGAGTGTTAGGAAATTTTTCGGAGCAGGATCTGGAAAATACAAGATCCATAGCGACCCAAGTGTTGCCTTTCTTGAGCCCGGCATACGGGGATCAAAAAACCGCTGTAGAAGAATTGCTTTCTTTGATCCATTTCGAAGAAGAAGAAAAGGACAAGAAGGAAAAAGAGGAGAAGAAAGCGAAGCTTTCCGAACTTCTGGACTATATTAAATCCGCGAATCGACTCGTGGATCTGAATTATTTGCGCTTTCGCGGGGAAGCGATCGGAGAAGAGATCAGAAACCTGATCATCAATCACGATATGATACTCCATGCAGAATTTGCGGATAAAAAAAGCCTGTACACATTTGTCTTACATAAGGAATGCATTAACGGAGCCATCGAGACTGCAAAGAGGGTGAATATCGCGACCGGAAACGACACAGAGATCCGAGTATTAGCTAAAATGAATATTCGGGACTTTCTGGAGTCGAGAGAGGCAAGTTCTCAGTTCGAAAAACTGGAGTATTCTTCTCTTTTTAAGTATCTTCCTTTCATAACCCGCTTCTTCCGATCCATTTTCGGGAATGTAATGGTGCATCGATTCGAGGCGGAGGAGATCCGAGCTCGTCTTGCCGCCGAGCAGAACAAAAAAGTCTTAGAAGCTAAGACCAAAGCGGCCCAAGAAGAGAAGGTGCGTCTGGCAGAAAGAAGAATTAAAGATAAGGAAGCGGCAGAAGCGACTGCAAAGGCAAGAGCAGTGGCGGCGATGGCGGCTTCCAGTTCGGAAAATTCCCCTTCTCGTAGCGCTGCAAGTCCCGAGCAGGATGCAGAAACCAAGCAAATGCTCACATCGGTCCTGGACATTTTGGATCATGCCTGGAATGGAGGAGAGTATCCTGATCGGAACTATCTAGTACAGGCATTAGGTGGATCCCAAGACGAAAATACGGTCATTAACTTTCTGAAAAAGAATGCAAAAAAGGAAATCCATTCCTTTATGGTAAGAAATCAGGAAGAGCAGTATTCTTTTCCGGTGCTTGTGACGAGAAGGTTCTTGAAGAAGAACGGTAGAGGCTTATTGGATAAAGCCAAGAAGATCGTAGACGAGCAAAAGAATGCGGGAATGCCGGAGCAGGAAAAGTTCGATTTTTATATATCTTTGGAAGATTTCCTGAACAGAACCCTTCCTAAGATCTGACTCCGTCTTTTTATTATAGAAAACTTATATAGATCACCCCAAATGAAGAATGAATTAGTCAATTATAGAAAAACAAAGATCATTTGTACGATCGGCCCAGCGACCGCAGACAAGAAAATGATCCAAGCCTTGGCCGAATCAGGGATGAATATTGCCCGACTGAACATGTCTCATGGAAATCATGATTTTCATAGATCTGTGATCCGCTCCATTAAAGCACTGAACAAGGATGTCTTAAAGCATCCGATCGCAATTCTTCTGGATACCCAAGGGCCTGAGATCCGTACAGGAGATCTCCAAGTGGACCATTTGGATCTAAAAGTGGGGGAATCATTCACGTTCCATATCATTCCCGGAGAAGAATCGGAAGAGCAGTCCGTTTTCGTAAATTATCGAGACATCGTAAACGATCTAAAGATAGGGGATCGAGTTACCGTAGATAACGGTCTGATCAATCTTGTTGTGGAAGAAATACAAGAAACCGCTTTAAAGTGTAAAGTGGTGGATGGTGGTAAATTAGGTTCTCGTAAACATATTAATTTACCTGGGATCCGGGTGAATTTGCCTTCTATCACTCAGAAGGATCACAAAGATATTCTCTTCGGTTTAGAAGAAGATGTGGACTTCATTGCACTTTCTTTCGTGCGCTCAGCAGAGGACATACATCAGCTAAGACAGATTATCGAAGAGAATAACGGGCATTCTGCGATCGTTGCAAAGATCGAAGATCAAGAAGCAGTCAAGAATATGGTTGAGATCGTAGATGCTGCGGATGGGGTCATGGTGGCGAGAGGTGATCTGGGTGTCGAATTGCCGATCGAAGAATTGCCTTTGATCCAAAGAGCGATCATCAAAGAATGCGCGATCAAAGGAAAGAGAGTGATCGTAGCGACTCACCTTTTAGAGTCTATGATCAATAATCCTTCTCCAACTCGCGCAGAAGTGACTGACGTTGCAAACGCAGTCTTCGAAGAAGCGGACGCAATCATGCTTTCCGGAGAAACTGCTGCAGGAAAATTTCCTGTCCGTTGCGTGGAGATGTTACATAAAATTTCCGAAAGAGTTGAGAAAGCGCCCGGACTTGGATACGTTTTGGAAAGAGTTCCTTCTACTAAAAAGGAAGAAATGGCTCGATCTGCTGCTCTTCTTTCCGATTCGATCAAGAGTCCCGCAATCATTGTGATTACCAGAAGAGGAACTACTGCATTAAATGTGGCCTCCTTCCACCCGAGACATCCTTTGATCTATGCTTTCACGAACATGACCACTGTCAGACGTAAACTTTGGCTTACTCGTAGTGTGATTCCCTACAGGATCGATTTTTCGAGCGATCCTGAGAAGACGATCAAGCTTGCAATTGAGACCTTAAAGACAAGTGGCCGGGTAAAAGAGGGAGATCAGGTCGTGATCCTGTCGGACATTATTGCAGGTGCAGACCGGGTGGAAACAATCCAGGTCAGGGATGTTAAGTAGGAAGGAACTCCTATCCCTCGGCTTGGTTAGAGACTTGTTGATTTAACCAATTTAGGACCCATTCTTGTAATCCAAGGCTTTGAAAGGCTTCGAGAAGCATTCCGGTATAGCTAATTGAGGATTGCAAGCGTTCAAAATTAAGTCTGACCTGGAGTTTCTTTATCTGAAGGTAGAGCTGGAGTTCCTGCTTGTTCATTTCGGAAGGGTCTTTCCAGGGGGTATAGTCAGCCCCGGAAAGTGGGTTCAGTTTGAAAATGTCTCCTGGAGAGGGTTTTTTGCTCATTAGTAAGGTGGAGTTCCTTCTTCTGCTAACTTTTAAACTTTTTTGCGACTAGCAGAAACGAGATAAGCGAGATTCCAAAACACAATCCTCCTGTTCCGAGAAGGGCAGGTAATGGATCTCCTCCTGATATCCTTTGCAAATATAGGAAGAATGCGCCAAGTAAGAATAGGATACTGAGGCTAATAAAAAATAGGCCTACTCTTAAGAATAGGTAAGCCTGAACTCCGTTAATAATTTGTTCGACTGCTACCTTTTTTGCATATAGGAGCAGCGTCTCGAAATACTCGGCAATAGAATTAATGAATGCGAGCAGGTGTTCCTTCAGTTCAAAATTAATGAATGAGGGCCCATCCTGCTTGTCAGTGCCGTCCTGAGAAATATCTTCTGAACTTGATTTATTTGAAGCCAAGCGTTGTTCCGATTACTTTCTTCGACCGATTAACATTCCAATAATGACGCCAAGCCCGACGCCTACACCTAAGCTAATCAAAGTAGCTTTTTGCGGGTTTTCTTTAATATAAGCACCGGTCTGATCTATGATTTGCTTAGCTTTCTCGCTAGTCTCGCCGGTGACCTGCTTTAGTTTTTCTTTCAAATCTGATACGTGTTCCAAATATTCCTCCCTGGCCTTTCCAGTGATCTGTTTGGCCTTATCTTTTAAGATCTGGAGTTCCTCACCTAAATTCTCGGCTTTAGACATAAGAACGTTCCTCCATGGACTTTTATGATGGTATATAGCTTCAATTTCAAGAATTTTACATTCGGAAATCATTGATTCGTAAAAATTGCAGACCTTAAATAAGAGAGTAGGGATAAATAGGTCGATAAAAGTGGTCTAACAGGGAAAATGGCGAAAGGGGATCTTCGGAGAATGAAACGAAGAAGCCCATTTCAAGCGAATCCATTCCTGTTGATTAAAGCCTAAGGTGAATGGCATGAATTTAATTTCCAAAATTGCTAAAATTCGAAGAACGCAAAAGCAAAGAATATATAATCGCGCTTATCGACAAGCGTTGAAACACCTTAAAAAAGAATTTAAGGCTGAGGCTGACCGCCACGCCCAGGCGGAGAAAGAATTAGAGAAGTACTATAGAAAGGATGTTGATAGCGAGGCAAAGAAGACTCGCAAAAAGATCCAAGAATTAGAGAACTATAAGCTTCTTTTAGAACGTAAAGAAATGGAAATAGAATCTAAATTGGCTTTCTTGAGTGACCAGCTTCACAAGATTGAGGAATTGAAAGCAAGAATGGACGGAGCAGTGAACCTAATGGCGAGAGCCGGCTCCCTTTCCAATGGTGCGATTGATGACGCCGAGAAAATTAAACAGGCCTTGAAGAAGGTTCTGTAGTTTTAGGATAAATTGATGGTTGATTCTCCTAAACTACTTTCGATTGAGGAGTTGAGGAAGGAACTCCCTCAGTTTTGGACAATCATCGAAAACTCTGATATTCCAAAAATTCAACGAATTTATAATTTCAATAGATATATGGATTGTTTAGCTATGGTGAACCGACTCGCTGAACTTGCGAATGAGATGGATCATCATCCGGATATTCTTTTAACTTACGGCGCGGTTAAGGTTGAGATATTTACTCACTCTTTAAAAGGCGTATCTACTTTTGATTTGCAATATGCGAAATTTGCTGAAAAGCTTTTCGCGTCAATGCCCTGAATATAAAAGCTTATTTTTATGAGGCTAGTTTCGGGCCTGCCGGCGCTCGCTTGTTCGAAATAGGCATATAGTCAGTATCAGAATATTCTAATATCCAAAGTTCCCGGAAGAAAGTGTGCTGCCTCGTATTCAAACAAATGGCCGCTTTTATCTGCCATAGTGGGTTGGCGTCGCTGGAAAATTGTTTTCCTTTGTATTCTTCTACCAGAAATACGAACAAATAGCACATCGAGACCCCGTGACTGAGGGCCAAGTTTCGTAATTGTGCCCAATCATTTTGTTCCGGCCTGAAGTTGAATTTTACATATCTTTCTTCGAGGAGCTTTTCCCGCATTCGCTGATATCTTGTATTTGTGGAATAACTATTTATTCTTTTCGGCGTTTTAAGAATGTTTCTTTGCACCCTTAACGTTTCTTTCAATAGTCGCGTTACGCCTTGTTTTCTTACAAATTTCTCTAAATGAGGAGGGATCAAAAGTGTAGAAACTGGACGTAACCTGGAAGGGCGTCGTTCTACAGAGATGCTTTGCGAAGTCGATTTATAGAAGGTGTGTTTATTTCCTGTTCTGCTCATAACAGAAGCAGGTTATGGAACGTTATAATGCGCGTACTTTTTTAGCGATGTTACAGTCAATTTAGATGATTATTTAGTAATAGAAGAGGAAGGAGTTCCTTCCTCTTCTATTACTAATCTAGTCTAGAATAACAATATTATCATAATTGTCAGTGAACCTATAACCAATTCCCCAGATTGTTTCGATCCATTCAGGCTGCGCTGAGTTCTTCTCAAGTTTGGAGCGAATTCTTTTAATGTGGGAATCGATCATTCTTTCGAAACCGTCCCATTCCATTCCCCAAACTGCCTCAAGTATCATTTCTCTGGAGAAAACCTTGCCTGGAGAAGTTGCCATTAATTGCAGAATATCGAATTCCTTACGCGAGATATTGATAACTTGATCTTTCAAAGTTACTCTACGACGTACGGGATCTATTTTCAACGAGCCTCGAATGATTTCTCCGCCGCTGCCTATATTGGGCTTAATTCCGGCTTTCTTATCCCATCTACGAAAAAAGACATCGACCCTTGTTTTCAATTCTCTTACTGAAAAAGGTTTTGTGATATAATCATCTGCACCTAATTCAAGACCCATAATTCGATCGATCTCTTCATTTCGGGCTGTAACGATAAAGATAGGTGTGTTTTCATCGTTACGACGGACGGTGCGACATACATCCATTCCATCTATATCTGGCAAGGAAAGGTCAAGAATTAACAAATCAGGGTGGTTCGCTTTATAATATTTAAGCCCTTCTTCCCCGGAGGTTTGAATCGTCGTTCGATAATGAGCAGAATCCAGAGACTTTCGGATTAAATTACCGATGTCTGGATCGTCTTCGATTACCAAAATGTTCTTCATAAGAGCCTCAGGATTATTGGATGTTAAATTTAACCTCATTACAACATATTATTCGCATCAAAAATGCTACATAGCAAAAAATGAATTTTTAAATCAATTGATGAAAAGTTGCCGGTCTTGAAAATCGAGAAGATAGGCTTTTCTCTCAGATTTCGCAATAGTTGCTGGGCGATATTTTATATTTTTTTTCATATATAAGTCTTTGAAGGCGTAATTTAGGCAGTTGATGAAAGCGGATACTCCGTCATTTCCAAGAAGTTGGGCTTTAATAGCGATTTCGGATCCCGGGCTTGATGTTCACAACTTGACTCGTGAGCTCGGAATTCGTCCTGATCTATCAGTTAATAGAGGAGTTCCTTCCATTTCTGGAAACCAGATCACTTCTCCGTTGTGGCAGATACACTCAAAGAAGGATGCAAATCTTCCCCTGGAAGAACATATTTGGGAACTTTTAGAGCGAATAGCTCCTCATCGAAAAGAATTTCAGAATATCTGCTCTAAATATCCTGTAATTCTATATTGTTCAGTAGAATATAATAATGGTAGCTTGGACGAGACTACTCTAAGTCCTAAAACTTTGTTACTTATTGGAAATCTTGGACTTCGGCTTGCGTTTCATGCATGGAAGCTGCCGGAAAAAAGAAGGAGATCAGAGGATCAGCAATAATTCGTCTAGGGAAAAGGTACGAATGTACTTTCGAATTTGGGGCGAGGGTTTAGATAAAATAAACACTCGATTCTTTTCTCTTAAATCCATTGCGAATTTGATTAATTTTTCCACTACTGAGAACGGTAAACTTTCGAATTTGGACATCTCCAACTTCACGTGCCGGTTTGTTTCGTAGAAAGCCATCGCCAGGACTGATCTGAGTTCGTTTATTATTTGGTCGTTTATTTCAGATGAAATTGGCTCGATTTCTACCACCTTGGCTTTTTTTCTTATTTCAAAGTAAGTATATTTTCTAATGTTCTCCATATAGGAGTTCCTTCTTGCGGAAGAATAGAATGACCAATATCTCTCTTCCGCTTGGGGTTATCGTAGAATGAAACTAACCAATCTGGAAATCCTGAGCCGACGGTCTCAATTTTTGCAAGCGATTCGAACTTTTTTTGCAGAAAAAGAGTTCTGGGAGTTGGACACTCCCTCACTCAAGAAAATTCCCGGGATGGAACCCTATCTTGATCCATTTATAGTGAATTCTCCGTCTGGAGATGAAAAGGGATATCTGATAACTTCTCCTGAATATTCATTAAAGCAGGCTTTGGCTTTGGGAGCGAAGCAAGTATATGAATTAGCGCATACTTTTAGATCTGGCGAGAGAGGGAGTTCCTTCCATACTGCGGAATTTCTCATGTTAGAGTTTTACAAAACCGATTCGAATTTGGATCAGACTATGGATCTGGTTGAAGAACTAATTCGTAACGTGTCAGCAAAATTAGGCCTTCCAATGCAAAAAGGGCCCTTTAATAGAAGATCTGTGAAGGATCTCCTTCAAGAATTTGTCGGTATCGATTGGGATAGAAAGTCTCTCGAATCAAAAATATCTGAATTGGCTCTCACTAATCTTCCTTTGGAGAAAATGGAATATGAGGACTGCTTTTTCCTAATATTCCTGAATTTGATTGAACCTAAATTTCCTTCGGAATTTCAATTCATCTACGACTACCCACCGGAAATGGCTGCACTTTCTCGAATTGAGGACGGAGTAGCAAAGAGATTCGAGCTGTATTTCGGACAAATCGAATTATCGAACGCCTTTTTCGAGTTGCTGGACCCAATCGAGCAAAGGGGGCGTTTTGAGCGGGAGCAGGGGACCCGTAAAAAATTGGGAAAGGAAGTTTTTCCTATGCATGAGGAGTTCCTTCTCGCCCTGGAAAAAGGACTACCTGAATGTTCTGGGGTCTCCATCGGGCTCGATCGCCTTCTCATGGTTTTACTGGGTTGCTCTTCGCTTGCCGAAGTTAGCCCTTACTGGAGAGAGATCTAAAGGACGAATTCTTGCTAATTTAGTATATTTTGAATCAAGAAAGTATATATGCGGGTTCGATAATCCAATTAGACCTCGTAAAACTTTAGTTGCCGAGATAGCCTGAAGGATTACTTTAAGAACCGTTCGAAAAAGTGGTTTTAGTAAAATTGAAAAAACCCTTAGCCTTGGAAGATGGACCGGAAAAATGACTAAAAAGCAAAATTACTACGTCACTATCAAAGGTAAGAAGTTTGATCGCGGCTTGATTGAACTCGCGGATGAGGCTACTTCCGGTAAGAGAGATGGTAGGATCTCCATCAACGATGCTAAGAGGCTTCTGAATGCGGTTAAGGATAATAATACATATACTGACATCGAAAAGAAGACGATGGAGTATATTCGAGAGAATTACAAATTCACTGAAAAAGCGGATGAGTGGTTCAGAACCGAAATTCGCAAATGGGCTGCAGAAAAATCTTCACATTCAAAATCCGGGGAACAAGAGGAATATACATCACATGACGAGGCAATTGGTTTAATGGTTCCTCATTCTTCAGATTTACACTCGAAAGGCTATTCAGGCTATATTCCAACTCCTTCCGCCGGTCAGCCGAAGAAACAAAGTCGGATTCCAGTTTTAATTCTTTCTCTTATTATCTTATTTGGGTTCGGTATCGGAGTTTATTACGCTTTCAGAAAGAAGCCTAATTCCCATGTTCCGAGTTCAGAATCGGTCGAAGCTAAGAAGAAAGCTCCGAAGGTAGAGCCGGAAGTTGTTGAAAAGAAAAAGTCGGAAGGAGTTCCTTCCTCTGAAAATAAGGGATTCTTTGATTTTCTTTCTGATAAGAAGGAGCCGGCTCAGTTAGCCGGAAAAGACGCCGAACTTGCTGCAAAAATTCAATCTTCTCCTATTTTCTTTGATAAAAATGATATCAAGGTTCCGCATTCTCACAGAAGGGCATTGGATTCTTTGAGTTTTCTGCTAAAAAAGCATTCTGATATAAAGGCCCTGCTGACCGGGCATGCCTCCCAGGAAGGGACAGAAAGAGCAAATCTGAAAGTTTCTCGTTTACGGGCGGAAATGGTAAGAGATTATCTCCTTGGGAACGGAATAGAAAGTTCTAGATTAATTCTCGAAGCAAAAGGCTCCGAGCAACTTGGGCAGAATAAAAATTCGGAAGCTGCAAAAGAGAAAAGTCGAAGAGTCGATATTCAAATTGTTAAATAAACTCCCCTACTTATTTAACGGAGCAGGAAGGAACTCCTTCTCCCAAGTTTAAAATTTCCTCAGATCGATAGTAAACAAATATTCCGTATCCCCAAAATTGTCCTTTTGGCGGAAAAATCCTATACAAGCACCCCATGCCTGAGAGACGATGAAACCATCATCGGAGATGACAAATGGCATTTGATATAGATATGATTCGCGCCCGGTATGAAAAGCTCGGGTCCTTGGTCCAGAAAGCGAGGGAATTGGTCGGACGCCCCCTAACGCTGACTGAAAAGATTCTTTATTCTCATTTATGGGAAGGAACTCCCACCGCAACCTTCGAAAGAGGAAAATCCTATGTCGATTTCGCTCCCGACCGAGTTGCAATGCAAGACGCAACCGCCCAGATGGCACTTTTACAATTTATGTCTGCCGGTCGTAACAAGGTAGCAGTTCCTTCTACAGTACATTGCGACCACTTGATCACCGCTAAAGAAGGTTCTTCTTCGGATCTTGCTTCTGCCTCTACCGAGAACAAAGAAGTCTATGACTTTCTTTCTTCTGTTTCCAACAAGTATGGGATTGGATTTTGGAAACCTGGTGCAGGGATCATTCACCAAGTAGTATTAGAAAATTATGCTTTTCCTGGCGGGATGATGATCGGGACCGATTCTCATACTGTAAACGCTGGCGGTTTGGGAATGGTGGCTATCGGAGTCGGTGGGGCGGATGCTTGCGATGTGATGGCTGGACTTCCTTGGGAATTGAAATGGCCAAAGTTGATCGGAGTGAAGCTGACTGGAAAACTTAACGGTTGGACTTCTGCGAAAGATGTTATCTTGAAAGTTGCGGGCATTCTTACCGTTAAAGGTGGAACCGGGGCCATCGTTGAATATTTCGGAGAGGGGGCTTCTGCTCTTTCTTGCACTGGTAAGGGAACCATATGCAACATGGGCGCGGAGATTGGAGCTACAACTTCGACTTTTGCCTATGATGAATCGATGGAGAGATACCTACGTTCTACTGGTAGAGCGGAAATTGCTGATCTTGCAAACGGAGTGAAGGAACACCTAACCGCGGATAAAGAAGTTTATGCAAGCCCTGAAAAATTCTTCGACCAAGTCATCGAGATCAATCTTTCCGAGTTAGAGCCTCACGTGAATGGACCGTTTACTCCCGATTTGGCGACCCCAATCTCTAAAATGAAGGAAGAAGCTAAGAAGAACGGTTGGCCTACGAAAGTAGAAGTCGGACTGATCGGTTCCTGTACGAATTCTTCCTATGAGGATATTGCAAGAGCGGCCTCTCTTGCAAATCAAGCAGCTGAAAAATCTCTGAAGCCTAAAGCGGAGTTTACTATCACTCCTGGTTCAGAGTTGGTTCGCTTCACGATCGAGAGAGACGGGTATATTAAGGTTTTTGAAAAGATCGGCGCGAAGGTTTTTGCAAACGCTTGCGGTCCTTGTATCGGTATGTGGTCTCGCGTAGGTGCGGAGAAGAAGGAAAAGAATACGATTGTGCATTCCTTTAACCGTAACTTCCAGTCTAGGAATGATGGAAACCCGAACACATACGCATTTGTCGCTTCTCCTGAATTAGTGACTGCTCTTGCAATTGCTGGGGATCTTACTTTCGATCCGAACAATGATACCCTTGTAAATGAGAAGGGTGAGAAGGTAAAATTGGATCCTCCGAATGGGGATGAACTTCCTAAAAAAGGATTCGATGTGAAGGATCCGGGTTATCAAGCTCCTGCAGCAGATGGCTCAGGGATCCAAGTGATCGTAAATCCTTCTTCTAACCGTTTGCAGCTCTTGGCTCCATTTGCTAAATGGGAAGGAACCGATCTATCGGATCTGAATCTTCTCATAAAGGTAAAAGGAAAATGTACTACAGACCATATTTCTATGGCAGGTCCTTGGTTGAAGTTCCGTGGGCATTTGGACAATATTTCAAATAACCTTCTGATCGGTGCTACCAATATCTTTAACGAGAAGATCAATAGCGTGAAGAATCAACTCGACGGTTCTTACGATGAGGTTCCAAAAGTCCAACGTCAGTATAAGGCAAAAGGGATCGGTTCTATCGTAGTAGGGGACGAGAATTACGGAGAAGGTTCTTCTCGTGAGCATGCCGCAATGGAGCCTAGATTCTTGGGAGTTCGCGCGGTACTTGTGAAATCTTTTGCTCGTATCCACGAAACTAACTTGAAAAAGCAAGGGATGCTCGCCCTTACTTTCGCCGATAAGGCTGACTATGATAAGATCCAGGAAGACGACAAGATCGACATTCTCGGATTGACTAACTTCAAGGAAGGAGCTCCTCTTACTTTGGTCTTACATCATAAGAATGGAAGTAAGGAAGAATTCAAAGTAAACCATACTTATAACGCTCAACAGATCGAGTGGTTTAAGGCGGGGAGTGCTTTGAATCTGATCGGAGGAAAGAAATAAAAATTAAGATTTTCTAATCTTATTTCTTAGATCTTGAAAAGGTCGGATCGCGAAAGCTTCCGGCCTTTTTTATGCTCTTGATTCCGGTTTGAGCCCCTTATGCAAAAGCCGCACCATTTCCTTGATGGTCGTCTTTACTTCGGCTTCCGGGATCTTATAAACGACTTGAGCCATGAATCCCAGTGCGAAGGTAAGAGAAGAAATCCCGAAAGCGACGGATTTCAGATCCGCTTTAGAATCGATCTCTCCTGCTTTTTTGAATCTCTCTAGCTCCTGGATCATTTCGGGAAGGGCTTTTGTGTAGATTTTTCTTTGGATGATCCTACTTACATCCGGATCCAGTATGATCCTGCTTACTGCAACCTTCATAAAGTCCGAATAATGACTATAGTCGGAACATTTTTCGTAAATGGATTCTACCAAAGCTTCATCTAGATGTGTATAGTCCTTCGCTTCAGCATCTTTGTTATGCGAAATCGACCTATCAAAGTCTTCGGTTCTAGTGAGGATTGCCTCAAGTAGTCCCTTCTTCCCGCCGAAATAACGCATAATAAGCGCTTCATTTGCTCCGGCAGTTTTTGCGATATCTTTTGTGGTGGCTGCGTCGTATCCTTTTTCCGCGAATACTTGGATCCCTGCCCTCATCAGTGCACGCTCAGTTGCAGTTCTATCTCTTTTCTTGGGATCTTTACGAGAGGCGGCGGCTGTGCCTTTGGAAGGTTTTGCTTTCTTCGTTTTCTTTTTAGCTGCTCGGACCATCTAAACTGCCTATATGAACGTATCCCGACCTTTGACTAATCAGCCAAGCGGATTTTATTTTCTTAGCTTAGTTTAATGTTGATTAATCAAATAGCTGTGAAATAAAGGTTTTAAGTAAGTAAACACTTACTTAAAAGTTAGACCCAATGCCGAGTTCAAATCCTCAAAATGACAATTCTGTTTCTAAAAAAAAGGGAACCTTTTTCGAATTTGTAACTAACAAGATTTCCGTCTTGTTCCTCTCAGGAAAAGATTCATTTTATTTCTCTCTGTTAGTAATATTAAACATTATCTTGCTTTTGCCCGGTTCGGGCGGGAATGCATTGCTTACTCAGGGAGATGAGTCCATGCATATCGCTACAATAAGGGAGAGCTTGGCGTCTTCTTCTTATCTTTTTCCGAAATTTGAAGGCATCTTGAACTTATACAAGCCTCCCGCACTGTTCTGGGTGGGAATGGCTTCCGACGCCTTACTCGGAGTAGGTTATTTCTCGGAAAGATTCCCGTCCTTTTTGCTTTTCTGCGGAACTTCCGTTTTGATCTATATCGGACTTCGTAGAGCAAAGGGGAGTGTGAGGAGTTCCTTCTCCGTAGCTCTAGCATACACGTTAACCCTTGGAGTTTTCAAATTTTCCAGATTGGCGATGATGGAATCCTTATTGGCCTTCTTTATCACGGCAGTTTCCGTATCGATTCTGGAATTTAGATTATTCGGGAATCGTGTTTGGCTATTTGTAGGTGGATTACTCTCCGGAATGGCGATTTTAATTAAAGGACCGGTTTTTCAGGTCTATAGCGGAGTCATTTTAGCTTCTTATTCCGTGATCCGGATCTTCCTGATCTCAGAGAAAGGCAGATGGAGTGGGAAAAGAAGAATTGGGAAGGAACTCCTCAACCATATTGTATTCCATTCTTCTTCTCTGATCGTTCCTGGAATTTGGGTCGGTGCACTTCTTTTCTATTCCGAATTGGGTAAGGAGTTCCTGAAGGTCTTCCTTTTCACAGAAAACTTCGGAAAATTCTCCGCAGCCACTGTGAATCAGCCAGAATGGATCATTCCTGGCGGATTACTTCTCTACAGTTTTCCATTTTGTATTATCTTGGCTGCCGCTTTCTTCTCCAAACTTTTATACAAGGTTAGAAATACTGCGGAATTGGTGGGGAGTTCCTTCTTATGGTCGACTACCGCTATCTTACTCATCCATCTTTCCCCAAATCGGAAGGATTTTTATTACCTTCTACCAATGATCCCCCTCGCATTCTTGGGACTGGGATTGTTCTCTATTCGGAAAAAAGGGGTCGAATTTAGTCGGTCCCTTCTCTGGAATTTCTTCTTTAGTTTAGGATTTTCTATTATTCTTTTAGTGGGAATGGGCCTTTTCGATATGATCATGGAAGATCCTTTCTGGCAGGAAGCTCTATTCTTCGTCTTTCTTTTGGGAATGATCTGGTTTTTTAGAAGAAGTTTTACTCGAGAAGGAGTTCCTTCCATCGTAGTTGCGAATTTGCTTATGGGTTTGGGGCTTCTCTCTTATATACAATTCTCGATTTTACCTAAATTGAGTCTGTACGAAGTTCCGCAAGAAGGTCCATTACGTCTTGCAAAGCAGATCTGTATCGTCTCTGAGAATCCCTGGACAGCCTTAAATTTTAAAAACGATCTGATCGGGGCAGATATCGTGCATTCAGTACCAGGTGCGGAAAGGAACTGTGCCGATGGTACAAGATTCTTGGTTGTTTACCAAAAAGGCTTCATAATTCCACCGGGATATAGTCATGTGCAGACGCAAGAGGTATGGAAAAGGGATATATCATCTGTGCAGGAACTGATCGGACCTTCCAAGGGTAAAGAGCAGATCTATATTTTTGGGCCGAACCGTAGAATAGATTCCAAATCGGAGAGTCGATGAAACAGATTTCTTTTAGAAAATTTTTTCCTTATCTACCTATTTTCTTATTAGGTCTTGCGGTAGGGACATTTATTGCATTCAAATATTCCAGAAGTTCAGTAAGCCATTCGAATCTGGATTGGGAAGGAAAAGAGATCTGTTTAGATTATTGCGACAATCTTGCAAAATGCACGAAGAAGGAACTCCCTCAGAGTTCCGAAGATCAACTCTATAAGATCGAGAATTCTTGCTTACGTGGATGTAGAAAGCATTTCGACAAAATGCAAGTCTGTTTGCAGCCGGAGAAAATGGCCTCATGCTCTGAACTTACGGCCTGCTTATTCGGGGAATTAAAGAAATATTATTAATTTCTACTTTTCGCCCTTCCAATAACGATTCACTTTCTTAATATAATCTTTGGTCTCTCTGTAAGGAGGGACCCCGTCGTATTTTTGAACGGCTCCTGGGCCCGCGTTGTAGGCGGCCAGGGCGAGATTCGTATCTCCAAATTTCTTCACCATATCTGCCAGAAATCTTGTTCCGCCGGCGATATTGTCTTCAGGGTCAAACGGATCTTCCACTCCTAAGGCCTCGGCGGTTCCTGGCATCAACTGCATCAGGCCCATTGCTCCCTTCGGAGAAACGGCGGAAGATCGAAAGCCAGATTCGGCCCGGATCACCGATTTTACAAGGTTCGGGTCTAAATGGTTTTTAGCGGCTTCCTTTTGGATGATTTGGGCCAGATCCTTCTGTCCGGGATCTGCATCCATTCCAGAAAGCTCTTTGAATTTGGCGTCCAGCGTATCGGCAAATCCGGACTCGGCTGGTTTTTTTGTAGGATCTCCTTCCTGCTTCTTCGGCTGAAATCTCTCGGTGATCCCTTCAATCTCCTCCATCCTGGCTCGAATTCGCTGATATGACTCTAAATCGGAGAGTTTCATCCCTTTGCCCCCGAAGGAGTTCCTTCCTCCCGGAAGAACTGCCTCTATATTATGTCTCTCGACAACAAAAGGGTTCTACTGGAGTCTTTTTTCTAGCTTTTGCGACCGGATTCCAAGGGTTTCTTGAAAAAAGGCCAGGGTTAAGGAACGATGGGTGCCGTGATAGAAATAGAGATCGTCACAACGCCTCGGTTAACGTCTTTTCCGATCTTTCTCGCATTTACAAGAGGGTATTTCGAAGAAGAAGGAGTACTCGTACGAGTCCGAGCATTAAAAAGTTATGAAGCTGTTTTAGCTCACCTGAGAGAAGGTCGGGCCGAAGCCGGTGAGATCCCTTTTACTGTTTGGGTGGACCAACAGCTACACAAGACCTCTCCTCACTGGACTTTCTATAGAGGGACTGTTCTCTCTTGCTTGGTGCACGGTTTTTATTCTGCTTCTTATATGGAAGCGGAGTCTATTCGCGATTCTTATCATAGTTTTCTTCCTATTTTGCATCCGTATTCTCTGGATCGTTTCGTTGCGGAGGAATTTTTTCGCTCAGAGAATTACCATCGTAGAAAACCGGTCCCGTACCTGACCACAAGACCTACCTTGCTTACTCACGAATTTATTCGTGCGGAATGTTTGGGAGTTGCGGCATCCTTGCAAGAGTTCCCGTTCTTTGGAGAGAAGGGATACTGCCTAACGGTAGAGAATGAGATCCCTCCGTTCTATCTTCCGACTAATATGATGGTCTTCACAGGAAGGTTTGTTTCTAAATTCCCGGACGAGGCCAATCGTGTTTCTCGCGCATTGAAAAGAGCCATGGAAGATCTTGCAAACCATGTTGCGTATGAAGGTGATTCCTATGTGGCAGATTGGGTCGGGCCCTGTCCTTGGAAGCCAAGCGACTTGGACGGTTTCTATCGCCGTCCTGTCCCCGAGCTAGGAAGGATCTTATCCGGTATGCCTTCTTACGAAGATCTTAGATTCGTAATGGAGATTTACGGCAAGACCTTCCCGGGTCTGGAAGGGGGAAGAAAGATCCTAAACGATCTAGCTCATTCGGTAGCAGACGATCCCTTTCCGAAATTTCCGGAGGCCTTCTCCCAGGCGAATTCCGTATCGAATCGAATGTATTATTCGAACGGAAAACTACCTAAATTAGGTGGGGTCGTAAAGGATATAGCTCCTTTGAGAAGCTTGGTTTCCGAAATGAAGGAGTTCGCTCTGGCACTTCTTTCCGGAAAGAGAGAAGTTTCCTTGGACACTCAGCTTCCTAAGAGCCCTTATCTCTTCATCAGGTCCACCGTCAATGGCATATTAGATTATTTGAATCAAGAGATCCGTGATATTGAGGAGAAGAACAAAAGGTTGTCAGAGGACAATTATCTCTTGGAAACCCGTTTGGATATCAGCGACTTAAAGCGTCAAACCACGGAAGAAAGATACAGATACATGTTCGAATTTGCTACGGATGCAATGATCATCGTAAATGCGGATACCCGAATGATCGTGGATGCGAATCGAAGATTTAGGGAAGTCTCCGGATACCAGATCTCTGAGATAAAGAATATCCGTTTAGCCAGGGTATTACCGGATATCTTGGAGCAAACAGAACTCAAGGCGCCTAGCGGAAAGGACCAAAATATGACCTTTATTCCGGAAGCTACCTTGATCTTAAAGGATGGGACCAGATTCTCCGTTGGCTTAAGTGTTACCGGTTTCAGTGCGGAAACAAAGAGATTCTATCAGATCCAAGTGAACGACAATGCATTGATCTTGGAGTCCGAAAAGATAAAACATGAATTCATATCAAATATTTCGCATGAACTTCGCTCTCCGATGACGAATATCCAAGGATATTTCGATCTATTATTCTCCGATCCTGTTCTTTCTTTGAACGAGGACCAGAAGGGAATGGCGGATGTGATCCGCAAGAATGTGAGGCGACTGAATTTTCTCATAGATAATCTTCTCCAATTGGAGAATAAGAACTCCCAGACCACGGAAGAGATGAACGAGATCTTCGATCCTTTGATCGTGATCGAAGAAGTGGTCTATATCAATTCCCCTCCTGCTTCCGAAAAAGGGATCACGATCAGCATGGACCTTCAGTCCGGTCTGAAGTTGAAAGGTCTTCGGTTCGAGTTTTCTCAGATCGTTACGAATTTCTTCGTGAACGCTGTAAAATATACGGAAAGAGGAGGAGTCGATGTCTCACTTAAGAAAATATCGGATAAGAAGATAGAGGTTCGCTTTACCGATACCGGCGTGGGGATAGATCCGAAATACAAAGAATTGATCTTTGAAAGATTTTTCCGGATTCCGGACCAAAGGAATAGAACTGTGGGAGGGACAGGCCTCGGTCTTTCCATCAGCCGCGCGCTCATCAACAAAATGGGTGGTGAAGTTATCGTCGAACCGAATCTAAAAGGTGGCAGTATTTTTAAGGTAATTTTACCCTTACATTCAGAATGACCCGTAAACTCGTATATTTTTTTGTAGCACTTGCATTCCTGATCCTCGCAATTTCCTCTTATTTCCTCTTTAACCCTTCTTCCGAAGAGAATGAGGCCTCTCTCCAGGGCGGTCTCTCTAGAGAAACAGTATTAAGAAAAGAGAATTCAGTCTTCGACGGAGGAGGATTCCTGGAATTCTCAGAATCTTCCGAAGGGTCTGTAATAGACCAAACCCAAAATGCAAGCGAGGAAGAAAAGCCTGCTAAACCTAAATCATACTTGGACGGCCTTTCTCCGGAAGAGAGGGCCAAATTGTATGAAAAGATGTACGAAAGGTTCAAGCCTCTGGTCGAAAAATTCCCGAATAATACTTTGATCCCTCGCAAACTTACGGAAGCGGAAGCCCAAAAAAGAAAGGAAGACGAGGATCATTACTATCGGATCCAAGGAGAGATCCTGGAAAGAAGGGATGTTCCTAAGGAAGAAATGACCTTCTACTTGAATTCGAAGCTCAAGAGGTCCGACGACATGCTGGAGATCCTACAATATGGTCTGGACAATTACAAGAAGATGGTCTCCGAGAATTCACAAAGTCCGAATCTAGAATATGAAAAAATGGTAAATGAGAGACTGGAAAGTATTACAAAGAGTAAGGAAGAAGTATTGAGCGCAAAGAAGGGAATGGATCGTTAAGAATTCTTTCTCTTGCTTTTGGGCCGCTTGCCCTTGCTCGAAGAGGCTTTATTCTTTTTGGGCACGGACTTTCTAACGGAAGGCAATTTCATCTTATTTACCGTATTCACCAATACCACCAGCTCTTCCATAT
The DNA here is from genome assembly GCF_004770615.1 of Leptospira langatensis. NCBI lineage: Bacteria > Pseudomonadati > Spirochaetota > Leptospiria > Leptospirales > Leptospiraceae > Leptospira > Leptospira langatensis. The sequence continues at coordinate 49,875 of NZ_RQER01000005.1, forward strand.
TCAAGATGGAAAGAAGGGAAAGCACTTTCTGAAATCCGATCTGTTGCAAAAGCGTAAGGGCGTTCTTGGTGCCGAACGTTTTTAGAAGTGTAGGTATCTCTCCGACGGATCGTTTTCGGATCCATTCCGCACATTCATTCGGGGTCAATGTCTTGGTCAAAGGAACGAAGTCCTTGACCGGGACTGCCTTTGCGATCTCTAAAAAGGAATCCGTCCCGATCGCATTCAGATATTCTAATGCTTCTTCTGTTCCTATATTAGTGATGATCTCTACGATGGTCTTGGAGCCGATGGTGCTGTTGATCCTGGCAACGTCTTCCGGAGACAATGCTTCTGCCAGGAGTTTGAGTTCCTTCAGGCCCAGATGCTTTACATAATAGACTAGATCTCCGGGGACAGTGTTTCGGATCAGCTCTACTAGAATGGATTCAGGGATAGACTGAAGAAGGCTTACAATTTCCTGTTGGGTCAGGTTTTGGCTTAGGAATAATAGACTTTTATGATCCACCTTCTCCGAAATGGAGAATAGTGCCTCGTAACCCAGGTCCCTGAATAACTGAAAGGACTTCTGGGGTCCGAGTTTATCCAGATATTCTAATGCATTCTGGATGGTGGAAATGACCTTTTTCATCCCAAGATATCCCCTAGAATATCTAGAACAAGCGGAGTGACCGGTTTTTTAGAATGGACCTTTCTTAGATTATGTGCGGTATCGCTCGCTATCTTTCCGATCCAAAGATCCAATTCCGTTTGGGACAGGCCTACGAATTCCTTTAAGGATTCCTTTCTATAATGATTTAATAATGTATCTCGACCGATAGAATAAACATTCTCCATAGAGGCTCGCACCTTTTCGTCGCTTGCGATCGCTCTTCGGATCCGATCCGTACCGGCCCCGAACTGAGAGGTTTCCATTCTTCCCAGATCCTTAAAGCCTGTTTGCAATAGGATCTTTAAGGTATTCCGGATCACCGCTTGGATCTCTTGTGTCCCAGAGCCTATGGATACGAAGTCCGCAATTCTTTCCGTAAATGTCGGCAAAAGAGCAGAGAGGAATTGTGAGATCTGTTTTTCCAATCCAGCGGCCTGGAATACTCCATGAAGAGGATTGATCTTCTTATGGAATTCGCTTAATACTTTTTCCAAACCTTGGGCGAAGATCTCCTGCACTTCCGCTTGGTTTAAGATCCCCATCAGCAAGGTCTTGGAGGGGGCAGCCTGTGCCCCTGCGATGAACTCTACGATCGCATCCCTTGACTCTTCCGAAAGAAGTTCGTCCAAAGAAGAATACGGGAAGGCTTTCTCTACGGGAAATTCTTCCGCGAGCACTTTTAATTTTTCTTCCGGCAGACGGAATAACCCAATCGCAGAAGGAGATAACGCGATCTCTCCCGGTAGGATCTCCTCCAAGGTGGAGGAGAATAGGAAATTCAAACTTTTACTGATACTCGCTTCTAGTTTACCGGGAGCTGTGATCCAGTTTTCTACTTTGGTCTTGCGAGAACCGATTCTTTTCCAAAAGGCCAAAAATTTCTCCTATACGGTTACAGTAGACGCCCACACGGCATCCAGTTTTGGAAGATGATAAGTAAGTTGGTTCTTATGATATAAGACCAGATTCTTTTTCTTCAAATTATGAAGATCTTTCGGAATCTGAAAGAGCTTCTCCAGAAATACAATATCGTTCCCTTCTAATTTCAGGAATCCGCTTTTCTTTGCCTTCTCCAAGAAGGAATCAAATGCATGCTTCAGATTTTCCGTATGAAATTTTTGCGATATATAGATCTCAGGATGTTTTGCACGGATCGTTTCCGCAAAGGACTTCAGGTTTTGGAAGAATTTCTCTTTGCTTTCCTTGGCCTTTCCTTCGAATTTCAAGACCATATAAGAAGCGAGATTTCCTGCAGTCACGGTGTATCGGCTACCCAATCTGTCCTTTACGATGCTTGCTACTTCGTCCGAGTCCGCACTTTCCGGAATAGGGAATTGGTCCCCGTATCCGATATGAAGCTCTGCTTTCTTGGAGGAGAAATAATCGTAGGTGAGCGTGAAGGAAGTGAAATTCAGCCCTTTGAATTTAGTTCTAAGGAAATAGACACCCTTCTTGATCTGGTTCATGTATCCGTCATGATTGAAGGTCCCTTCCGGGAACATGAATAAGTTCCTACCTTCCGAGATCCTGTCGGAGAGATAGCTCCATTCCTGGTCTACCAAATCTCTAAGAGTTCCTTTCTTGAGGAGTTCTCTTGCATTATCACGGAACGGTCTCTTGATAGGAACGCATCCGATATAGTTCATGTATTTCGGGATGATCATGGATTTATCGATCAGGAAGAAGATCCATTTCATGATCCCCTTCGGTTTGAATTCCTTGGTCAAGAAATCCTTTTTCATTAAATCCTCTCTGGCCGGGATCGCAAACTTGATAGAAGGATTTACGTGAGGATAAACCGCTGCGAGTGCGGGAACATCTCCTTCCCAAACGTGATTTGCCATCAGAACGGAAGGATAGGGAGCAGAAAGCAATTGTTTCGGATTGCTGGCAGGAAAATATTCTTCGAAAGAATCGAATAGAAGTCCTCTTGCCTTGAATACCAGTCTGATCATGAGACTATAGGTCTTAGTGGTATAAACCGGGGTCACTTCCTTTCCGGTCTGTGTTTCCTGGGATCCTGTATGATTCATAAACTCTCTTTACTCTCGGATTATTTTTGGCACCGACTCGCTGATCCGAGTGGTCACTTCGTAGTTGATCGTATAAGTCCAATTCGCATGATCGTCTGCACCGATCTCTTCTTCTTTATCTTTTCCTAAAATAGTAACCACGTCCCCGATCTCTACATCGTGAATATGAGTGACATCCAACATGGTCATGTTCATGCAGATCCTTCCCAGGATCTTGGCTCGTTTTCCTCGAACCAACATGACTCCGTTGTTCGAAAGCTTACGATCCAATCCTTCGTAGTAGCCTACGGGTACGACCGCCACCTTGGTTTCCGCACTCGTCTGGTACGTGGAACCATAACCTACGAAACTATCTTCAGGCACCGTCTTCAAATGAACGATCTTTGCCTTCCAGCTCATTACCGGGGAAAGTTGAAAGTCCTTCTTCCCACTTAGATGGAGAGAGAGTCTTGTCTGTAAACTCGGCCAAAGCCCATAGAGAGAGATCCCAACTCGAACCAGATCGTAATGCGCTTCCGGAAAGAGCATGGTAGAAGCGGAAGCACAAGCATGCTTGATCAGATCCTTGAATCCGAATCTTTCCGCCATTTGGATGGCATCCGCAAAATTCCTCATCTGTTCTTTGGAATATTTCTGTTCTAACACATCCTCTGTGCTCGCGAAGTGGGTCGCTATTCCATGCAAGGGAAGATTTTCGTCTTTGATCTCAGAAAGCGTTCTTTCTAGATCCTTTCCGGAATAGCCGAGCCTAGCCATTCCCGTATCTACTTTGAGATGGATCTTAGGAGAAGGTTCACATTCTGAAAGAATGCGAACACTTTCGGTCCTAGAAACGATGATCCAAAAATTCGGGTCGGAGACTTCTTTCTTTCTGGAGGATAAGTCTGGGATCTCTCCCATGATGAGAATGGGAAACGCCGGATACTTTGCCCTAAGAACTAGAGCTTCTTCTAAAGAATTCACTCCGAATAAGTTTGCACCTCCCTGAAAGGCGAGTGCAGCTGTTTCCAGGAGTCCATGGCCGTACGCATTGGATTTGATGATGGCGGCGATCAATGTTTTGGGAGAAAGAAGAGATCGAAAACTCTTTAGATTCTCGGCGATAGCCTTGGCGGAAAGTTCAATCCAAGTTCTTTCTTTCATTCTTAGGATTACATATCGCTTCCTTTCTTCCTGCCTGTCATTCTGATTTTTCCTTTCCAGCGAAACTAAAAAAAGGGTTTCCCGAGTGGAGAAATGCATACAAACTGCCCGGGAAACGGCTAAAACCAACAGTTCTAGGAACCCTGGATGAAACAATACAAAGTAGTACAAACCTTTCCCGTACCCTTGCAAGACTTACTTCGAGCCAGAGAAGATAGATACAAGTATCTGGATCGCTTTCCGGAGTTGAAAAACGTAGAACTATTGGAGGAAAGAAAAGAAGGGAACAAGGTATTTCAAAAAAGAAAGGTAAAGTTAGCCGAATCCTTACCGAAGGTGCTCGCTACCTTATTATCGGATCCTTCTCTTTTGGAAGATTCCGTATTCGATCTTTCCACCAATACCCATGAGTTTACGATCGCACCTCCCGGAAATGATACAATTGTAACAATCAAAGGCTTCTCCGTGTATAAGGAGATCGGCCCCAACGAGTCTGAAAGAAGTTATGATGTTAAGGTTAGCTCAGGAGTATTCCTCATGGGCTCTGTCATCGAGACAGTGATCGAAGAGATCCATCGCCATTCTTTGGACAAGGACAAGAACTCTATCTCCGAGTTCCTGAAGAAGGGCGACTAAGCCCTTCCTTCCTTCTTATTCTTTCTTTAAAGCAATCGACTGCCTCGATCTTAAGTACAAGGGCCCTGAATTTTTCAGGGTTCAGGGCTTTGCTTTGTGGAGCCGGAGAGTTTTTGGATAAATGCTTTCTCCGGTACTCCTGGCTCCAGAAGAAGGAGCTCCTCTCCTAGATTCATGATCCCCCAAGAAGGCTTACCGCTTCGAACCAAGGAGAGAGCCTCTAGAAATCTATCGTCGGAGAGAATTCTTTCGTATTCCAAACTTCCTTCCGACACGCGGAGAAGAGTCCAACCAAGGCCATCCAAGTCCTGCAAGACGTTTGTCTCCAAGCCGCAGTCTCCGCATCCAAGAGGAGTGATGAAAAAAATGATCCCTTTTTTTCCGGAGGTTTCTGCGTCGGAGATGGCTTCTTCTCGAGTGGTAAAGACCGAGTAAGAGGTGAAGAAGCGCGATAGTCGATCTCTCTTCATATAGATGAGCGTACTCAAAAGGGCACAAAAAACCCCGAAAAAGCTCAAAAGGACCCATTTTTTAAATCGGTGATTTTCGATGATCTTGCTCCTCGTGGAAATTCAATTCGTGTCTCGTCTCTAAAAATGTAACGTTATCAGTTTCTAGGATCTTCCGATGCTAGAAAAAGCTGTACGGAAAAAATAAATATAAATTTACGTAGAGAGTTGACAAAAAAACATAGTCATACGCATGCTCGGTTACTAAACCAAAACCGGTTCGGAGGTGTCAGGCAGTAGATGAACGCATTGGGAAAGCACGTAATTGCAGAGTTTTATGAGTGTGATTACGAGACCATCAACAATCACGAATTGGTAGAAGATATCATGTTGAAGGCAGTCGACCTCTCCGGTGCCACCACAGTTAAATCTGTTTTTCATAGATTTAGTCCGTTTGGTGTGAGCGGTGTAGTGGTCGTGAGCGAATCCCATTTCGCCATACATACCTGGCCCGAATACGGTTATTGCGCTATCGACGTCTTCACTTGCGGAGACTTAATCGATAATCAGGCAGCTCTGGAATATCTCAAGGAACGCTTCGGCTCGAAGAGCATCTCCGTTGTGGAAATGAAGCGCGGTTTGTTGAAACTTGGCGTAGACCTACCTCACAAACCAGTTGGGAAATAGAGACCTTCTCTCCGGCAGAGCCGGAAAAACCCGAATTGATAAAGATGAATTCCCCTCTCCAGGTGGGTGGGCAGTAATTTCATACGTTCAAATTAATACGAGGAGAGGTACCAGAGCATGAGCCTTAGGACCCAAGATAAACTTAAGATCGTTAACCGTTTTTCTTATCTAAGAAATAGCATTGATATTAATACTACCGACAAGGGAGAGCCTTTCGTTTACACTAAGGAAAGGATCCCTGCCGGAGAAGTTGTAGCAGTTTGGGGAGGCAAGGCCGTCCATAAGGACGAGCTGACTGGTCTTTCTGGACTTTCCACTCCTCACAGAGTGCACAGGGATTTCTATCTAGTATCTCCTCTGCACGATGATGGGGTTGATACAGTGCATTATATCCGCCAAAGCTCCGATGCAAACTGCGGTTTCCAAGGGGATATTACCCTAGTAGCGCTAAAGGACATCGAAGCAGGGCAAGAAGTTACCTTCCACCCGGCTATGAAAAATCCGGAATTGGCATGGGCTCGTAATGAAGAGTCTGAGATCGTTCGTAAACGCTTCCAAGGAAACTTCCCTACATATATCCAGTCCAAGATCGATTCCGATCCTGAACTGAAAGTATATGAGCCTTTCAAAGACGGAGCTTGGGGACTTCTAACTTCCATCGACTTGGAAGAATGTGACGCTGCATTGATCCGAGACGCAGATGCGATCAAACAATATGTGATCGAGCTTTGCGAACTTATCGAAATGAAGAGATTCGGAGAGACCCAAGTGGTCTACTTCGGAGAAGACGATAGAGTTGCGGGTTACTCCATGGTGCAGCTGATCGAGACTTCTTGCATCTCCGCTCACTTCGCGAATGATACCAATACTTCTTATATCGATATCTTTTCTTGCAAAGGATACGATCCGAAAGTGGCGGCTGAATTTACTCGCAAATTCTTCAAAGGCGCAGCAATGCGTCTCACAGTAACAAACCGCTTCTAAGGGGATCCATTGGAACTTTGGTTAGACGAGGCACTCGAACTTCCGAACGGGAGAGCCCTCAAGATTAAGGTGAAGGAGTTCTTGCACACACGCAAGACTCCTTTTCAAAAAATAGACGTATTCGAATCTCAAGGTTTCGGCCGCATGTTCACTCTCGACGGGGTCGTGATGATGACTGAGGCCGACGAGTTTGCATATCACGAAATGATAGCTCATGTTCCCATGATGAGCCATCCGAATCCCGAAAAGGTCCTAGTGATCGGTGGAGGAGACGGAGGAACAGTCCGCGAGATCTTAAAGCATCCTTCTGTGAAAGAAGTGCATTTGTGCGAGATCGATAAGGGAGTCGTGGATGTTTGCTATGAATACTTCCCTGAGATCGCAAACGCAATGAAGGATCCGAGGGTCAAACATGCGTACGAAGACGGAGCGAAATACGTTCAGGATTATAAAGAATACTTCGATGTGATCTGTGTGGATTCTTCCGATCCGGTCGGCCCGGCCGAAGTGCTATTCAAAAGACCTTTCTATGAGACCATGGCCGCTTCCTTGAAGAAGGGAGGGATCTGCACCACTCAGGGAGAGAGCTTCTATTATCATGGAAAAGTGATAAAGGAATTATTCCAATTCATTCCTCAGGTATTCGATCATTGTGGTTATTATTTCACCGTGGTGCCTACGTATCCTTCCGGGATTATTGGATTCACCTATTGCTCTAAGGGACCGGATCCATACAAAGTGGAACCGGATCCGAATCGGGTTCCTAAAGGATTAAAGTATTATTCTGCCGAAATGCATAAGGCTGCTTTTACGCTTCCTCCTTTCGCGCAGGAATATATAGTACGTAAATAAGATGGATTTCTATTCCAAATTCGTAAAGAGAAGGGAAAAGCTAAACTCCCTTCTCTGCGTTGGAATAGATCCGGACGTATCCAAACTTCCTGCCTCCTTAGAAAAATTCCCGGATAAACTGTTCTTATTCTCGCGAGAGATCGTGGATGCGACTGCGGATTATGCTGTTGCATACAAACCGAATATCGCTTTTTATGAAGCATTCGGTTCCAAGGGAATAGAACAATTCGAGAAGTTGGTCTCTCATATCAAAACGAATCATCCGGAGATCCCGATCGTAGCCGATGCGAAACGAGGGGATCTGGACAATACTGCAAAGCAGTATGCGAAATTCTTCTTTCAGGAGTTGGGAGTGGATTCCTTGACTCTTTCTCCTTATATGGGCTCGGATACCATCAAACCGTTTATAGAAGACGAGTCCAAGCTGGTGTTCCTCCTTTGTCTGACATCTAATCCGGATTCTGCCGAATTGCAAAAGAAGACATTCTCTGAAACTGGAAGGACCTTATACCAAGAAGTTGCCGCTTTAAGTGAGAAGTTCCCCGCAAGGAATGTAGGCCTGGTAGTGGGTGCTACTCATCCGAAACAATTATCAGAGATCCGTAATACACATCCGGACCGCATCCTGCTAATCCCTGGCTACGGGGCCCAGGGAGCCTCTTTAGAAGAAGTGGTCGCGGTTTGCGGCAAGAATGCGCTTGTTAATTCTTCTCGCAGTATTATATTCTCTTCTTCCGGTCCTGATTTCGCAGAAGCCGCTCGAAAATCTGCCGCTTCCATTTCGGAAGAGATGAAGAAGCTTCTGAACGTTTAAAGGAACAGAGTCTTCTTCATCTACTTTATTAAACGAATCTCCTAGCGAAACGCGAACGGCTCCGATTGGACCGGTTTTCTGCCCGTACTAGGATCTGCATCTGTAGAAGGCTCCATGGATCCTAGATACATACCGACTCCGACCCATCCATTGTAATCATGGTAGGTCCAATGTCTGTCCACATAGTTACGATTGATATTGGAAGCTTCTCCCTCGAAGTAAACGAAGGCTCTATCCATATTCACTCTTAGACCCAAGCGGCTATAGGCTCTGTAGGAACCGCGATCCGCTATTCCAATGCCTATAGAAGCATACGGATCGATTGTCTTTCCCGGTCTAAAGTGAAGAGTGGGTCCTATATCTACGTAGTTTAACCTAAAGAACTCTCCTTTGTCTATCCCTCGATCGAAATTTCGATAAGCGATGTAATTGCCACCATTTCCGTTGCTGTAGGCAAGGGCGGAGGACTTATCCAGGGATTCCTCTTTCTTGATCGAGTAATTTCCTTGAGTGATCCCCAATTCCAAACCGAAATATCGCGGATTATATTCCGCAGACATTCTATATGCCGACGAGGTCCCGTAACTATAGGAACCGTCTCGCACTTCGCCCCTTCCTGCCCCGAGCTTCAAGGTCCAAGCAGTGTTTTGCTTTGTCTGCATATCACTACTTTTATTTTGAGCGACTGCCGGCAAAACCGGAAAGCAGATCGCTAGTCCTAAGACCAAACGTTTCATTTTCATAAACAACCACCTAATGTTTGTTAAACGTCTTGGATCTTTTTGTATATTACTCGGTTCCATAATGGATCGATTTTTATTTGTTCCGCTAATAATAATTTTATATCATACTAAATGAGATCTTTGCACTAAGGGAGACCTGACTCGGCTTAGGGTTTGTTTCGAATGATCGGAAAATCATAAGTTCTATTTAGAAAAAGAGATTTGTTTTTAAAACAGAACTTATGTTCGAGGCAATAGCGATCGATCGATAATTTATAAATTATTTACTCATTTGGAAATTTTGGGAAAATTCTCGGATCTTATACTTTGTGCAAACGATCTTGGCGAAACGTTATTCTGCGCTTGTAATTTTTCCTATACCAGGAAGACGAGATTGAGGAGATCATGAAATCAAATGCTTTGCGATCTCCTCAATCTGCGACTCTAGGATGAAACATTAAGATCTTTACGGATTCGAATTTTCTTTCTGCTCAGCAGGAGAGGTTGGCTCTGTCTGATTTTCGGTAGGTTGCGATTTCGCATCTTCTTTCGAAGGGACTTGCTCTTCCTGCGATTTCGATTGGTCCTCAATCGTTTTTTGTCTTTCTATGCTTGCAGGAGGAGAAGATCCTGCGGCTCCAAAATAATATCCAAACCCGAAAACTCCGGAACCTTCGCTATATACGTATTGGTTCCCGCCGTAGTGACGGTTGACGGATGCTCCTTCCAATTCCAAGTAAAGAAAGCTCTGTTGAAAATTGATGCGAACGCCTAGTTTTGCATATCCTCGTATTACGGACTGTTTCGAACCGATATCGGCGATTCCCGCACCGATCCCAATATATGGATCGAATTTGGCTCCAGGTTTTAGGTGAAATGTAGGTCCAAAATCCAAGAAAGTCTTTGAGAATGTGATTTGATCTACTTTGGCGGCGGTGTACAGAGTGTAGCCGAAACCTTCTGGAGCTCCGGCTCCCGCAGATAGAATATATGCCGCAAAGAATTCTGTGTTTTTATCTGAAGGAACAAAATAATTCGCCCGATTGATCCCAAGTTCGAAGCCCCAGTTTTTAGGATTGTATTCAAAAGATCCGCGATAAGAATCGGATCTTCCCGAATTTCCATATTGGTATTCTGCTTGGCCAAACCCAATGCCGAGTTTTATCGTGTAGGGAGATATTTGAGTTCCATCTCCGATCAAATTATCAGCACTAAGGGAAGAGGGCGCAAAGCAGAGAACGGTTAAAGTAAAAAGTAAAATTGAATTGTATATGTATTTTAGAATTCTCAATTGCTCGTCGCCTAACGTTTCCTCGTTTTTGCCATTCTATACGAGGCTATTATATTTCCATCTTTCTTCTATCTTGACGAGTAATTCATTTCCTTAATATAGTACTTCTACAATAAGGCCTGGACATTTCTTTGGACTTCTTTTCCTCTCTGACCCAACTATTCCTGAATTACGGAGGGCTTAGCCTTCTTCTAGTTTCCTTTGCTGCCGCTACTATCTTGCCTTTTAGTTCCGAAGCCGCCTTGATGGGAGCGATCTGGTCCGGACTTCCCGCTGCGGAAGCGATTCTTTGGGCCTCTATTGGAAATTGTGGAGCCTGTGCATTCAACTATGGACTTGGTTACTGGTTTGGAAAAACGATCGAGACCAGGATCGCCGAATCTAAGACGTATTCCGCTTGGGCAGAAAGAACGGGCCGTTGGGGATATTGGGTGCTTCTGTTTTCCTTTTTGCCATTTGTAGGAGATCCGATCACGGTTCTCTCCGGTTTCTTTCGCCAAAAATTTTGGATCTTTGCATCGATCGTTTTCAGTTTAAGGATATTAAGATACATTGCCTTGGTATACGGCCTCAGCTTGTAATATTACAGAATACAAGAATTTAATTTGAAGAGTTCTCTTTCGGTGAATAAGCCATCTTCAGGTTCGTAAAAAAGTTTTTACGAAATCCTCCGAAGCCTATTTAATGACCGAACTTCGGTTGTTTAGAAAATTTTTTCCAAACAGATTTGCTTCCTATTAGTCTATAATAAAGTTCCTGGTCCGCTTTAAATGGGACCAGTACGTCGGATACTTTTTTGAAACGAACTCTTACTAAAAAGAAAACTTCCAAGAAAATTACTCCTCGCAAGAAACAAAAGTTGGCCATTGTGGGCACAGGCATTGCAGGAATGGGCTGCGCTCATTTCTTGCAGAATGATTTCGATCTTTCCATTTTCGAAAAAGGGGATTATATCGGTGGTCACACGAATACGGTGTTTGTAAAGGAAGAAGGGGAGAACCTTCCTATCGATACTGGATTCATTGTATTCAACCATGTTACTTATCCGAATCTGAAACGACTTTTCGAAGAACTGGATGTTCCTACTAAGAAGACGAGCATGTCTTTCAGTGTGCAACATGTCCCGGATAACCTCGAATTTTGTGGTTCGGGCTTGAACGGTCTATTCGCTCAGAGAAAAAATATATTTAACCTTCGATATTTGCGCTTACTCTTGAATATTAATAGATTCAATGAAGAAGCTCCTAAAATACTAAAAGACCCCAAGTACAAAGACTATTCCTTATCGAGATACGTAGACGAAGCAGGCTTTCATCCGGATCTATTGACATACTATTTAGTGCCCATGAGCTCCGCAGTTTGGTCTACTCCGGAAGATCTGATGCTGGAATTTCCGGCGTATTCTTTGGTCCGCTTCTTCTTGAACCATGGATTTTTAGGGCTGAACACCCAACACCAATGGTATACGGTGCATGGCGGATCCATAGAATATGTTAAGAGGCTCACTCAACCGATCCACAAGAGATTTAAGATCGGATCCGCTGTCCAAGGAGTAGAGACTGTTTCCGGAGGGAAGGCGAAACTGCTCTTTAAAGGCGGAAGATCGGAAACCTTTGATAAGGTAATACTTGCCTGTCATGCGGATACTTCCTTATCCATATTAAAGAAACCGAATTCCTTACAGAAGGAACTCCTTTCTCAATTTAAGTACCAGGAGAATATCGCGACTCTGCATACGGACGATTCTGTTATGCCTAAGACCAGGTCCACCTGGTCCTCTTGGAATTATAGAATGGACGAAATTGAAGGAAGGATCTATCCGCATACGATCTATTGGATGAATAGCCTGCAGGATGTTTCTAGGAAAAAGGATTATTTTCTATCGATCGGGGATCCCGGAAAGATCGATCCTAAAAAGGTCCTTCGTAGGATCCGATACGAACATCCTTTATTTCACGTGGGTTCTTTAAAGGCGCAAGAGCGATTATCGGAGCTGAACGCAAAGGGCCCCGTCTATTTTTGCGGCAGCTATTTTAGATATGGATTTCATGAAGATGGGCTTTGGTCCGCGAGAAATCTGTCCGAGCAATTACTTGGTAAAAAGGTATGGGACTAAATTCCAAGATCATAGAAGCCAAGGTAATGCATGACAGAAGCGTTCCGAAACGAAATCGCTTTCGGTACGGGATCTTTACCTTTCTACTGGATCTGGACGAGTTGGACGTACTGAACGATCGTTCGCTTTTGTTTGGAAAGAATAAATTTCGGACCTTCTCCTTTTATGATTCAGACCATTTGTCTTTTGGAAAAGAGGGTCTCAAGGAAAATTTTTTAGAGTACATTCGGGGACAGGGAGTCAAAGAAAAGGTAGAAAAGGTTACGCTAATCACCAACCTGAGAGTCTTCGGTTACGTCTTCAATCCCGTCTCCTTCTACTTTGCAGAAGGGCCGAATGGAGATCCGGTCTGCGCTCTCGCAGAGGTTGGCAATACGTTCGGAGAAATGAAATTGTACTTCCTGGGAAAAGAATCCCTGGAACAAAAAGGATTTCGAAAGAGAGAAGAGAAGTTCTTTTACGTTTCTCCCTTTGTTAGTTTGGATTCGGAGTTTGATTTTTATTTAAATCCTCCTTCCGGAGAAAGGATCAATTTACGCATCGACGCCTTCGAAAAAGGAGAGAGGGTGATGGTGACTACGTATACCGGAAAGGCGCGAGAACTAACCGATCCGAATTTGTTATGGATGTTCTTTAAGTATCCCTTCGTGACTTTGAGGGTGATCGGACTTATCCATTGGCAGGCTTTCCTTCTTTACCTAAAAAAGATCCCCTTTATCAAAAAAGATGATGGGCAAGATCAACAAAGAGGATTGCATCTTGGAAGGCGATAATCTAGTAAAAGTAGAAACATTACAAGGATCGACTAGTTCTGCAATTGGAGGATATCGTTTTTATGAAAGGATATTCTTTGCAGCTTTATCACGAATGCAAAGAGGCTCCCTTCGGATCTTATTTCCTGATGGAGAACAAAGATATTTAGGGGATCCTAATTCTTCCGAGGCTTCCGAATTTCACCACGCTATCATTCAAGTAAAAGACAGAAGATTCTTTAAAAGATTGGTTCTCTACGGAGATATAGGTCTCGCGGAATCGTATATGGACGGGGACTGGGATACGGATGATATTAGAGCTATCATTTGCTGGTTTCTTTTGAACGTGGAAGAGGCGCCTTCTGTTAGCGGGTCTCAAAAAAGCTTTTTGCATCTTGCCTTCATGAATCTGGGAAATCGTCTTCTTCATTTATTTAGGAGCAATTCTCTCAGAGGAAGTAAGAAGAATATAGTGGAACACTATGACCTAGGAAACGAGTTCTATAAGAAGTTCTTGGATCCTAGCATGACGTATTCCTGTGCTTATTTTCAGGAAATGGATCGTAGCCTAGAAGAGGCTCAGATTGCAAAGATAGAGAACCTATGCAAGAAGTTAAGGCTAAAGTCGTCGGATCATCTCTTGGAGATAGGAACGGGTTGGGGCGCCTTCTCCACATACGCCGCATCTAAATACGGATGCAAGGTTACTTCCTATACGATTTCTGAAGAGCAGTATAAATTTGCTGTAGAAAAGATCAAAAGCATGGGCTTAGAAGATCGGATCGAAGTGAGACTGAAAGACTATAGAAAGGTCGAAGGTTCTTACGATAAGATCGTTACCGTGGAGATGTTGGAAGCGGTAGGCCACGAATACTTCGAGGATTTTTTCTCTATGTGCAACCGTGTGTTGAAAAAGGACGGGTTGATGGCACACCAGATCATTACTTGTCCGGATCCTAGATATGATTCCTTTAGAAAAGGTATAGACTTTATTCAGAAGCATATTTTTCCGGGATCGCTTCTTCCTTCGATCGCACGTATCAATCAGGCAGTGAATCGGACGAGTGATATGTTCCTATTCGAGTTAGAGGATATAGGTCGTAATTACGATAAGACCCTGATGAGCTGGCAGAAAGGATTCGAAGAGAATCTTTTCTCTATCAGAGATATGGGTTATAGCGAATCGTTTATCAGAAAATGGAGATATTACTTTTCATATTGCGCGGCTGCGTTTTATATGCGTAATATCAGCGTAGTACAGGTCGTGTATACTCGACCAAATAATCGCGGGCTGAATCCTCTGTGATCGACTCAGAAACTCAAAAGAAAGAAACCAAGCCTTCCTTCCTTGCAAAAGCAAAGGATCGTATTCTAGAAGAATTGAAGACAGGCACCAGTCCGGAAAAGATCGCACTTTCCTTGGCTCTGGGTGCTGCCATTGGGGTCTTTCCGGTTATCGGGACTACCATGGCATTATGTGCGGTACTAGGTTTTCTTTTAAGACTGAATCCTGTGTCCATTCAGATCGCAAATTACGCTGCATATCCATTTCAAGTTTTTCTAATCATTCCTTTCTTAAGATTGGGATCCTATCTTCTCGGAAAAGAGATCGATCTTGGTTGGGCATATCGATTGGCAGAAGGAGATACCTCCCAAGTGATCGATGGCCTTTCTCGTTCGGCAGGTTATGCGGTCTTAGGTTGGACAAGCACCGTGCCTTTGGCCGCGTTTTTATCATATTTTTTGTTCCTTCTCCTAATCAGAAAAGTGAACGGCATCATTCGAAAATAAATCGGACCGGAGAGTTCTATGTACGAAAAAGCCCTATCTTTGATGTTCACAGCCTGGGTAGTCGTTTTTTTTCTAATGAGTCTTCTTTGGTTGATCGGAAAGATCATCCACAATTACGCGATCGTAGACGTTGGTTGGGGACTTTGTATCTCCACGATAGCCATCGTTTACTTTCTTCTTGGAGACGCTTACTCTGTTAGAAAGGCCATCTTTGCCTTCATGGCAACGGTTTGGGGTTGGAGACTTTCTTATTTTATATTTACGACCCGTGTCTTAAGCGGACATGAGGATGCAAGATACGCCGCCTTCCGTAAGGATTACGGGGATAAGGTAGATATAAAATTCTTCACGAATGTATTTCAGTTCCAAGGGGTCCTAGGAGTTCTCTTGAGCCTTCCGTTTTTATTCCCTGCCCTTAACCCTTCCGTTGTGACTGAGCCTTTAGAGATCGTCGGACTGATATTGTTTACATTGGGGCTACTCGGGGAATCGGTTGCAGATTTTCAATTAGCCGAGTTCAAGGCAGATCCGACAAACCAAGGCAAGGTCTGCGATGAAGGACTCTGGAAGTATAGTAGACATCCTAATTATTTCTTTGAATGGATAATTTGGATCTCCTTCGGACTCGTCTCTCTGGCGTCACCTTGGGGATGGATCGGATTAATTTCTCCTTTCATTATGTACATTCTTCTTACCAAGATCACCGGAGTTCCATTGAACGAAGTTGGTCAATTGAGATCCAAAGGAAGACTATATGAAGAATATAAGTCCAAGACCAGCTCTTTCTTCCCTTGGTTCCCTAAGAAATAAGTCCATTAGAAATATGGAAAGGACTGATCTATGAGACTTATTTATTCCTTAATGGAAAAAGATCTATTTCCGGACTGGCTAATCCGATTTAGGATACGTCAACTTCTTCGCTTACGATTGAAAGAAGAGGAGAAGGGGAACTTAGAGGCGAACCAAGAGCATTTGATCGCGTATGTGAATTCTCTCAAGAAATCTCCGATCGCGGTCCATACTTCCGCTGCGAACGAGCAACATTACGAAGTCCCTGCGGCCTTCTTTCGTTTAGTAATGGGAAAGCATATGAAGTACAGTTGCGGGCTCTGGACTTCTCCCGATGTCAGTTTTGATGAATCCGAAAGGGCCATGCTGCAACTGAGCTGTGATCGCGCCAAATTAGAAAATGGGATGAGCGTTTTGGATCTAGGCTGCGGCTGGGGCTCTCTATCCTTGTATATCGCAGAGAATTATCCGAAATGCAAGGTCACGGGAGTTTCCAATTCAAAGAGCCAAAAAGCATTCATAGATTCAGAGGCAAAGAAAAGAGGTTTAAAAAACCTGAATATTTTGACCATGGATATGAACGTATTCAAAACAAGCCTTAAGTTTGATCGGATCCTTTCCGTAGAAATGCTCGAGCATATGAAGAACTACGAGCTTCTTTTTGAAAGACTATCGGGTTTCCTAAAACCGAAGGGCTTATTCTTCGTTCATATATTTACGCATAAAAAGTATGCCTATCCGTTTGAGGTGGTGGATGATACGGATTGGATGGCCAAGTATTTCTTTACGGGAGGGCAGATGCCTTCTCATGATCTTCTTCTATACTTTCAAAAAGATTTCTTGATCCAAGACCAATGGGTAGTGAACGGCAAGAATTATGCGCTTACCTCGGAAGCCTGGCTTGCAAATCAATATAAGAACAAGGATGAGGTAATGAGGATCCTTGCGGATACATATGGAAAAGATCAAGCGATCAAATGGTTCGTGTACTGGAAAGTCTTCTTTATGGCCTGCGCAGAATTATGGAAATATAATAAAGGAGAAGAATGGATCGTCTCCCATTATCTCTTTCGTAAAAGGTAGTATAAATAGAGGTTATCTATTCTCGAGAAAACTAGAATGGGTTGTGTATTCCTGCGATTCGATCCGCAAACTAGGCTTTCAATCCGGTGTATAAGAACTGGATCAGGTCCTTAGTGATCTTTCTTGCCTGCGTTATCTCGATACCTCGGAACATCATCTGCTGGCCTGATAATAATACCGCGACTCCATGAGCCATTGTCCAAGCAGAGGTGGCTACTTTTTCCGCATTTCCTTCCGGGATCAACTTTGTTTTTTGGCAATCTTTGATTATCTCAACGATGATCTGAAATGTTTCGTCCTCGGTTTTGATTAGAGAATCGTATTTTAAATGGCTTTCGATCTGGTTTCCGTACATGATGCGGAATAAATCGGGGTTCTCTAATGCGAATTCCACATAGGAAACTCCGGATTCCCGAAATAGAAGTAGGGGTCTCTTCTTGTATTTTACTCTTAGTTTCTTTTGTCTTTCTGCAAGTAATCTAAACCCCTCTTCTGCGATATCCGCATATAAGGATTCCAGATCCGGATAATGTCGATAGGGGGCGGATTGGCTAACTCCCGCTAGGGTTGCGGCTTTTCTGAGGCTGAGCGCCTTGTATCCTTCTTCCTTTAAGATCCTAATGGATGCGTCTATTAAGGCCCTTTTTAGGTCTCCGTGGTGGTAGGAATTTTTTTCCGGTGGATTTTTCATGTTGACAGTTATTACATCTACGGCATTGATTAACTTATTCAATGTGTTCAGTGTTCACATTAAAAAAGTCTCGAGGTTTTGTCAATGAATATAGATCAGATAGACGACCAATATGATATCATCTTCATCGGTTCAGGGATGGGGAGTCTTTGCACCGCCAGCCTTTTGGTCCAACATGCCGGCAAGAAAGTCCTAGTCTTAGAAAAGCATTTCCAGCCCGGAGGATTCACTCATGAATTCCAGAGAAAGCAGGGCAAGTATCATTGGGATGTGGGCATTCATTACGTAGGCGATATGCATGAGGGAGGTCTTTGCAGAAGGATCTCGGATAAGATTACCCGAGGACAACTCGCTTGGAAAAGATTGCCTGAACCATTTGAACGCTTGGTCTTTCCTTCTAGAAACTTTGATATCTACGGCGATCCGGAAAAATTCAAATCGGATCTGATCAGCCAATTCCCGGAGGAAGAGGAAGCCATAGAGAAATATCTCAAGGATATCAAACGGACCTCCGCGCTTTTCGGAAAGGCGATCATGATGAGGCTTTCTCCTCCGCCTTTAGATTCGCTGACCGGACTTTTGGGAGAAGGGAACGTGGTAACTCTCAAGGATTACTTCGATAAGAATTTCAAGAGCGATGAACTGAAGGGAATTCTCGCTGCACAGTGGGGAGATTACGGTCTTCCTCCTTCTAAAGTTGCTTTTGCGATGCATGCTACATTGGTTCAGCACTATATTAACGGTGGTTATTATCCGATAGGAGGCGCCGGTAAGATCTTCGATACGATAGAGCCTATCCTACAAGAAAAGGGCGGGGCAGTGCTTTCTTCCGTAGAAGTGAAGGAGATATTGATCCAGGACGGAAAAGTTGCCGGAGTCAAGGCAAAGGCACTGAGAGGAGAAGGTCATGAAAGAGACTTCTTCGCGCCGATCGTGATCTCTTGTGCGGGAGCTTATCCTACGTATACTAAATTGATCCCGGATACCTATCCCATCGCTTTCAGAAAGGATCTAAAAGATTTTTATAATAGAGAAAGAATGACTACAAGTATCTGCCTCTATCTCGGTCTTTCCGAGAGTCCGGCAAAGCTTGGTTTTAAAGGAGAGAATTATTGGATCTTCTCTTCCAGCGATCACGATAAGAATTTTTCCGAAAGGAACGATTGGTTTTCCGATACTGGAGAGATCCCGAATCTCTATCTTTCCTTTCCGAGCCTAAAAAATCCGGAGGCCAAGTCCCATACCATGGACGTGATCACCTTTACGGATTATTCTAATTTTGCGGAATGGAAGGACGAACCTTGGAAGAAGAGGGGAGAAGATTATAAAAATCTAAAGGAGAAGATCGTCAATCGTATCCTTTCCACTTTGGAGCAGAGATTCCCAGGTCTTTCCAAGATGGTAGAATTCTCCGAACTTTCTACTCCGATTACGAATGAACATTTTACTTCCCATCCGGACGGAGCGATCTACGGCCTGGCCTGTGTTCCTGAAAGATATAAGAAGGAAAAATGTCCTTGGTTCGATGTCAGAACTCCAGTTGAAGGTTTGTATCTCACCGGTGCGGATGCCGCCTCTCCTGGAATTGCTGGCGCGATGATGGGTGGCTTGGCGGCGGCCCTGGCTGTGACCGGGAACGCGGATTTGCTGAGAGAGTTGAGGAATTAAGAAATCTTAATGAAAGAGATTTCTTTCTATACTACGAGCCTTCTTTTATCTCCTGTGCTTCTATGGCAAGGGCTGAAGGCTCGCAAAACAATTCCTCGTCTTCCGGATGCTTCCGGTCCTGATTTCGGGGAATTACCTGGTGCAGATCCGTTTTCACTCTTGGTCTTAGGAGAATCTACCGTTGCAGGGGTAGGAATTCCGGATTATAAGAGTTCTTTGACCGGTCAGATCGCTTCCGTTCTCGGAAGTAAGAGTGGTCGAAAAATTCTTTGGAAAGCGATTGGAGAAAGTGGGATCACTTTGAAAGAGGCAAAGGAGAAGTTTGGATCTCGTTTGCCCGAATCTTCTCCAGACGCGATCGTAATTGCTTTGGGTGCGAATGACGTTGTGAAATTGAATACTCAGAAAAGATGGTCTTCTGAGCTGCAAGATCTGATCGATATTTGCAAAAGCAAGTATTCGGATACTCCTATCTTTATCGCAGGTGTACCGCCGCTAGGAATTTTTCCGTCTTTGCCTTCGACCATGCGATTTGTTCTAGGATGGAAGGCGCGACTTTTGGACCAGGCTTCTTCTTATCTTTCAGCGAGACTAGAGAATGTATTTCATATTCCTATGAGAAAGCTCAGCTCCATTTCTGCTGAAGGGATCTTTTGTTCGGATGGGTTTCATCCTTCGATAAAAGGATGTTCTATTTGGGGAGAAGAGATCGCGGATTCTATTTTAACTGTGTATAACAAGCGATTTTTTTAGGGAACAGTTCGGCAAAATTTCTACTATGCAATATTTGGATTTTCTGATATAGCGGGAACGCGAACCCACGGGCCACACCCCCCACCCAAGAAAGGGTGGGGCTACCCTGCTAGCATTTGATTTGAAATTTGACTTCACTTTGTTCAGTCACCCATTGGGAATCTCGCTTCCTATGGGTCGTTCGATTGGGCGGGACCCTTTCTCAGTAATTCAACTTAAGGATCCGAATTTCCTTTTCTTCGAATCGCAAAGTTTCTTTCAACTGATTGAATCTCTCCACGGAGAAATGAGAATCCGGAGATCTGAGTTCCTTCTTCAATTTTAGGACTTCTTCGTAGAGATCCAGAAGTTCGAGAGTATTTCCTTTTGCCTCTTTAGCATAAAGGCTCTTGAACATGGTTCCTATGCGAGAAGGGATGTCCGAGTTTACGATCTCTGCAACGCCCAGATCCTCTATATGACGGAACATCCAATTCTGCAAATAAACCGCGAGGAGTCTTTCCATGCGGACCACGTCTTCCTTGGTGTTTCTTGGGACTATGCCCTTGTAGAATCTATAACGTTTTCTTAAATACTTTCCCGCACTCACTGAGTCGATCTGTTCGGACTTAAGTTTGTCCCATTCTTCTTTGATGATCGGGAAATATTCGGAGCCGAAATAAGGCTCTCCTAATTCGCAGATATGGATGGCTCCCGGATCATAACTCTTCATTCGAGTTCGGAACCCGTCCCAGTCCGCCGCCAGAAGATTGACCTGGCCTTGGGATTGCAATGGCTCCATGGCACGATTGATCTCGCGGATAAAATTCCCTTTGAGCTGGTCGGAAGGATCAGCCAACACTAGGAAATTGAAGTCGGAAGATTCGTCACCTTCTCCCCTTTGTCTTGAACCAAAAAAGATGAGTTCGAACGGCTTTAGGGAAGAGACGCTTGAGAGATTTTCTTTAATTCGTTCCATATCTCGATTGTTCGACCGCGCGAAGGGAGAATTGGAAGTAAGATTATTCAAAGAACAAACGCATTCTGGAAAGATTTTCCAAAATAGCTTTGTAAGCCCGATCTCTATCTTCCGGGTCTCCGAATGGAAGCGATTTTACGTGGTTGAAGTCATGGTAGGTGATCTCAATAGAGTTCGCCGTCAGATTCTTTTTAATGGAGGATATATAGTCCAAATTAATGACTTCCGTGTCCCCCAATTTCAGCCACATTATTGCTTTTTCCCTGAGCCCTCGTCCCCGCCGGATAAAATACTTTCTCGGTACAATTCGGTCAAGAAAATACCCCTTTAAAAAGCTTTTATTCCCCGGCTTACGAATTCATGGAATTCTTTCCCGAGTTCCAGACTAGAGAGTCCCTTTCTGTTTTCGACCTCGGTTTCAAATACGAAAATAAAGGCTTCCTTTTGCCATTCCCATCGGACATAGCAGTGTTCGGCAGAGGATTTCTTGAAGCAGCCGGAAAATACGGTGGCCCTGGAATTTTCTCCCATGGGGAAGTATTGGAATTGGCGGTTGCTGAGTTTGGCCTGTTCGGTTTCGGATACCAAATGTCTGAAATCTATGGAATTGTCCTCAGTGTAAGAGGTGACTCGGAAGGTATCGAAATTCGATTTGGTATCCGAGATCTTACATTCGTAAAATAGTCCTCTTGCGAACATTCTTCCCGAATTCAAAACGACCGCGTTCCCGCTAGTATAATATACTACATCATAATTCAATCGTAAGACCGAAGGGTTCTCTGCGACCACCGCATTCGGGTTCTGGTCAGTGGTCTTACATTGGAAAAGAAAGACTAAAACGCAAAGAATACTAAAAGCCGATTTCATACAGGTCTCCCTTATAATTCCTAAATACATATGAAGAATCCTTGGTTTCTTCCAGATAGTTTGCGGGAAGAGGAACCTTTCCTCCTCCTCCGGTCAGGTCCACGACGTATAACGGTACGCTGAGCCCGCTCACACTGCCTCGGATCTGTTTCATGAGTTCCACACCTTCTTCGATCGGTACCCTAAAATGAGAAGAGCCAAAGATCTCATCACATTGGTGGAGATAATACGGTTTGATCCCGATCTTGGTAAGTCCGTAAAAGAGTTCCTTTAAGGTCTCTACGGAATTATTCACTCCTTTTAAGAGAACGGATTGGTTCAGAACGGTAACGGCACCTTCTTTGCAAAGCATCTCTATTCTTTCCTTCACGAGAGGGGTCAGTTCCTTAGGATGATTGAAATGAGTGACTAGATAGACTGGAAAATGTTTCTTTAGAACGGAACAAAGTTCCGGAGTAATCCTCATAGGCAAGGTCACCGGGTAGCGGGAATGGATGCGGACCTGATTGATATGAGGAACGGATTTCAATTCTCCCAATAGAAAATCCAATTTAGAGTCCGAAAGATTGAGAGGATCTCCTCCGGATAGGATCACTTCCTTGATCTCGGAATGTTCTCTGAAATATTGCAATGCCTTTTGCCAGTCTTCTAAACCGGGAGTGCCCGAAGACTGAGAAACCTTTCTCTTGCGAGTGCAGAATCTACAATATACTGCACATACATGAGAGAGATACCAGAGAGCCCTGTCTGGATAACGATGGGTGACTCCTTTGACCGGCATATAGGATTCTTCTGCCAATGGATCTTCTCTGTCCCACGTACGCACAGAGAGTTCTTCCTTGCGGGGAAGTACCTGGAGTCGGATCGGGCAATTCGGATCCTTCTCATCCGCCAACTGCAAATAATAGGGAGTGGTAGAGAAGCTAAAGACTTGGGAGCAACTGGCGATGGCCTCTCTTTCTTCCGAACTGATCCGGATGTATTCGGAGAGTTCTTGCTCATCCTTGATCCGATTTTGGATCTGCCATTTCCAGTCCAACCAATCCGCTTTGGGAACAGTCGTACCTTGTCTTTGAGAAGAAGTAAGTTCCAGAGGTATGCTCCTCTTTCTGATTGATTTACAAATCCTTCTCCCAGTCAACCGAGTATCCGGATAAAAAAAAGGAAACCTAGACGATTTCCCTCTGAATTCTATCTTTATAACCTCAGGAGAGAACGCTCATCTTTTAAAGTTGGAGACTTAGGAGAAGGATGAGCAAATCCCTGCTCTATATATTACCGAACGGAATTTTTGCCCGAAACCGTTCGGTATCTCCGGGAAAATCCCCCCGAGGACTTACAGAATGAAAGCCACTAGGCCGGAGGGGGAAGAAAAAGATAACGATATTCTAAAGTGTGAAAAGAAAGAATGCGATCGGAGCAGTTCGGAAGATAGCGACTTCCTAAGCCTAGGATAGAATGAAAGAGTTCGTCGGCAAGGCTAGTACCTGCATCGTCCGAGGAAGAGGTAAATAAGGAGGGAAGGGCTTGACCCTCGGATTCTCGGAACGACTGGACCTTTGCTTTCTTTGGTAGACCGATCGTCTTAGCCGTTCTGAAATCTCTAGCAACCACCTCGCTGAACAAGGCAACTACCAAGAATAGAACCAAAGACAAAAGCCCGAGCCGTTTCATATCTTACAGTTTATTTGACGAAAGAAAAAGTCTTTCGCAACCCTTTTTCGGGCAAAAAGCGGATTTTACTGCTTGGACGCGTCCACTTCTACCGTGCTTAACGTACTTCTTAAGTAACCGCTTTTGAGGACCATCGCTTGGCCTTCTTCAGAAGTGATAAAAGTCACAAACTCGTCTATTTTCTTTCCTCGATCGGAAAGATAAAAGAGATAGAGTCCTCTCGCTAACCTGTACTCTCTATTGGAAACATTCTGGATACTAGGTTCTACGAAAGGGTCCTTGGCGGTTCGAGCATACGGGACTGCTTTCACTTTTCCCTTGTTCTGGATCTGGGCGCTTCCCATTCCCATGAATCCGATCGCAGCCGGATCTTTTTGGATCTCGTCGGCCATCACATCGTTATCCGTAACTACTTTTGCGTTAGAAACATATTCCTTTTTCTTGGCGGCTTCGTACGCCTTCTCTCCTAGATCTCTTTGTCTTAGGATATGGGTCTCAAAGTAAGCGGCAGTACCGCTCTTATCGTTTCGAAGCAGAACATGGATCGGTCCCGGTTTACCACCCAACTTGGACCAATCATTGATCTCGCCGGAGAAGATCTTGGAGACTTGATCTAAGGTAAGTTTGTTCAGTGGGTTCTCTGGATGGACTACGATCGCAATTCCATCGTATCCGATCAGAATACTCTCGAATTTGCCTTTTCTTTCCAGGCGTACTTGTTCTTCGGGGGTAAGAGGCCGAGAAGAGGCAGCTATATCCGTCTTTCCTTCGAATAGCTTTTCGATACCTTCGAAAGATCCTCCTCCCAGGACTTCTACCTTAATGTTTGGCTCTTTCTTGGAGTATCCAGAGGCAACCACGTTCAATAAAGTGTGCATGGTCTCGGATCCAGTGATCAAAATGGTTTCTTTCTTACAATTGGCACCGCTCAATCCTAATGCTAGGATAAGAATAGGCATTAATTTTTGTTTCATCGGCAAATGGGTTCTCCGGAAATCTTTTCCAATCGGGGAATCTCTTTTACAAACCCCAAAAGTCGAACTGATTTTGTGTTGGAAATATTACAAATAGCGGTAGAGTACATCGCTTGACACCTCGCCTTCCTACAAGGATATAGAAGGAGCGTAATCTTTATTTTAGGTCGTATATGAACTTAGGTATCACTGAAGTTAGAAAAGGGATGGTTCTCAAGGTTGAAGGAGAATTATATTCCGTAGTTAAAAGCGAATTCGTAAACCCAGGAAAGGGCTCCGCCTTCATTCGGACCAAATTAAAAAACCTGATCCGAAACAGTTCCATAGAAAGGACGTTTAAGGCAGCCGAGAAATTAGAATCTGTCGAATTGGAAAAGAGACAGATGACCATCTGCTATACTGAGGGTGACGATATCATCTTCATGGATACCAACGACTTCGAACAGCTTCCGGTCTCCAAAGAATACTTGGACGATATCCTTCCATTCTTAAAGGAAGAAACCGCTATGGAAGTTTCCTTCTATGAAGGCAAGCCTATCGGAGTGATCCCGCCTAACTTTGCAGTTCTAGAAGTCACTTATGCTGAGGAAGGTTTGAAGGGAGATACTTCCGGAACCGCTCTCAAGAGAGTGACCGTTGAGACCGGTGGAGAGATCAATGTCCCTATCTTTGTGAAGCAAGGGGACGTGATCAAGATCGATTTAAGGGACCTTACCTACGTGGAGAGGGTCAATAAGTAATCATACCTTACTGGGGGAGAAACAGCAATGGCTACCATCGTCCAAAGACCGGGATTGCCGGAGATCAAGGATAACGCGGAAGTGAAAGCCTTCTTGAATCAAAGAGGGATAGAATACGATCATTGGCCAGTGCCAAGCGAGTCTAACGCGTTGACCGACAAGATGACCCTTGTTGACGAGGAGAAGGAAGCTCTTCTGAAGAATCTGGATTATCGCTTTGCCGTACTCAAGGAAAAAGAAGGTTATCAATCCAGGGATTTGATCGTGCTTCATCCTCAGGTCCCAGGCCTGAATGAAATGCTTGCTAAGTTCGACAAGGTCCATTATCATACGGACGACGAGGTTCGTTATATCGTGGATGGTACTGGGATCTTTGGATTCGCTCTGAACGGGGAGAAATTCCTGGTCAAGGTAGAGAAGAACGATTTCATTTCCGTTCCTAAAAACACCAACCACTGGTTTACCTTGGATGAGAACAAAAGGATCAAAGCGGTCCGTTACTTCCAAGACATGAGCGGCTGGGTTCCTAACTACGTAGAAGAAACAACGGCACTCGTTTAAAGAATGTCCCAAAAGAAGATCCTGACTCGCTTAGCCGAGTCGGGAGTGTTGTATCACTCCAAAGGTTGGATGCCTGGAACCGCAGGCAATCTCTCCGTTAAAGATTCGAAAGATCCTAACGTCTTTTGGGTGAGCGGGAGCGGCCTGGACAAGAACGGACTTAGTCGCAAGGACTTCCTCCCTGTTCAGATAGAAACTGGCAAGGTATTAGAAGGTTGGAAGGGCAGAGAAGGTTTGAGACCTTCTGCAGAGACTTCTATTCATAGAGCGGTTTACAAGGCATTTCCTGTGATGGGTTGTTCCTTGCACGTGCATACTCCCGAATCCAATCTTGTGGAGATAGGTGTCTCCAAGGAAAATCCGATCGAGGAACTTCCACTTCTTCCTCTGGAGATCATCAAGGCGTTTGGGATCTGGGATGAGAACCCGAATGTATCCGCTCCGGTCCTCTATAATTATCCTTCTGTCCAAGAGATCTCCGATCATTTGGAGAAGTATCTGATCGATCACAAGCCCCGTGTTCCTTTCTGCATTATAGAAAAGCATGGGATCACTGTCTGGGGGAAGGATCTAGTCCAGGCAAATAGACATCTAGAAGCGGCCGATTTCTTGTTGAAAGTCCGGGCCATGTCCAAATAAGCCGATGGATCGCAAAAACATCCTGGTGATCGGTGCCGGTTCCGGAATAGGCAAGGCTCTATTAGAAAAATTGCATGCAGCTCCTGGGATCAATGCGATCGGGATCTCCAGAAGGGGGATCTCTTTCGAGAGTACATTCGAATCCGGAAAGAACTATCGATGCGATCTGAACGACCGCAAAAGCCTCGCCGATTTCTGTGGGGACCTGACTTCTTCTTGGTCGGAGATTGCTGCGATCTACTTTCTAGCAGGAGACGGTTTATTCCTACCTATCGAAGATCTGGAAATCGAGGATCTGGAAAAACATCTATTCTTAAATCTTATCTCCCCTATGTTCCTGACTTCTAAACTGATCTCTATGTTGCGACCTGGTTCCCTTCTCTGTTATCTTTCCTCTACTGCGGGAAGACAGGGATTTCCGGAATCTTCTCCATATTGCGCTTCTAAACATGGTCTGGCAGGTTTTGCAAAGTCCATCCGCGAAGAATTGAAACCAAGAGGGATCCGAGTGAGCACCATATATGCTGGAGCCATCGATACTTCTATTTGGGATGGACGGGAAGGTTTCGATCGAAAGGACATGATCCCTGCAGAGGATGCGGCGATCTTTCTCGCGAGTTTATTCTTTCAGCCGGCTACTTTCAATCAGGACGAGATCCTATTCTTGCCACCGAAAGGCGTTTTATAACCTTCTTTGCCTAAGGTCCGGTCCTTCCGGATAGGTATAGATGAAAAGCGGATTTTGGAGTTATTGATGTCAATCAGAATATTAAAATATTCTAAAATTAGATCCTTATTTTTCGGCCCAGCGTTCCCGGATCTCCAGCAAGTTTGGCATGAGATCCAAAAAGACGGGAACTAGCCCAGGATCGAAATGTTTTCCGGAATTTTCTCGAATGTACTCGATCGCGTCTGGGATCTCCCAGGCTTTTTTGTACGGTCTTTCGGTGGTCAAGGCGTCGAATACGTCCGCCAGGGCGACGATCCTCGCTTCCATAGGGATCTCTTCTTCTTTTAATCCATTTGGATAACCGGTCCCGTCCCATTTTTCATGATGATTTTGGGCAATACTCTTTGCGATCTGCAATAGATGGGAATCATGATCACCGATGATCTCGGCTCCGATGCTTGGGTGTTTTTTCATGATATCCCATTCTTCGGGAGTAAGTTTACCAGGTTTTTGTAATATACTATCCGGTATCCCGATCTTTCCTATGTCGTGCATCGGAGAAGCGTGCAGTATATTTTCCGCAACCTCGGGACTATAGCCCATCGCGGAGGCCAAGGTCTGGGAATAATGGCTCATCCGGATTACGTGCAGGCCGGTTTCATTGTCCTTATATTCTGCGGCGAGCCCGAGCCTTTGGATGATCTGCAGACGAGTCTCCTTTAATTCGTCGTTACGTACTAGGGAAAGATGGGTGCGGACCCTTGCTTTTACGATCGCCGGACTTACCGGTTTCGTAATATAGTCCACCGCACCGGATTCGAATCCGTCGGTCTCGTCTTCTTCTTCTGCCATGGCTGTCACAAAGATCACAGGAATTCGGGAAGTGGCAGGGTCGTTCCTTAATTTTTGGCAGGTCTCATGCCCGCTCATCCCGGGCATCATAACGTCCAAAAGAATTAAATTCGGTTTTTCTAATATTGCTAATTCGATCGCCTTCGCGCCGTCCTTGGCGAAGAGTAGAAAGTATTCGTCCTGCAGGATCTGCCGGAGTACCTGGAGATTTGTGGCCTCGTCGTCGACGATCAGTATTTTGGGCCGGACATCGACGAGACTGCTCATATATTTTTACTTTTCTCTTAATCCGAGTTTGTTTGCAATTCCGATTAGGATCGCAATTGCATCTTCGAACTCGAATTGTTCGATCTTTGCGCCTAGTTTTTTCAGTTCTTGTGGATCTGTTTGAGACCGGACCAAACGGAAAAATTCCTCCAGATGCTCTTCTTCGATCGCACCTCTTTTGAAAGAATCGGAAAGGGATTGGAACAGGACACTGGCTCGATCAGGATCCCATTCTAATCCGTTGTTTAAATGGGAATCTTCTACTTCTGTCTTTTCCAGATTGGAGGAATATCCTAAGACCCTTCCGATCTCGGATATCATTTGGTTGAGTTCGACCGGTTTTGCGATGAATCCGTCCATACCGGCTTCTAAGGCTAAGTTCTTATCCTCTTCGAAAACGCTAGCAGTAAGTGCTAGGATGGGAATCCTATGGATATTTTCCTGGATCTCATGCATTCGGATCACTTTGGTTGCCTGTCTTCCGTCCAAGCCCGGCATCTGCACATCCATAAGTACTAGATCGAAGGTCTCCGCTTCTACTTTTTTGACCGCATCTTCTCCGTTATACGCTACAGCGACGGTATGCCCTTGGTTCTTCAGAAGAAGTCCGACTAATTCTGTATTCTTCTCGATATCGTCCACAACCAGGATCCTCAGGGAAGGTAGACTTACATTGCCTTGAGAGGAAGCCTCTACTTTATGATTTCCTAATTCTAAAGGAAGAAGCACATGAAAGGTACTTCCTTTCCCCAAGACACTTTCTGCCCAGATCTGTCCGCCCATGAGCTCGGTTAACTGTTTGCAGATCGTAGTGCCAAGCCCGGTACCTCCGAATCGTCTCGTGGTGGAAATATCGGCTTGAGTGAATGGCTCGAAGATCTTCTCCAATCGATCTGCACGGATCCCGATCCCGGTATCCTGGACTGCAAAATGTAAGGGACCGTTCTCTTTCGATACCTTCAGGGTCACTTTCCCATGATCCGTGAATTTCACAGCGTTTCCGATCAGATTCAATAAGATCTGTCTGATCCGAAGCGAGTCGCCTAGATAGAATTCGGAGAGCTCCGGAGCTTGTACTACTTCGAATTCCAGATTCTTCTTTCTGGCACTAATGCCCAATGTGGATTTTAGTTCTGCGATCAATTTGAAAAGGGAGAAGTCCAGGTTCTCCAATTCCACCGCGCCCTTTTCCAATTTGGCGGTATTTAGAATATCATTCAAAAGTCTTAATAGAGATTTTGCGGATGCCTTGACCGTTTCGAGATGGACTCTTTGTCCCTTCTCCAGATCTTCCGAAAGAAGTACTTCGGTGAAACCTAGAATGGAATTCATAGGAGTACGGATCTCATGACTCATATTCGCTAAGAAAGAAGTCTTGGTGATCGCGGCCAGTTCCGCTTTTTCCTTTGCAGCACGAAGAGCCTCTTCTATATTTCTGCGCTCCGTAATGTCCAGAATGACACCGTCTAAGAAGAGAACCTCACCGTTGCCTCCGTATACTCCGCAGCCGTTCCCCCAAAGCCAACGAATATCGCCGCTCTTATGTACGATCCTATATTCCAAGGTAAAGGCTCTTCTCTCGAAGATAGCGGCTTCCACTTCTTGCTCTACTTTTTTCAGATCTTCCGGAAGGATAATGTCTTTGAAGGAGCGTGCCGGTTCCATTCTTGCGAAATCGGATGCGGGATAACCTGTGATCGACTCGGAAGCGTCACTCATGAACAAGATCTTCCAGTCTTTTCCGGGAAGGCAGCGATAAGTAATTCCCGGGATATTTTCGATCATAGAACGGACTTGCTGCTCGCTTTGTTTGAGTGCGGACTCGATCATCTTTCTTTCGCTGATATCCGTCACGAAACCCACGAAAAGATCTTCACCGGATAACCTTGCATGGCCGATCGCAAGACGTATCGGGAAATCGGATCCGTCTTTTCGAATGCCGATCACTTCCTTACTCGAACCTACGATCCTCGCAAACCCTGCACTGAGAGAATACTTGGAATTAGGTTTCTTAGAGGAATAATACGGATCGGGCATGAGTTCCCGGATATGCTTGCCGAGTACTTCCGATCTTTCGTAGCCAAAGATGAGCTCTGCAGAAGGATTGAAGTCACTGATCCTTCCTTGAGAATCGAGGATCATGACCCCGTCGATCGCGGTAGTGATGATCGTTCTCAATCTGGATTCGCTGGCTCTAAGATTTTGGACTAGGACCCTATACCTCAGGAACCAGTTTACTGCAAAGGAGAATAACGTAAAAACGATCGTAGTCAGAGTGATCGCAAGAGCGAGAAAAGTAGGATCGTTAAACTGTGTATTCAGGTCCGTCTCCGGGGTCCCGATAAATCTGGAGGAAACCATTCCTGTATAATGCATTCCTGATATTGCCAAACCCATGGTACAGGCGGCGATGACGGAAAGTCTCTGAGAGCTCAATTTGAATTCTGCGAGCCCGAATCTTACCCAAAGAGAAACGATCGCTAGAATGATCGCCACTATAATGGATAAGGAGAAGAACCAAGGATCGTATCTAAGTGCGGCTGACATTTGCATAGCCGCCATCCCAGTGTAATGCATGGTCCCGATCCCGGCACCTACAAGAATCCCGCCTAACACTAATTCTGTGACAGAGATCCTGGGTCGATTCACGAAGGAAAGTGCGACTACGGATGCAAGAAGGCTAGGGAACATGGAAAGGATCGTAAGAGTCTTATCATATTTCACCGTAGTGCAAAGGGAGAAGGAAAGCATTCCCACGAAATGCATGGCCCAAACCCCGCAACCCAAGGCAAGACTTCCCGCAGCAAGTACCAGATATTTGGTGAGAGGAGGAGAGAATTCGGGAACGGTTTGGCTTACGATCTGCAATGCGATATAGGAGGCAAAGATCGCGATGAGTATGGAGAGTACTACTAGCCAAGGATTATACGTTTCAATTAATAAGGGAGAGTTCGGATCGAATGTAAAAAGGCTACGCAAAGATAGGAACATTCGGTCTATACCTCGAAGGGCAACCCCACATAAAAGATTGTATTTCCGGGAGAAGACTCGAACCAGATCCTTCCTTGGTGTTTCTCTACGATCCGTTTCGCGATGTCTAATCCGAGTCCGGATCCTTCTCCCAATGGTTTGGTTGTGAAGAATGCCTCGAATACTTGGTCTGCTACATTCGGAGGAATACCGGGTCCATTGTCCCGAATAGAAACGAGCACTTCTTTTCCTTGTAGGGAAGCGTCAATGTTCAAATTTCCCTTATAGTCCATAGCCTGGACCGAGTTCATAATCAAATTGGTCCATAGATGCATGAGATCGTCCGGAAATCCCAGGAATTCGGGAATAGAATCCAGGTTTGTGGAAACTTCTACGCCATGTTTAAACAAATTTTGGTATAAGGTCAGAACGGTATCTACATTCTCCTTTAAGGAGAATTTCCTTTTCTTATGGGACGATTCAAAGTGAGCAAAGCTACGGAGAGCGTAAACGATCTTCGAGGATCTCTCGACTGCGGTCTTGATCGTGTCGACGCATTGCTCGGGGCCGAGCAGATCCAGGAAGAAAGGAAGAAGCTCCCGAGTATTCGAATTATTTAATATAAGAAGGAACTCCTTCCAGCCGGAAGAGATCCCGTAGTCTACGAAAAATTCCGCAGTCTCGTCCGGGGAAAGGATATTTTCCGATCTCATTTCTTCTTTCAAGGAGGAGAGGGTCTTTCTTCTTTCCAGACCGATCAATACTTCCTTGGAAGAGATCCCTTTCTGGATCAACTTTCCGAATAGATCCCATTCTTGATCGGATAATAGGGAAAGTTTAGGAAGTAAGGAACGCAAATCGTTCTTCACTCTATGCAAATAAGAAAGTATATTGAAACCTGCGGCTTGGATGGCTCCGATCGGGTTATTGATCTCGTGAGCGATCCCGGCGGCCAATTGTCCCAGGTCCGCTAGTTTGGAAGCCTGGATCAGTTTTGCCTGAGTGCGTTTCACGCTTTGGATGGCTTCTTCCAGATCGGCTTTTTGGGTCTCGATGATCGAATTCTTGGCGAGGATCTCTTCATTCACTCTTTTTAATGTATCGATCCGGATCTCCGCTTCTTCCAAACCGGTGGTATCCGTTCCCGTAGAGATCACATACTGTAGATTGCCGGCCTTATCCCGTACTTCCTTATGCTCCCAGGCGGTATGACGCGCTTTTCCCTCTTTGGTCTTTAAGAGGATGCTCGTCCTGTTCGGGAAATGTTTCTTAGCGAAGCGACTCTCGAAAACTCTCGCGACCCTGGCTTTGTCTTTCGGATGGATCACTGCCTCCCAAAAGACTTTTCCTTCCAACTCCATGAGATCGAAGCCGGTGATCTGCAAGCAGGCTTTGTTCAGGAGAATGAGTTTACCTTCTCCATCAAGAACTAGGAATAGAATACTCGTCGAATCCAAGATGGTCTGTAAGACGTCTCTTCTCTCTGAAAGTTTTCTCTCGGAAATCGCTCTTTGGGTCACATCCCTTAGGGCGATGATCTTAAAATGGGAACCGTCCTCGTCCAAAAAACGAATTAAGATATCGTAATACTTACTGCCGG
The DNA here is from genome assembly GCF_004770615.1 of Leptospira langatensis. Lineage (NCBI taxonomy): Bacteria > Pseudomonadati > Spirochaetota > Leptospiria > Leptospirales > Leptospiraceae > Leptospira > Leptospira langatensis. The sequence goes on from NZ_RQER01000005.1 coordinate 82,553, forward strand.
TTCTCCATTCGCTGCCCGATCTTCCGCTCAGGGAACATTCGTCCAGAATAGAAGAAAGCTCCGGTAGGAACTCCGATAATTTTGTGTCGCCTCTGAGTCTCGCGGTGCCAAGAAGATTTAAAGCAGCAACATTACAATCCAAGAGGAACCCATCCGGATTCAAGACGAATACTGCGTCTTGGATCCATTCGAAGACCTGGTTCCTGGCCATAGGGATGAGGTCTAAAATCCTAAAATAATAAAGTCCATACATCCAAACCAAGAGAGCGAAGCTCGCAGCAAGCGGAAAGATGTCTAACTTAGGATGCACGAAGGGAATGAAGCCGCCAACAGTCATGATCTGGCTTCCGAACGGAATGGAAAGGCCGATCAGAAATACAAGACTCCGTACCCTGTGAAAAGCCCTTTGGCTCCAAACCCCGTATGCGAGTACCAAGATACAAAAGAAGAAGGTGCCAAGAAAATTTACTACGAATACATCCATCCAGGGACCGTACTCGTAGATCAGTGCTAGCCAAGGAGCGGAGTTATCGAAACGAATAGAAGGGCGGATCCATTCCTTTTTCCCAAACCAGACCACGGATTCGGTAATGATAGGAAGGATGGAAAAAATAAAGACGCTGCCTGTGCAAATGAACTTGCTCAGATTCGCTACTCGAAAGCAGAGAAACGGAAGAGAAGCAATCAAAAGATCGCAGCCTATGAATTGGAAGTCGTCCCAGAAAATAATGGACTTAGGTTGTGTGCTTACGATCTCGAAAAAATAGCCGAAGCTATAGAGAGTCATCCCGATGGAGACGAATAAGAACTCTATAGAACCGGGAGTCTTTCGATTCTTGAATGCGAGTCTGACGGTGATGATCGAAAGAATGAAACTGAATAGGGGAAGGATCGCATATGGAGTCCATCTGAACCAAGAGAGAGACTGGACTTCCGGAGCCATGCGACAATTTTTGAAAGCGAGCGCTCGCGCTCAAGGAAATAAAAAATCTACTGGAGCGTGATCAACTGGCGATCGCTTCCTGCTTGGTTCCACCGATCGTAAAATAGAATGACGCACCTTCGCCCAATTTGCCTTCAGCCCAAACGGAGCCCTTGTACCTAGTGACGATCCGATGAACGATCGCAAGACCGACCCCGGTTCCCTCAAACTCGTCTTGTCTATGCAATCTTTGGAATACACCGAAAAGACGATTATAATATTTCATATCGAAGCCGGCACCGTTATCCTTCACGAAGAAGGTCCTACCTTTCTCGGTTTGAGTGACGCCCACTTCGACTACTGGATTTTCCTTCTTAGAAGAATACTTCACCGCATTGGAGATCAGGTTCTGGAAAACATAGGACATCAGATCCTTGTCGGAAGTTACTTTGGCCAGAGGATGGATGATGATCTCCGTCTTGTTCTGTATTTGGTCCTTGATCTGGTTTGCGACAGATTCTGCCACTTCGGTCAGATCGAAGGTGGAATCCTTGAGCTCCTTTCTGCCTACTCTGGAGAATTCAAGTAGGTTATCGATGAGGTTCTCCATTCTCCGAGTGGATTCGATGAGAACGTTCAAGAAACGGATCCCATCCTTATCCATTACGGAACTGTAATCTTCGATCAGCATTTGCGTATAGCCTTGGATGGCGCGAAGGGGAGCTCTTAGATCATGTGAAACTGAATAGGAGAATGCTTCTAACTCTGCATTCGCAAATTCCAACTGGAAGTTTTTCTGTTCGATGGACTCCATGATCTTCTTGCGATCTGCGGCCATGGAGAGAAGGGATTTTACTCGAGTGATCAATTCTTCCGGATGGAAAGGCTTGAATAGATATTCGTCTGCTTTTGCTTCCCAGCCTTGCAGCATGGCTTCTCTATGAGTTAAGGCGGTAAGAAGGATCACGATCGTCTTGGCGGCTTCCGGATCGGATTTGATCATCTTACAAAGTTCGATCCCATCCGTCTCAGGCATCATCACATCCGAGAGAACTAGATCCGGTCCCCAAGAAAGAACATGGTTCATTCCCTCCTTGCCGTTCTTAGCAAGCTTCACGCGGGCAAAGGGACTCAGGAGAGAAGAAATGAATCGAGCCAGATCCTCGTTGTCTTCGCATACTAGGACTTTTGGGAGATCGGAATCTTCTTCCGAGAGAGCTTCTTCTTGGTTGGATTCGGAAGAATAGAACTTGGGGGAATAAGAAACAAATTTGCTTCCGGCTAACTCTTTGTCGTTGGGAGAAGATTCTATCAATTCAGCGGGAACTTCGATAGTGAAAGTGCTACCGACTCCTAACGTGCTCTCGACAGAAACTTGGCCGCCCAAGAGCTCGGAGAATTCTTTCACCATAGCAAGACCAAGACCGGTGCCTCCATATTTCCTGGTAGAAGAGCCTTCTACTTGCTGGAATTTCTGGAACAATTTACCGAGATCATTCTCTGCGATCCCGATCCCGGAGTCTTTTACGCTCAATTTCAAGAAGCCTTTTTCCCAGGAAAGACGGACAAAGATATTTCCTTCCTTAGGAGTGAATTTCAATGCGTTGGACAGCAGATTGAACAGGATCCTTTCAAAAAGATAGCGATCCATAGAAAGAGAAGGATTCGAAGCGATCAGATCGCACTCTATATGGATCTGCTTCTCGGAAGCGACAGGCTCGAAATCCCTTAAGATAGTGCGAACAAGGTTGCAGACCGGAACGGATTCCTTTTCGACCTTCATCTTCCCTGCTTCAAATTTAGAAAAATCTAATAAACTATTCACTAATTGAAGAAGGCGGATAGAATTGTTGTGTACGATATGGAGTTTTTGTGTCTGTTCCGGTTTTAGGTTAGAGGTCTTTTCCGAAAGAAGAAGGGACTCCAAAGGGGCAAGGATCAGAGTGAGAGGGGTCCTTAGTTCGTGAGAGACGTTGGCAAAAAATTCATTCTTGATCGTTTCTGCCTCGCGAAGCTTCTTATTGCTTTCCTGCAATTCGAGAGAGCGACGAACAATCTCTGATTCCATCTGAGTTGTGCGTGATTGCAGTTCTTCAGTGATCTTGCTAAGCTCGGTACCCTTTTGCTTGAGTTGAACAAACTCGGTCACATCTTCTACTTTATGAATGATATAAGTAACTTGGCCTTTCGCATCCAAAAGAGGGGAATTGACCGGGCTCCAATATTTCTCTCGAAAACCGCCGCCCTCCGAATCAGGAAGTTGGATGGAATATTTTTGGACGGCCATGGTGTCTGGCTGCTTCTTCTCCAAGACGCGTAAGAGAGAAGTGCGAAGGTTCGCGACCCCGGTCGCATCCGGATCGTTCGGATCATCGGTAAAGACATCGAAGATACCGTTGCCCAAGAGATCCTCTCGTTTTGTAAGAGTAGCATTCAGATAGGCGTCCGTGACGGCTAAGATTTTGAGTTCCGCTGAGAGAATGAGATAGAGTCCGGGAGAGGATTCGAAAAGAAGACGAAAATCAGGCTTTGGAGAAGAGGACTGGTCCATTCTGTACCGGAATTTAGAAGGAAACTAAAGAAACTCCGAAATGCGTAGCGAAATCGGGAATTTCGAAGAACAAAGCTATCTGGTTTCGAAAAATAATTCAATCAGATTCTGGGTGAAAATAGGAATAGAAACGGCGTAGAAAGTCGGAAAAAGAGTAAGCAAAAGGATGTATTTCCTCTGCGGGGAAGAGCGGGACCATGGGAAACCGCCGAAAAAGAAGCTGCCTCCGAATATTTTTTGTGCCAGTTCACAAATAATTTCCAAAAATAGAAAGCGTATCCGCTCAAAAAAGCAAAACCAGATCACATTTTCATTATATACCGTTTTAGGAACTAATCTTCAGTAACGAAGCGAGAAGGATAGTCCTTTTCGCAGTGCAAAAAAATACAAACCACTTTCAATTTTTCTAATCTTCAAATATATAATTAAGAATCTTTCTCAACGGTTACAAAAGAGCATCCTCTGCTCCTTAAAGAGTAAATTACGCAAACGAAAGAGAGGCGTAACGTACTTTATTTTCTAGATAAAACCAAAAATGTCAAAATCTCTCCACAAAAGTCAAATCCGCTTGACGTATTTTTCTAATATATGATTTTTTTCGCGCCCCATGGGACTCAAGGGGCGAAGCTGCGTACGGGGTGGGGAAATGGCGAGAAAAGGACAAATAACTTTTGAGAAGATAAATTCGATCTTTAAAGCGCTAATCCAGCTAGATTCGGACAAATACGACCTTCGGATCTCAAAATTTGAGTATGAGAAGGTGAAAGATAAACCAAGCCTGATGAAGGAATTGGTGGGAAATCGGAAATTTGATACATGGGAAACTTTCAAGGCCTCTTTTGTTGAAAATCAGTCGCAATATAATGTAAGTTGGCGCCAGGCCCAAGGAGGGACTCTTTATTTAGAATCACTCACTCTCACTGAAGACATGGGTTATGAGATGGGTAATAAGCTGATCGATAAATTAGATTCTAAAGGAGTGGAATACAATATTTACGATTATATTAAGGAATATATCCCGGAAGCCACGAACTACGTTGGAGACAACGGTTACATTGTCCTGAGAGAATTCAGAGAAGGGTTTAAAGCCGTAGATAAGAAAAATTTCAGCTTTAAATTCAAACAAGGACGTAATAGTTCGATTTTCATTAAAACCACAAACATCTATACCTTTGTAAATAAAGAAGGATCTCAAGACGAAATATTATTAGGAAACGAGATCCTTTCGGAATTAAAAAGCATTACTGCCTTAGATTCTTTGGAGCACACTCAAACGGAAAGAACAGGTGGTAAATATCAGAATTACGACTTTATAGGGTTCAAAAGGGAAACGAATCCTTTCAAAGATCATCTGGAAATCTATACGTTCGAGTTAAAGCCTTCCAACAAGATCGAATATGTATCCGATGCGATCAGCCAGGCGATCAATTATAAGACGACATCCGACTACGTCTACATAGTGATCCCGATGTTTGACACGAGGCTTTTCCACGATGAGGCGAGGTTTGATACCTATTATGAGATCTGCAGGGATAATGGGCTCGGCATCATTACCATCGAAATCGATACCTCTAAACATCGCATATTAAGTGTATATGAGGTCTTAAACCCGAAGAAAAATGAGATTAGCGATTATAGCCTCCTAGGAGATATCATGCGCGAGAAGCAAATGGAGCTTTGTCCGCTTTGCAGACGGGTCGTGATCGGAAACGAAGAGAGAAAGGGATGTGGCTGGCTTTCCGATCGAGACTCAAAGTGTATGAAAAGGGTCTTCGAAGAACGTTTGACACTATGATCTTGGGAAACATATGAATTCGCCAAATGAAAAAATCAAAAGTTTCATAAAGTCGAATGAAATCTTGAGTCTCGCAACGCAGTTCATTCTTTTACTCTGCGAATTGTTTCTTAAGATCTTTCAATATTTCTATGATCCGCTCAGAAATCTTAGTATTTTCCTCACAGGTTTAGGTTTAGTGATCGGCTATTTTTATTACGGCGGCTATTGGAGCTCGATAGCCAATAGGATCCTCCCTCCGAATCCGGTACTGGTGAGTAGGAGTTGCGATGATAAATCGACAAGTGTAGGTAATTTAGAATATAGCGTACGTGTAGTTACAAATGTAAGGAATACAGGCGGGTCCGGAAAAGTGGTTATTGAAGCTGCAATTCAACAGGGGGATGAGCAGTGGACGAAATCAGAAATGATCGATATGGAACCTCATCAAACCACCGAGTCTGTAATCGTCTTTGACGAGGTTTCCTTGTTTGATGTTACACCAAGTTGTAGTGTTAAGGTCTTTGCTTACGGTAAGTGAATCATGCGAGTTGCTAATAGTGTTTACGCTCTTGATTCTGAAGAGCCGTGAGTAAGGTGGAAGAAAGAATTAAAGGTTGTTAAGGGAGTGGGAAGGCATATGCAAAAAAAAGATCAAGGCATGAGTAAGCAAATATTTGTAGCATACTCTTATAGACTCTATGCCAAACGAGACTACAGAAAGATATTTTCAAATCTTGAATCAATATATAAAGTTAGGTTTATATTTGCGGATGAAAAGATAACCAATATGCACATCATGCAGAAAATTATTAGCTACATTAAAGGAGCCGACTACTCAATCTTTGATATTTCCGGTTGGAATCCGAATGTTACTCTAGAGTTAGGATTTGCAATGGGGGCAAGTTCGAATTGGTATATTGCATTAGACCCGGATAAAACCGAAATGAAAGAGGTGCCTTCGGATTTAAGGGGAATCGATAGGATTCAATATTCTTCGTTTTCAGATTTTGAAGATAAATTGACCATACTTTTAGAGCAACTGTATCCAAAGCGAGAAAACAGTTCCATTGATAGTTATCTGGACTCAAAGAGAGAAGATCTATTGAAATTTTTAGCGGGCCAAACAGAGGGTCTAAATATTAAAGAAATTGCTCAATCAATGGGAGTAGAGCAGAGGGTCGCTCAAATTTTAATTTCACCTTTGATAAATAATAAAATCCGGACATCCGGACAACGCAAAGGAATGAAATATCATATCGTCAAACGTGGCCCAACTAAAGGAACAAAATATACTAAAAAACAACGTACGGTCTGACATGAGCTTAGCAATTATGCTAAGGTTCAATGAGCAAATTCTTGCAGAAGGACGTTTAAGCCATTGCCAGTAAACATTATTTTGCAATTCAAATGGAAACTACCTTTTTTCAAACTTTAATTACTCTTACCATAGGCATTATCCTGGGGGGCATGAAAGATTTTTTCTTTGATAGACAGTCTAGGAAAAGGGCTCTTCGAAAAGCATTGCTTTACTTAATAGAAGTGTGGGCGGATATCATTAGGTTTCAGAGGAAAACCCTTTCATTAGAAATTTACGTTGATGAGTTGATCAAGCGATTTCCGGGACTATCGCCTGATGTGCTGCTTTCAGTAAAAACTTCAATAGGATTATTTAGTGAGATAGCTGATTCTATGTTCCTAAGTAATGAAGAATTTGAAGATGAATTATTTTTAGATAATCTATCGAAAATTGCGGAGGACGACCCGCTCCTCGCTTTTGAGTTAGAAATTCAGGTTTTCGCATTGGACTATTTAACACTTTTGCAAAATAGATATAAAGAAATGTTGAAAAGCGCAAATTGGGGTAAGATAAGCGAATTACTTAACCTACTGACCTCTAGTAAATTTCAAGACAATATAGACGGATTGGAAAAGAATATTCTTTTGCTAGCAGGCAAAATTGGATTCGTAACAAAAATAAAAACCAGAAAATTACTTACTGGCAATTCTAAGCTCTCAGAAAACCAAATAAAAGACAGCCTCAATGAGATTATTGAATCAGCGGCTACAGCTCTGAAATCAAGAAGCAATACTAACTAAAAATTGTCGCGGCGCTTCAGGGTCGCTTTTGCGACCCTTGCTTCGGGCTCCGCCGCATTTTGCTTTGTCACTCGCCTTGCCGGGCAAGTCTCGCGCCAAGTGCTTACGCACACGCGAAACGTCGTCAAGCCTTGGTCATTAGGCGTAATGCACATGAAAATGCAGTTCTAAAAAAGGAATTTTATATGCATCAGATGTTAGCAAATCTAGATTTAGAAAGATGTCCACATTGCAATATTAATAAGCCAAATTTGCAAAGAATAAATCTCTATCAAACTATATCTTCTGATCACAGGATTCGACGTGACTGGGTGAACTATCAATGTTCTCGTTGCGGTGGAATAGTGCTTGGTGAAGGTCGTACAGGCGTTCGGACTCCTAATGAGAAAACATTCATAGAGGCAATTTATCCAGATAATTCCTTAACTCTTTCGGATTTTATTCCAGTTAGAGCAAAAGAATATCTAAAGCAAGCAATCGACAGTATTGTCGCTCCTTCTGGGTCTATCGTTTTATCAGCAAGTAGTGTAGATGCGATGCTTAAGAGTAAGGAATACAAAGATGGCTCGTTATACTCCCGAATTGATCAAGCTGCCAAAGATCATTTAATTACTAAAGAAATGGCTAATTGGGCTCACGAAATTAGGCTACATTCCAATGAAGAGCGACATTCAGATGAGGAACAAGAACTACCAAATGAAGAAGAAGCAAAAAAATGTATAGAATTTGCTTTGGCATTAGCCGAATTTCTCTTTGTTCTTCCTTCTCGAATAGAAAAAGGGCGTAATACGAAAGGCGAAAAACCAAACTAAAGAAATGTGCACTACGCATAACTTGGCTCTGACGCTTCGCTTCGAGATCGCTGCGCGACTCTCGCTTGGGCTACGCCACATTTGCTTCTGTCACTTCGCTTGCAGAGCAACCTCGTGCCATCGCAAACGTCGGAACACCTTGGTCGTTAGGCGAAATCGCTTTCAAAAATATTCTAGCAAAAGAATTTAAATTGGAGTTGAAATGGAAATAATTAAAGAAATAGCCAATTTTCCAGTTATCGTACAAGGAGCTTTAGGCTCTGCATTATTTTGGATTATTTTCGTAATTGGCCAAAAGGTTATTAAATTTTTAAATCAGTTTGGAAAGGAAAAGGAAATCGCGAATGCATTTTCATTGATGGCTGAACTCTATGATGGGGAAGAAAGACATACTTCTTTTCTCGTTTGTCTTTATGGCGGACTTCATTATTTAATAAAAGCCTTAATAGCCATATCTATTTCCTTGCTTCTGTCAAATATACTCGAGATAATCTCTTCAATAGGTTACTTTCTCTCTTTATATTTTCTTTTTCGTGCTTTATTCTTTCTTCCTTACTTTAATCGATTTCCCACCAAAGAAGAGAAACAAGAGAAATTAAACAAGGTGCTCAAACAACTTGTCAATAAGAACAAAGATAAAAAGGAATGAATTCATTAAATTGAGTCGTTGTAATAATGACTCAAAAACTGCTATCGAATATTCTGGACTACTTTAAAAAAAGCGACTTCGCCTAACTTTCGGTGCTTCCGCGTCGCTGCGGGCTTGCTTCGCAACCCTTGCTCGGCCTTCGGCACATTTTGCTTTATCACTCGTCTTACATGGCAAGCCTCGTGCCAAGTGCTTCGCACTCGCAAAACGTCGGAACACCTTGGTCGTTAGCCGCAATCTTAAATTTGATCCGTAATATGAAAGAAAACATTGAAAAACGCATTTTCGACTATTTCACTAATTCGAGTGACTTTAATGGCATGCCTCTACGGCAAATTAGTGAAGAGTTTAATATTGATTATAAACTCTCGATTGATATCTTAAAAGATCTCATTAAGGAAGATAAGGTAATAATACAATCGAGCACAAATCCGAATATTATAAGTTTTCATCATTACCCTATAGAAGCTCAATTAGAGGTTTTGGACAATGCGCGGGATATTAAGATCGAATATCAAAACCAGGAAGATATAACGATTATTTATGAAAATACTGAATATCCGATCTGCCTTTACCCCTCACAGAGCAAGCTTAAGTCAGATCGAAGTCTGAGTGAATTTGGATATTCATGCTATTCAATGCAACTGGCTTACGGACAGCCGCAGTTAAAACCTTTATTCTTTGATATTGATGTTTTAGATAGATATTACAATGATCCGAGATTCAATTTTGATTTTGGAGATTATTCTGGAAACATCTCTTGCAAATACGATGAATTCTATAATCCGTTAGTAAGAAAGGAAGACAATGTTCTCATCAAATCTTTTGGAATTGGCTTTGATGATCAGATGAATCGGGTTGTCGTCGTTTATTTGCGATATTTGCATAATCTAACCGGAGAACATCAAGTCTATTGGAAAGGAAAGGAACGGCATCAAAAATGTACGATTCTGAGCGAATACTACCAAAGTACAATAGAGGGGGCTTGGACATCTTCGTATTCAATATTTTCAGCCTTTTTAATAGAGCTTAAGTGCCTCAACGAACTTTCATTTTTAATATTTAATATCAATCTATTCTATGAATCATTTGAAAATGAAAAAAAGCCAAAAGAATTTACCTTTTTCTTTACACCTACTACAAAGAACTACTATGACTTCATTCTTCTCCTTGATAAAATGATATCGGAAAATATAAATAAATCCTTCTTTAATGATAAAATTGATTTGTTTGATATAAAAGAAGAAAAGGGCATTTATATTAAAAAAGATAAGGGAACATTAGTGTTACTAGAAGAATGGTTAACTTCGATGTTTGTGATCGAAGAAGATGGCTCAATTGCTGAAATTATTTTGCCATTAAAGAAAGTCAGAAAAGAGAGACAGATTCCAGCCCACAAGATTAATGAAAACTACTATGATTTGGCTTTAATAGAAAAGCAAAAAGAAATAATATCTGATGTATATAATTCAATGCGTCAACTTAGGCATATCTTTTACCTGCATCCAAAGGCAAAAAGATACATCCTTCCAAAGTCAATGGAAGAAGCTAAAATAATATCTATATAGGCTAAGACTGCGGCTAACTATCGGTGCTTCCGCTTCGCTTCGAGCTTGCTTACGCAACTCTCGCTTGGGCTACGCCACATTTGCTTCTGTCACTTCGTTTGCATATGCAAACTCGTGCCATCGCAAACGTCGGAACACCTTGGTCGTTATGCTACATGACTACCAAATCTTTTATTGCTTTAAAGGGTTTGAAACTCGGAAGTTTTAAGGATCCTTTCTTACTAATTATTCGAAAGTTTTTGTAATAGCATCCACTTCATCGCGTTTTTCTTCTTTTGTACCTTTAGTGCATGTAGAAGCATTTATCTGTTCAACGAGGACCTTCTTTAAACAAGCAACAATGCGCGCGATTTGAAGCGGATGGGAATTTTTAGAAAGAGTTTGATTAGATTGTATTGAATTTGATTGAATAACCTGGTTTAGTTCAATCTTATTGTGTCCGGGTAGTCACGCCGCCTAACTTCCGACTTGTCGCATCGCTTCGGGATCGCTTTGCGACCCTTGCTCGGCCTTCGGCACATTGGCTCAGTCATTCGAATTGCGTGGCAATTCTCATGCCTGTCTTCGCTTTGCTCAGCGCGCCAACGTCGCCAAGCCTCGGTCGTTAGACGCCATTTTGAAATGAAACAATGTACAATTTAATTATCACAGCAGATCCAAAAGCGTGGAATCGGTTAAGATATGAAATTTCTGAAGATCGTTTTCTGGAATATACCCATACTGGAATTATTAAAGAATTCAAATCTCTTGAATTTCATACTTTAGAAAAGTTGAAATCTATTCCAACTCTTTTGGCATATGAGAAGGGGGTTGAAGGGAAAGCTAAACTTTCTTTTATAAAGAATATTAGCCGATTATCGAGCGGTATCGTAATTCAATATGAATTTATTGATGAAGTGTCGCCGATTACATTTACTACTTTGCAAAAGCTAAGTGATGATCTGGACATTTCGAACTATGAATTTAATAGAACTCATTGGGCAATCAAAGATGTCGATCTTCTGGGGGTTTTGTTCCGAAAGAAAATCATTTCAAAGGAGCTATTTGACAGAATGAAGAATTTTGATATCAAACAGGCGGAAAGCATATTTATACAACCAAAAGAATTTACTATACCAAGTAATTCTCCACAATCTGATTTAGTTGCAGTGATGATGCCTTTTGACTCATCCTTTAATGATGTATATAAAGCCATTAAGAGTACCTGTTCTGAAGTAGGCTTAAAGTGTTTGCGTGCGGATAATATATGGCAAGAAACAAAGGTTATTCAAGATATATTTAACCTCCTTTATAATAGTTCTATCGTTATTGTGGACTTTTCAAAAAAGAATTCTAACGTAATGTATGAGACAGGTATTGCACATACACTAGGTCGCACCGTTGTTCCAATATCTCAATCTTTGGAAGATGTTCCGTTTGATTTGCGTCACCATCGAGTCTTAAAGTACCTTCCCAATAAGCAAGGTATTACTGAAATGAGGGAAGCTTTAAAAGAGCGACTATTATCTTTAAAAAAATAGTTAGAGAAAATTCAAAACGGCGTCTAACTTTCGGTGCTTCCGCGGCGCTTCGAGCTTGCTTCGCAACTCTCGCTTGGGCTTCGCCACATTTGCTTCCGTCACTTCGTTTGCAGAGCAAACTCGTGCCATCGCAAACGTCGGAACACCTTGGTCGTTAGGCTACATGACTACCAAATGTTTTATTGATTTTAAGGATTTGAAACTCGGAAGTTCTTGAGGATCCTTCTTTATAAATTATATGGAATTCTTCGTCTTAGCATCCACTTCATCGCGCTATTCTTCTTTTGTGCCTCTAATGCATGTAGAAGCATTCTTTCGTTCAAAATGGACTCTTTCCTAAGAAGTAACAATTCGCGCGATTTGAAGCGGATGGAATGTTCGGAAAGAGTAGAATTCTATTGTATTGAATTTGACTGATTAATTTGGTTTGGTTCAATCTTTTTGTGTCCGGGTAGTCACGCCGCCTAACTTTCGACTTGTCGGGTCGCTTCGAGCTTGCTACGCAACTCTCGCTTGGGCTGCGCCACACTAGCTCAGTCACTCGAATTGCAGAGCAATTCTCATGCCTGTCTTCGCTGACGCTCAGCACGCCAACGTCGCCAAGCCTCGGTCGTTAAGCGAAACGACCGCAAAATTCTTTTTTAAAAGAAGACTTATTTACGAACTTAATTTCGAAAATCTCAAAAAAGCAATTTGACATCTGAATTATAATGCTGTATTTTGAATAAAAATGCAGGTCTAATGAGTATGTCTAAGACAATTACATTGCGTATTGAAGATCCGATTTACGATATATTTAAGAAAGCCGCCGAAGGCGAAAGACGCACTATTTCAAACTTTGTGGAAAATGCTGCCATCCAATATCTTACAAATGAATTTTATGCTTCAGATGAAGAGATGGATGAAATTCTTTCCGATAAACATCTTATTTCGTCTTTGAAAAAAGGACTTAAAGAAGTAGCTCAGGGAAAATATAAAGTTGTCCGTTGAATATAAAATAGCGGAGACTGAACAATTTCAAAGTAAACTTAAAGAACGTCAATTTTCCCATCTTCAGAAGAAATTAGCGGATTATGTTTATCCAATACTTAAGAAGAATCCATTTTTTGGACCGAATATCAAAAAACTGAAAGGGGAGTTTGATGGTCTTTATAGATATCGTATTGGTAAGTATCGCTTGTTCTATTTGATTAAAGATAACGAACTATTAGTAATTTTTGTCGATGTAGATCAAAGAAAAGATAGTTACAAGTAGGTGCGGTCGCATCGCCTAACTATCGGCTCTGACGCTTCGCTTCGGGATTGCTTCGCAACCCTCGCTTGGGCTACGCCACATTCGCGTCCGTCACTGCACTTGCTTACGCAAGTTCGTGCCGTTGCGAACGTCGTCAAGCCTTGGTCGTTAGCCGCCATTTTGGTTATGGCTTTTTTGACTTAGAATAACTTCTGTTTATTTATATGTGCGTGCTCGATTTCTTATCCAAGATATTTATATCAGACTACTCTTCACTTAAAAGCTTTAACGAAACTATTCTCAGATGCATTTCGATTATTTTCCCGTTAGCTATCGGGTTTCTTCTAAATTATCATTTTGACATTAAGAAATTGAGACGGGAAAAATTTCAGAAATTTATATCGCTACAAAGTGAGTTGAAACTTTGTTCGAAGATAATTTGGAATCTATATGATATGCTTATTCGGAAATATCCTTCTGCAAAGACTTGGGGTGAGCGAAAAAGTAGGGAAAATTTTATAGAAGCACTTTTTTCGAAAGAAAATCCGAGAGAAGAAAATGTTCAAGCAAAAATATTTATGAATGACTTGTTTGTTGCTGGGAGCAAATACTTAGGAATAGAAAATTTTGAAATTAATCGAAAGCTAATTGAGCCTGTCGATTTATATGAGCTCCGTGATTATGCGAGAGGAGCACTTAATAGGCTATATGATGGGAACGCATTCTATGGGTTGAGCTTAGAATTTGGATGTCCAGAAGAAACGAGCATGAGTGAATTCCCGGTTACTTCAAATACAGAATTGCTAGAATATGCAGTATCTGAAATTCCGGAGAAAAAAAGAAGAGCAAAGAACTTTAAATATATTGATGCATGGATAGATCTAATTGTCGAAGGGGAGGAAATATCGCAAAAGATGATTAATTTACTTCCTTATGTTCATGATTTTACGAATGAATTTGTGATTAAAATTAATAAGAAATTAATGAGGCTGATGCTTTTTGGTTTCTTTCTTCCTTTAATTTCCTTTGTAATAAAACTACCATTATTTCTCCTCATCATTCTTAAGTATCTTTCTTTAATCGCATTAATTTATTATATTGCTGCGATTTTGTTAGATATAATGAAAGAATTAGGTTCTTCAAAATTAGAAGTATAATATTTTTCAAGAAACCAAAACAGGCGGCTAACTATCGGCTCTGACGCTTCGCTTCGGGATTGCTTCGCAACCCTCGCTTGGCCTCCGGCACATTTCGCTTTGTCACTCGCCTTGCAGGGCAAGGCTCTTGCCAAGTGCTTGCGCACTCGCGAAACGTCGTCAAGCCTTGGTCGTTAGGCTACATGACTACCAAATGTTTTATTGATTTTAAGGATATGAAACTCGGAAGTTTATAAGGATCCTCTTTTTACTAATTATGTGAAATTCTTCGTCTTAGCATCCACTTCATCGCGCTATTTTTCTTTTGCGCCACTAGTGCATGTAGAAGCATTTATCTGTTCAACGAGGACTTTCTTTGAACGAGCAACAATACGTGCGATTTGAAGCGGATGGGAATATTTAGAAATAGTAGAATTCTACTGTATTGAATTTGACTGATTAATTTAGTTTGGTTCAATCTTATCGTGTTCGGGTAGTCACGCCGCCTAACTTCCGACTTTTCGCTTCGCTTCGAGATCGCTGCGCGACTCTCGCTTGGGCTACGCCACATTCGCTTCCGTCACTTCATTTGCAAAGCAAACTCGTGCCGTTGCGAACGTCGGAGCACCTTGGTCGTTAGCCGAACATGCTTGCCAAATCTTTCTTTAAGAATATGAATTTGAGAAAGAGAAGTTTTTAAGATTATTCCAGAATTTCTAATTAAAAGCTTGAAAATACGAACTAATATCGTATATTATATCGTATGAAAGTGACTGCGATATTGCCAGATGATCTAATTGCAGAGGTCCAAAAATATTCTGGCGGGAAAAACATAACTGATTCACTCCAGAAAGCCCTCTCAGAGTGGTTAAAACAGGCCAAAATAAGGAATTTGAATGCTAAGCTACATAAATCACCACTTTCGTTCCAGGAAGGCTTTTCTGGGGAAAATATCCGAAATCTGAATCGTAACAGATGATTCTCGTAGATACGTCTGTTTGGATTGAATTCTTTAGAGGCAATGAACCTTATTTCAATGAACTTAAAGAGTTAATCGAGTCATCCGAAGTAATAGTTCATGAAGTTGTTTTTGGTGAATTGCTTCAAGGATGCAAAAATAAGAACGAAGTATCTTTTATTCTAGAATATTGGGAAAATTTAAATACCTTAACTTCAGAAGGTAGCTTTTTGTTAGCGGGCAAGCTTTCATTTGAAAACAAGCATATTGATAAGGGAATTGGATTAATTGATTCAGTTCTTATTAATGAAGTTAGAAGTAAAAAACTTCAACTTTGGACATTAGATAAAAAGGTTCTCAAAGTATTAGATAAGAAAGAGATCTATTCAAGTAAAGGCAAGCACGTCGGCTAACTATCGGTGCTTCCGCTTCGCTTCGAGCTTGCTTACGCAACTCTCGCTTGGGCTTCGCCACATTTGCTTCTGTCACTTCGTTTGCAGAGCAAACTCGTGCCATTGCAAACGTCGGAACACCTTGGTCGTTATGCGAAATTTTACAAAATAGAAGCTAAAGAAAGATATGTTTGAGGAAATTAAAAATTCAGTCCAGAAGGTATTATCAGAACGAGCAGTAAGTCCCTTGGCGGGTACGTTTATTATCTCCTGGTGTCTCTGGAATTGGGAGATATTTATTCTATTCTTTTTCTCATCTGATGATATTTCAGTTTTGGATAAAATATTCTATATAAAATATTTCGGTAGCAACGCGTGTAATGTATTTGTTAAACCGATCATTTCCACTATAGCCATATTATTATTATATCCATTATTCTCAAACTCTACCTATTGGTTGTGGTTAAGATATGATGTTTGGAAGAAAAAAATTAAAGATGAAATAGAAGGTAGTGAGTTGTTAACTTTGAAGGAATCTGCAGAAATTAAATATGAAGTTGAACAACAATTTCGCAAAGCGGCAGATATCTTAAATGATAAAGATACTGAGATTAAGTCTTTAAATGAAGAAATAGCACATTTGCGGACATTTATTGTTCGAGAGCCAATTGAAAAAACTTTATTGGAGGAGATAAAAAGAAAAGAGGACGTGTATATGAGACTGAAAGAAGTGTTCGATTCATATTCGCTTGGAACTCCCATTGATATTTCTAAAATTCCAAGTACTATAAAAAATTATTTCATAAATGAGAATATAATATATCGTCCAGCGGGCGACTTGTCAAAATTCGAGCTCGGCAGCATGGGCCTCAATATGTATAAGCTATACATAAAAGAAGCGATAGAAGAAAAGTAAAACTTCGCATAACTTTCGGTGCTTCCGCTCCGCTTCGAGCTTGCTTCGCAACTCTCGCTCGGGCTTCGCCACATTTGCGTCTGTCACTCGTCTTGCATAGCAAGCCTCGCGCCATTGCAAACGTCGGAACACCTTGGTCGTTAGGCGTCATCCAATTAAGAATTTATTTATGCTTGGAATATGCTTTTCGGTTTGTTTAATAATCTTTACGGTTCCACTATCTGCGGAAGAAAGATTTCTGATAAATGGTACGAATGTTAATTTACGTGAAAAGCCCTCCGTAAAATCAAAAGTAATCCATATTTTAAATAATGAAGATGAATTGCTTATTCTTCAATATGAATCGAAATGGGAAAACATTACTGGTATAGATGACAGATGGGTAAAAGTTAATTATCAGAATAAGGTAGGATTTATTTTTAGTGCGTTTTTGAAACCTTTTGAGTTTAAAAATAAACTCTATATTTCTATCGAAAAGGCTCAATCTTGCTGTTATAAGATTTGTAGAGCTGAAATTGCTAAAGCAAATTGTTCAAAGAAGCCGAATTATCCAGACTGCGATTGTGGTGAAGCATGTGAGGGTGGTGGTCCTCCTAGTATGTTGGAATACGGTTGGACACCGGATTTAGAGGATAAGAAAAGATATTTTCAGAGTCACAAGGATGTTCAAACAAACTTTAGACAGTATAATGAACAATGTCTTTTAAAATAATTTCGACTATTCTTGAATAATTGGACGACGCCTAACTATCGGCTCTGACGCAGCGCTTCAGGATTGCTTCGCAACCTTCGCTTGGCCTTCGGCACATTTCGCTTTGTCACTCGCCTTGCAGAGCAAGGCTCGCGCCAAGTGCTTGCGCACTCGCGAAACGTCGTCAAGCCTTGGTCGTTAGACGCAATTGCAAGAAATAAAGCCATGACACAGAATATAAAACCAAAATTACTTTTTGTAGATACAAATATTCTTTTAGACTTCTATCGAGTTCGAGATAGTAAGGTTAGCAAAGAACTAATTAACAAGCTTATTCAAAGTAAAGATAAGCTTATTTTGACTGAGCAAGTCGAGATGGAATTTAAGAAAAATAGGCAAAAAGCAATACTTGAAACAATCAAATCGATTAAAAGTCCGAATTGGGATGGCCTAATCATTCCTCCTATTATGGAAGATTCTGATCCTTCTCGAGTGCTAAATAAAACAAGGGAGCAAAGTAAAAAGCAGATTCAGAATTTAAAAAAAAGAATTATGGACATTCTAGTTGCCCCATCTTCCAAAGATTCCGTTTTTACAGGAATGAATAAAATTTTCGAGTACCAATCGGATTTGAATCTAAATCGTGGTAATAAACTAAAATATACAGTCCGTAAATTAGCAAGAAAGAGATTTGCGTTAGGGTTTCCTCCTCGAAAGGATTCTGAAATATCATTAGGTGATGCTATAAATTGGGAGTGGATTATATATTGTGCCAAAGAGAAATCTGCAGATGTCATTATAGTTTCACGGGATTCAGATTTCGGTATTTCATATGAAAATCATACCGTCATTAATGATTGGTTGCATAAAGAATTCAAAGAACGAGTTGGCTATAAAAAAATAATATTAAGTAATAAGTTAACAGAAGGACTTAAATTTATTGATGTCTCGCTTTCTGAGAAAGCCAAAAATTTTGATGCTGAAGTGCAAAAGGAATACTCAAAGAGTACTCCTGAGGATCTTTTGCGAATTAGCCCAGTTGCTTACAATCGCTTATTAGATACGTTAAATCCCTTGGACGACTAGGTTGCAACGTCGTCTAACTTTCGGCTCTGACGCTGCGCTTCGAGATTGCTTCGCAACTCTCGCTTGGGCTATGCCACATTTCGCTTTGTCACTCGTTTTGCTGAGCAAAACTCGCGCCAAGTGCTTACGCACTCGCGAAACGTCGTCAAGCCTTGGTCGTTATGCGCAATCGTGCGAAATACTAAATTAATATGTCAATAAAGATACAAGCAATAGAAGAAGCTCTTTCGGTTTCATATGTTAGTGCCGTAGTTTCAAAAGCCGGGCACACTTATGATATAATTCAGCGGGATTATGGGGTTGATATTTCGATTAGAAAAATCGACTTCTTTAACGGACAACAAATTGACATGGGTGCAGTACTAGATTGTCAGTTGAAATCTACAATAAACTGGTCAATAGATGACACGCATATAATTTATGATATGGAGGCTCCTGCTTATAATAAATTAATTTATAGAAGTCAAAATGGCGCATATCCGTGTCTACTGGTGCTCTTATGTCTACCGCGAGATTCTGCAAATTGGGTTTTATTGAATGAAGAAAAATTGGAACTAAGAAAATGTTGTTACTGGATGTATCTTTCTGGAAATCCCACTGAAAATACTCATACAATTCGAATTAGAGTACCTCGTTCCAATACATTTACACCTGATGCAATCCCAGAGATTTTGAGTTCCGCAATGAGAGATGAGTTATGAAGATGCAACTCTCAGAACGAGAATTGTCAAAGATTACTTTAACGGATCTTACTCGATTTCTTGAAAATAAAGGATGGAAATTGGGGGAGTTTGCTGATTCAAGGCGTTTGCTGTTTTATGGGCCTGTTTCTGACAGAGGAAATCCATTGCAAATCGTGGTTCCTTCATCAGATAGTTATATCGATTATTATGAGCGAATTAACGACCTTTTAAATACATTATCAAATATATATTCTGAATCAATTGAAACTATCCTTAGTAGAATTGCTTTAGTTTCTCATGATCTATTACGTATGAAGGTGATGAGTAGCCTTACTGAAAATAATACTATTCCGCTTGATGTAGCAGTAAATGAAGTTAAAGGCCTCAAAGGTTTATTTTTATGGGGGGCTTGTTCTGAATATACTAGTAAACCACATTTCGATAAAGCTATAAGCCTTGCAGAAAAACATGTAAGGAACTGTAGATTTGGTCATACTTTTGAAGGGAGTTTCGGTTTTACAATTTCTTCTCCACTATTGTCCGATTATAGTCAATTAAGTTTGTATACAGGTGAAGTTGAGCCCCCCTATGAGCGTAGGGTTATGGAACGAATAGTCAGAGGATTATCTATAATGAAAGAAGCTGTTATTGAAGACAATGCGGCGATGTTTGTTGATAATTTTACGATTGGTTTTAATGCCAGAATGTGTGACGCTTTAGTCGAAATGAGTAATGAGCAGAAAAACTTACTTTCCTTTGAAATTGATTGGAGTTATCAAATTAATCCTTCGCCAGGTCTTTCTAAAATACGGTGGATTGAAATAGGCCCAAAAGAAATTGAACTCGCAAAATACGCTTCTGACGAACTAAAAAAAATTGCTCCATTTCAAGAAACTATAATTGGAAAAATTACGACTCTGCATTCTGTGATCGAGCCTTTGAGTGATATCGAGATTCCTCGCTCTGCCGTTATAAAGTATAAATATGAAGATCATTCGGTTGATGTAAAGCTAGAGCTAAATAAAAATCAATACCTTCAAGCTTATGAAGCTCACGGAGCAGGTAAGACAATTCGTGTAAAAGGTGATCTATATAGAAAGGGTAGTATTTGGAAAATGGATAATATATCATCGGTTGAGATTTTATAAATCTATTTTGCGCACGACTACGCATAACTATCGGTGCTTCCGCAGCGCTTCGAGATGCTTGCGCACTCTCGCTTGGCCTTCGGCACATTGGCGCAGTCACTCGAATTGCAGAGCAATTCTCGCGCCTGTCTTCGCTAAAGCTCAGCACGCAAACGTCGGAACACCTTGGTCGTTAGACGCCAGGCTGGCAAAATCAACTTTTTAAGAATAATTGTATAAAGTTCTTGTATGTAATACCAAATTGTGATACATTCTATTTGTGATCAGTTTAAGAATACCGCCGGAATTAGAGAGAAAGTTGGACTCGTTTGCAAAATCTGAGGGGAAAAGTCGCTCTGAAATTGTAAAAGAGTCAATTCTTGAATATATAAAGAATCATAGTTCAAGTAAAACTCCCTTTGAGTTAGGGGAAGATTTATTCGGTAAACATTCAGCCAATGACAAGAAATTAGCCGAGAATAGAAAAGTTACCTTAAATAAAATATTAAAGGACAAGAATGAAAAACGCCGCGCTCGTTGATTCTGGTCCGATTATAGCATTATTCAATTCATCTGATGATTATCATAAATCAGTCTTTAAGTTTCTAAAAGGGTTTAAAGGTTCTTTATTTACGACTTGGCCAGTAATAACTGAAGTCATCTACTTACTCTCCTTTTCAATCGATGCTCAATCCGATTTCTTAGAATGGATAGAACGTGAGAGTGTGCAAATTTTAGATGTAACATTGGATGATCTAAAATATATTAAGAGTCGGATGCAAAAATATTCAGATTTGCCAATGGATTTAGCAGATGCGTCATTAATGTGCATCGCCGAAAGGGAAGGGATTTATAATATTATTAGTATAGATTCCGACTTTTCTATATATAAAACTCTAAAAGGCAAATATCTAACAAATTTATTTAAGAATTAAGCCAGCCCAGCTTATAACTATCGGTGCTTCCGCTTCGCTTCGAGATTGCTTCGCAACTCTCGCTCGGCCTGCGGCACATTGGCTCAGTCACTTGAATTGCATGGCAATTCTCGCGCCTGTCTTCGCTGACGCTCAGCGCGCCAACCCTTAGTCGTCGGGCGCAAGCCAGACCAACATTTTATAAAAAATCGCTGCCCGTAACATATAAAAATTGTATGATTTCTATTTTAGATGATTAGGATACGATAATGAAAGTAGAAAATTTTTATTGGACTTTTGAAACAGATGAATTTCCTATTTTACACGTTAATAATGGATATTGTAATGAAGAGCGAATCCTGGGCGAAAGATTGTACGACCATTTTAATGATAATTCATTAAATCCCGAACTTCCTAGCTTTACAGATTGGGGATTTGTATTTAATTTTAAATGTCAGAACAACTATTTTGTTTTCATCATAAGATGTTTAAATGTTAGCGATAAACTATTTGGAATCATGATTTATAAGAGAGACAGCTTAATAACTAATTTAGTAGATAGTTTATTCAATAAAAAAATTAATATCGATAAGTTAGTACATCTAATCGAAATTATTCTCAATTCAGAAACTTCACTTTATAAGATTCGAAGATATTCGGAAACTGAATGGAGAAATTTTTTTAAAAATACGAACATTGCCGAAGTGGAATATTGTAAAGAATAAAGGAAATCGTTGCCGCCCCCTGTCTTTACTTTGCACTCTCGCTTGGGCCGGGCCTCCACCACATTTTATTCTCCACTTTTCCGCAGCGCTCGCTCGCGCAAATTAGCTATCATTAAGAGAAACATTGCGATGGATCACAAACTTCCCGAACGGAAGCGAGATTAAACGTTTCGCGATGGTGATCTATTTTCTTAAGTTAGTGTCAAATCTTTCTTGTAGGATATTGACTCTACGAGTATCATGGCATTAAAGTTCTTTACTCGTTCTGTTTTCACTGCATAGCCCGTACTGATCTAAATTAATTTATCATACGGATTGTTCATATCATCTCTGTATGGAACGAGGATAAAATTCATGTCATCCAAATTGTTTGTAGGCGGCCTTAGCTGGTCAACCACCGATCTCACTTTACGCCAAGTGTTTGAAACTCATGGCGCGATCCAAGAAGCGAATATAGTAGTCGATCGTGAGACCGGAAGATCGAGAGGATTCGGCTTTGTTACCTTCGTGGATCAGCATTCTGCGAAATCAGCGCTTTCGGAACTCAATGGTAAGGATTTAGACGGACGCAATATCGTAGTCTCCGTTGCAGAGGATAAACCAAGATCCGACCGCAATAGGAATAACAATAACAATAGGAAGTTTCAGCGCGATCGCTGGTAGTCTATCTACATTTACAATTTCTATAAAGAATCTTCTTGCTCTAGTATATCTCGCGGTGTGATTCAATATACTCGAGTGTTAGCAGCAAGTAGATTCATCTGAAAACATTTGGCTTCTTTTTTTCGTTAAGGCGATTACTTTTATAGAGGAGTCTACATTATTCTTCATACTTTCTTCTTTAAAGCCCTATGCAATTCCAAGAGCAAAAGTCGAATTTTTCAATAGGAGAGCTTTATGGCTAAAAAAGATAACTTGTCGTTTGTAAAAAGACAACGCGAATTAAAAAAGAAGGCGAGTAGGCAGGAAAAATTAGAGAAGCGCAAGATACGCAATGAAGAAAAGAAAAGTAATCATTTAGAACAGGAACCTTCTCCAGAAAAAGAAGAGTAGCGTGAAATACGTTACAATTTTCTATTTTTTCTTCAGCCACTAAATTCGTAATTCCCGGGATTTATACGCCATGCCAGACTTGGATGGGTATCGTATGCCTAAAGATCTCGAGACTCCCATCCAATCATTCGTCTCCTCAAAGAAATGGAAAGAATGGCTCACAAAAAATCATGCTATAGCTAACAAGGGTATTTGGCTCCGAATTTTTAAAAAAGATTCCGGTGAGGAAACAATTACTTATGATGAGGCATTGGATGAAGCACTTTGCTTTGGTTGGATCGATGGTCAGAAAAAAAAGTATGATGAGAGATCGTGGCTTCAAAAATTTACTCCTCGCAGATCGAAAAGCATATGGTCCAAGAGAAATAAAGAGCGGACGGTCCAGCTTATTAAGGAAAAGAGAATGCAACCATCCGGACTCAAGGAGATAGAGTCCGCAAAGAAAGACGGTAGATGGGATAAGGCCTATGATTCCCCCAGCCAGATGGAAATTCCTGCTGATTTTTTAGCAATGTTAATAAAAGACGAGCAGGCATACGAATTTTTTAAAACTCTGAATAAGACAAACGCCTATGCAATTGCCTGGCGACTAGCGACGGCAAAGAAGCCAGAGACCCGGGAAAAACGGATGCAAATTCTTCTGGAGATGATGAAGAAACAACAGAAATTGCATTAATTTCTCTTATATCATTTCTGAAATACAGTTCGCCCAATGATTCATACAGGGAACGCCAATATATTTCGCCTAACCGTTGTGATGTTTGCTGTTTAGAATACCGACTATCTTATTGAAAATCTACTAGCACGTCTTAATATAGGTGAACCTCCTATGACACTTAAATCCCAAAAATATCGGAATATTATCGATTCGCTTGTTGGCATATGTAAAACCGGGCAAGGTAAAATCGGATCAAACCGTATTCGATCCGGCATTTGGAACAGCAATGCGAAGTCGGATTCCGACGATCTCTCAGATGAATATCATATGAATCAATTGCTTGCCCGATTATCCGAAGGCGATCGATCGGTCCTTGCAAGAATGTTGGAAAACGAAGTGATTGTTGGCATTTTTGAAACACTTAAAGTTCTCGAAGAATATGAAATAGATCCGTTTGATACCGGATACGAAGGATCCCCGTATCATGATTTTATCGGTCGTCTTTCGGGTGATTGGGAATGGCCAGAAAAATAATTACAAAAATCAATAACTTCCCGTCTGAACATCTCCTGCACGTTTGTAATTCGCAATAATGACTCCACTCGGAGAAATCTGACTTTCCGTTACTTTGAATGCGGCAGGGATTGTGCCTTCGACAAATAATCGCTTTCCGCTGCCCAATGTTATCGGATAGATCTTTAGCCAGAATTCATCGATCAAATCATGTTTCATAAGGGTCTGAACGAGATTCGCACTTCCGTACACATGCAGATCCGGTCCTTCTCCTTGTTTGAGTTTGGTGATCTTCTCTACAATGTCTCCGCTTAAAAATACGGAGGGTTGCCATTCATGAGAAGTCATTGTATTCGAGGCGACGTACTTTGTTGCCGACATGACGCTTGGCCAGAAGTCTGCATGCTTTGGCCAGTAAGGCGACCAAATTTCAAAAGTCTTGCGCCCTAATAAGAGATCAAAAGGAACATTCATCTGCTTATTCATAACTAATCCAACAGTCTCGTCAGAATAGGGGACTTGCCACCCACCATATTGGAAGCCACCACTGGTATCTTCCTCTGGACCACCCCCGGCTTGGATTACACCATCAAGGGTGAGGAATTCGAGTACAATGACCTTTCTCATGATCTTAATTCCCTGCGTATAGATCTCTTAATTCGCCTCTGTATATTTCTTGAAATTGTCTAATATCGCCTGCCAGCCACCTCTTTGCATCTCGAGAGGATTCATTTGTTCCGGATCGAAGGTTACGGTCACTAGAGTGCCATTACCTTTATTCTCGAAATGGACATCTGCCTTCCTGCCGTCTAACATCGTATACGCAAAAGCTTTTTGATCTACGATTGAATCGTAAATCGCCTCGAATTCAAAACCGAAGCTCCCGTCTTTCGCTTCCATTCTCGCACTGTACTTACCACCAGGCTTCATATCATTTTTAGCCCAGGGGCATTGCCAATCATCCGAGGCAAAGTTCCAGCCGATGATATGCGCAGGGTTCGTATAATATTCCCAGACTTTTTTGACGTCTGCCGCGATGGTAGATTGAACAGTGATTTTGTTTGAGCTCATTTTAGGGAATATAATCGATTTCATCTTAAGTAGAAAAGCATTTTCGGTGTGTCGAAATATTACTTTATGGAAAAATTAAAGAAGAATATTGATGTATGAAAATCATTCCTTGTATTGTAGATCCATAGTGTGTAAAACTTTTATTGACAGAGTGATACCCTAAAGTATGAGCAAAACTAAACCGACTAAGAAAGAATTATCCCCAAAACAACAAGAAGATCTTCTCAAAATATTAAAAGATCGCTTCGAAAAGAACAAGGATCTTCATAAAGGCCTGGACTGGTCCAAAGTGCAGACAAGGTTGGCCGCAGCTCCTGAAAAGCTCCGGTCTCTCAGTGAAATGGAAGATACGGGAGGCGAACCGGATGTGATCGGGTTCGATAAGAAGTCTGGCCAATTTATTTTTTGCGATTGCTCGGAAGAAACTCCTAAAGGACGCCGAAGTCTTTGTTATGATCGCGAAGCGTTAGAGGAAAGAAAAGAACATAAGCCTAAAAATAGCGCCGTCGATCTAGCAACTTCTATGGGCATCGAGATCTTGACTGAAGAGCAATATAGAGACTTGCAGAAGCTAGGGGAGTTCGATCTGAAAACCTCGAGTTGGGTGCAAACGCCTTCTCCTATCAGAAAGCTAGGCGGAGTTCTTTTTTGTGATCGTCGTTATGATACTGTTTTCTTGTATCACAACGGTGCTTCTTCGTATTATGCTGTGAGAGGGTTTCGCGGTTTACTTAGGGTTTAATCGAACGACTATCTCGCTTTCGGGTTGTCTTGCGACAACCCTCGCAGTATGGCTTAATTCCAATCGTCGATCTTCATATCGTTCGGTGCCGGTTGGCCTTTGCCGGTTTCTACAAGTGATCGTAAGCTTAGCAGGAACACTGCCCATTTCATACTACAATGAGCTGTCATTTCGTTCTCCCTCTTCCAGTCTTGGTGTTTGAAAAAGACAACTGTCATTGGTCCTCCATCCGGAGCCTTGCTTTGCGTAAGTTTAAAGTCTATATGGGATCCGACCCATTCTTCCGGTCCGATCGTACATTCCCAGAGCACTCGATCCGATGTGAGTTCTTGGACTTTCATGTCAAAGCTTCCTTTTCCGAAATGGAAGCGGATAGTCTCTCCGGCTGGCGAGATCCCGTCCGGAAATTTTCCTTCTACTTCGTTTGTCCACCATCCTTCAAGCCCTGCTTGGGTAGATATTGCCTTAATGACTTCCGGAAACCCGGCACGTATTCCAATTTTGTGATATATTCCGTTCATACTGTATATCCTTCTCCTTTTGTTTTCCTTCCGGCTTTGCCGATAAAGACGTTGGTTTATTCCTTGTTTCCCCATGTAGCGAGGCCGGCGAGTATGCTTGTCCATCCGAAGCGATGTTTTTCGATCGATTCTGCGTTCGCTAGATTCTCATGGATCAGAGTGACAAGTGTTTGAGGCTTTCGCTTGGCAGAAGTGGAATTCTCCGTTTCTGCGTCCATTAGCTCCGTGAATGTAACGGTAACTAACGTATCTTTTCCTCCGGTTGCATCGGATCTCCAAGTAAAGACCAGTTTTGTCGGTTCTTCAATAATATGATATTCGCCTTCGTGAGGTAGGATCTTTCCGTTCAAGAGCATATTGATCTTGAACTTTCCGCCGGGACGCGGATCTATCTTTACCGATTCAATGCTGACTTCTGCTTCCGATAGAAACCATTTTGTGACTGCTTCCGGTTTTAACCATGCGCGAAACAATCGAGCCGGTTCGGCGTTAATTTTTTTTTCTACTTTTAGTATCTCTGTGGGTACCATGATCTTCTTCCTCTATAAATGATTCGAGTCTATCGAGTTTGTTGGTCCAGAATTCTTGGTGGTAGGTGAGCCATGCCGATGCTTCGGTAAGTGTTCGGTTCTGTAGCTCCAGTTTATAACTGCGCCCATCTTCCGGATCTCTTACCTTACGCACTAATCCTGCCGCGGTAAGCACATCGATATGCTTGGCTACTCCTGCAAAAGACATTGAGAACGGTTCCGCCAATTCGGAGATCGTAAGGGCCCGCTTTCGTAATCGAGCAAGCATCTGCCTTCTCGAGCTATCCGCAAGCGCCGCGAACACGCGATCCAGTTGCTCTTCGCTTTTCTTTAATTCAACCATTTAGTTGAATAAATGCCTCTCGATCTCCCTTTGTCAACTATTAAACTATTTGGTTGAGTAAATTTTCCCGATTTTTATTCGTTTATTCCCCACTAGATGTTCCTATAAAGTTAGGGATTGAGTTCTTCTCGGCTTCGTAATTGCTTGCATTGGGTGATCGATCATGCATTTATGAAGCGCCTTTGTTTTGAAATAGAGAAGAGAATGGAAACAAATATGGATCATTTGAATCAGAAGCTTGCTCGTCTATGCTTTGCCGTAACTGCCGTTTGTTGTTTGTTTGGGGTAGTATTAGAACTTTGGTTCTCATACTTCCATGAATCTATTCTGCCGCCGAATGCAGGTTTCACTCGCACTTTCGGTCCTGGATGGGGTAGCTTCTTCAACCAATTCGTTTTTTTTACCACTCAATCGAATATTATTCTAGGTATAACGACTCTTCTTCTTGCGTTGGAACCTCGTAGATCTTCTGATTCTTTCCATATCTGGCGCTTGATCGGTTTGATCGACATATCGATCACCGCTATCGTTTTCAATTTTGTTTTGGCAAACGGTCCGAGTAGAGGCCCTATTTCACATTTAGCGAGTATATTCGAGCACAGTATCAATCCTATTCTTGCGATCCTAGGTTGGTTCGTTTTCGGTCCTTCCGGATCAGTAACGGTACGAAGGATTGTAATAGCGGCGATGTTTCCCATCGCCTATGCGGCATTTACTTTGATCCGCGGCGCGATCCTAATATGGTATCCTTATAATATTCTAGACGTAACGAATCTCGGCTATTCTGGAGTTTCGATCTATATCGTAGCGATCTTTATTCTCTTTCTTTTGATTGCAGGAGTTCTGTTCGTATTTGATCGATGGATCCGATCTAGGCTTACTCGGACTTAAGTAATGGAAATGACAAAGAAGGAAAAGATCCTTTATCATCAGATCCATCCCTTTAAACTTTTTACCGATTTCTTTACCGGGTTCTTAACCACGTATTTTGCGTGGGAGCATTCCATTCTCTGGTTTCTGGCTTTCTTTCTTCTTCCGTCCATCGTCGTGACTTTGATCGTTATTCGATTTTCCGATCTAGATAGACTGAAGGATTCGGCTTTCGGGAATTACGTAAGAAAGTATATGGATTACAAGATGCAGACGATCAGAAGTGTAGGGCAACTACTCATGTGGTGCTCAGCCTGGTTCCATCTTCCTTTTTTGATCTTACTTGGATTCCTACTGATCATGAGTGGTTGGATGAACGGATTAATTCGTAAATAATTCGGATCGATCGGCTGGCAGTGTAACTCGTCCTCTATAGTTTCACGATTCTCTTTCTTTGTATTTTTGATTTGCTATTGACAAGTAGTTGATTTCACTTCAGGATCGGCCGATGCAATCGAATTCTAGTATGTCTATAAGCACTCGCATTGTGCAGATTTGTTTATTCTTCGCAGCTGCTATCGCAATATTTGGCGGATCCTTGCAAATGTATCTAGGGGAGCCGACGACGACTCCTCGTTTGGACAATGTGCATCGGTTTATGGCGGGAATTTACTTATCTACCGGACTTATCTGTTTTTGGGCGGCGTACACGATACGAGCCCAGAAGACGTTAGTCTATTTACTTGCGTTCGGTATTCTTCTTGCCGCTTTAGGAAGATCTATCTCTATTTCTATCGTAGGTCTTCCCGAACCTGCGAGTCTTTGGATTGGATACCTGGTTCCTGAGATACTTATTCCCATCATTATGGTCCTCGCTCAACTTAGAAGAAAAGATTAAATCCGGTGCTAGTATCGAATTGCATGAAAGGTCTTCGCTTTTTTCAAGCCGTCTTAGTCTTTTCGATCCTTGCATTTGATTGCAGGACCTCGCAAGATATCTCGCAGGAAGTTGGTCCATCTTCCAAAGCGGTTTCTTCTTTAGAAAAAGTTGAAATAGGAGGGACAAGCCAATGGATCCTGATGAGAGGGAAGGATGCGCATAAGCCGGTCCTTCTGATCTTGCACGGTGGGCCTGGTGCGGCTTCGATCGGATTTGCACGCTACTTCTATAAGGATCTAGAGAACGATTTTATAGTCGTGAACTGGGACCAAAGGGGCTCCGGTAAGTCTTTCTCTTTCTTCCTTCCTGATCTAACTCCGGACGACTATGTTTCCGATACCCATGATGTGGTGAATTTCTTAAAGAAGAGATTCGATACTCCTAAGGTCTTTCTTATGGGGCATTCCTGGGGAGGATACATCGGGGCTCTATATGCGAACCGGCACCCGGAGAATTTGCATGCCTATATCGGCATTGGACCGGTGGTACGAGGAGAAGAAGGTGTTCGCATCTCCTACAATTATATTTTGGAACATGCGAAGAAGGATCCGAAACTCGCAGACCAAGCCAAGGATCTCTCCTTCGATTCCTATATGCAGGATCGAAGACATTGGTTAAATGCGTTAGGTGTCGGATTATTTCACGGAGAGCATACGAAAGACGAGTCTTCTTTTCTAAAGGGCCTCATGTCGGATTCGCCTGAATATTCTTTGCTGGATATAATCACATACCTGCCCGGCATTTGGAAGTCTTCTTCTCGGATCCGTCCGTATTTCTTTCAGATGGATCTATTCAAGCAAGCGCCTGAGATCAAGGTGCCGGTTTATTTCTTTTCGGGTCGTTACGATTATTATACCCCGGTTGAGATCCTAGAACGTTACACGAAATTCATAAAAACCCCTAAAAAGAATATCTCTATTTTTGAGAATTGTGCGCATGCTCCTCATTTCGAATTGCCTAAGGAGTTTTCGGAAAAATTGACTACCCAATTGCTTTTAGGAAAATAGATCTATTATTCGGATCGGTCCAAGAATATTCCGGAGATCATTATGCCAACCAAAGAAACATTGGAAAAATTCATAGAGCTTGTAGAACAAAATAAGCATGATATTGCGATCGAGGAATTCTACACAGAGAATTCATCCATGCAAGAGAACCTGTCTCCTCCGAGAGTCGGTCGAAAATTACATTTTGATAATGAACGAAGAGTTCTTGCGAGAGCAAATTCCATTGTTTCGAAATGTGTTCGTCCTGTATTTGTAAACGGAGATTATGTTGCGATCCGATGGATCTTTCATTTCGAATGGAAGGATGGGACTGTCACTCATATGGAAGAAATGGCCCACCAGCGTTGGGAAGGGGAACGAATTGCGGAGGAGACTTTTTTCTATGATCCTGCGCAACGCGTCCCTGTTCCTAAGAAATGATATGGATTAGGCAGTCTTCGGTCTTCTTCCTTGTACTAGTATCCCTCCTGCCCAAGCGGAAGGAAGAGCGATAAGTATGATCAGTATGGAATACCAAGCAGGACCCTTGTCTCCCATCATGATCGCCCCGGCTATACTGATCACAAGACCAACGGATCCTAGGATCATTGCATGGAACATGGGACGAGAAGGCGCTAATCTTGCCGCGATATAACTTCCTAAGATCCCGTACGCCAATCTGTAGGAAGCAGCCAATATAAAAAGAGGATCCGACATTATGATTCCAAATGGAGGATATACATTCGTGAAATGTAATATCATATCCGTTCCAATGGAAAGAACTATGATAAAAAAGAAGCCGGCGAGTAGTGCGCCGACACTCTTCAGAGTTTGATTGGATCTTTTTGTTTCACTCATTGTATTTCCTATTTTAACCTTTTGCTTTGCTGCTGATAAGTAGATCTTCCAAACGATTATAACTGGCCGCGACCCCGCTTTCCATCGGAGATTTGAGTACCATGTCCCTTGTTTCTTTGGAATTATAGAGAATGGTGACTTTCAATGTGGTCCTTTCGTTCTTCTCAGTAAAACTGCTTTGGACTAAGGCTTCTCCGGCATACCATGCCTCGTCGAATATCTCGGTGCAATGAATGCTTTCCGGGCGAGAGACAACCTTATAGGTCCCGCCCATTCCCATCATGGTTCCGTCCGCGATCTTCTTCCAGACGTATCTGTATTTTCCGCCAACTCTTAAGTCCACGTCGCACACGTCCATGATCCAACCGTCAGGTCCTAGGAGCCAACGCTTGATCAATTCCGGCTTGGTATGACATTCGAAAACCAGATCCCGAGGCGCATTGAATTCACGCGTCATTAGGATCTCTCTTTCTCCCTGTGCTTCTACTTTTACACCACTTTTAGTTTCCATCCTTAGCTCCTTGGGCGCTTTCCGCGCTTCGTCTTGATCTGTTTAGAGACTTTTAATTCATCTAATAGAGCGTCCAATTGCTGATATCTTCCTTCCCAAAACTTGCGATAGTTCTCCAACCATTCGCTCGCCTCTCCCAATGGCTTTGCCTCTATGCGTCTTGGCCTTTTTTGCGCATCTAAGCCTCGAGAGATCAATCCAGCCTGTTCTAATACTTTAAGATGCTTGGAGATCGCAGGCTGGCTCATGGAAAATGGTTTTGCCAAGTCCATCACTGTGGCGTCTCCCTTTGCCAAACGAGCCAGAATGGCCCTTCTTGTAGGATCTGCTAGGGCGGCAAAGGTGGCATCCAATCTATCGGAACTGCTCATTCTATAATTCATAAGTTATATAACTGTATGGTTATATAAAAGAAAATGTCAACCCGTTTTTTAGGAATAATCTCGTCTTTTTGTGGGGAAGGCGCCTTCTTCCGTAGTTCTAGATCTGGTCCTTGGAAGGGATAAATCTAAGACCTTAAATCACTTGTCAGAGAGAATAGCCTATAAATACTCCAATCTAGCCGCTCCTAAACGGCGATCCTTATATGAAGATCAAACTCACTAGCATTTTTGTTCATGATCCTATCCAAGCATTTCGTTTTTATACCGAAACACTGGGCTTTATCAGCAGGCTCTATCTTCCTCAGGCAAAGCTTGCCATTGTGGCTTCTCCCGAAGAACCGAATGGGACGGGTCTCTTGCTTGAACCGAACGACAACCCGCTCGCTAAGACCTACCAAGAGGGATTGTTCAATGCAGGGTTTCCGGTGATCGTATTCTCCACAGAGGATATCCATAAGGAATTCGAAAGACTGAAGCAGAACGGAGTGGTTTTTAGAAGCGAGCCGACCAAGTCCGATATAGGAATAGAGGCGGTCTTTGAAGATGCTTGCGGAAATCTGATCCAACTCTATCAACTCGTTCCATAGTATTAGAGAAATATGATACAAGAACTCGAGCTGAGGCTCTTACCGGAGATTGCGGAGCAACCCGATCAACTTCGGAACTATATCAGTAAATCCAAAAAGATCCCCGACGAAGAGATCCGGTATGTCGAAGTGGTCAATCATTCCATAGACGCAAGGCAAAGGACAGTAATCGTCAATCTCAGGGTCAGAGTGTATCTGGGAGAGGATTTCAGG
Source organism: Leptospira langatensis (assembly GCF_004770615.1). Taxonomy (NCBI): domain Bacteria; kingdom Pseudomonadati; phylum Spirochaetota; class Leptospiria; order Leptospirales; family Leptospiraceae; genus Leptospira; species Leptospira langatensis. Next base: position 115,090 of record NZ_RQER01000005.1, read on the forward strand.
GAGAAGGAGATCCGACTCCCTGATTTTCCGAATGTCCGGAATTCGAAAGAAGTCCTGGTAATAGGCGCCGGACCTGCCGGCCTGTTTGCCGCTTTGGAGCTGATCCAATTGGGTCTAAGGCCGATCATTATAGAAAGAGGGAAGGACGTTAAGACCAGGCCCAAGGATCTACAACAGATCAACGCTCACCATCTTGTGAACGAAGACTCCAATTATTGTTTTGGGGAAGGGGGAGCCGGAACGTATTCCGACGGCAAACTATATACCAGATCCAAGAAAAGAGGGAATGTAAGACGTATTCTGGAACTTCTGGTCGGCTTCGGAGCAAATAAGAATATTCTAATAGAGGCTCATCCTCATATCGGCACGAATAAACTTCCCGGTATCGTAAGGAATATCAGAGAGGCCATCCTTTCCTGCGGAGGAGAGGTCCATTTTAACCAAAGAGTGGAGGATCTGATCTTAGAAGGAGACAGGGTCCGAGGGGTCATCACAAAGAACGGAGACCGTTTTCTGGCAGACCAGGTGATACTCGCTACCGGACATTCTGCCCGGGATATTTTCGAATTACTTCATAGAAAGGGAATAGAGATTGATCTGAAGCCTTTGGCGGTCGGAGTTCGAGTAGAACATCAACAATCCTTAATAGACTCCATTCAATATAGTTGTGAAGTGAGAAATCCTTTTCTGCCTCCTTCTCCCTATAGTGTTGTCAGACAAGTGAATGGAAGAGGAGTATACTCTTTTTGCATGTGCCCTGGAGGCGTGATCGCCGCATGTGCCACAAAACCTGGGGAAGTGGTGACTAACGGATGGTCTTCTTCTCGTCGTGCGAGACCGACTGCAAATTCTGGAATAGTTGTAGAACTTCGACCTGAGGATTTTCGTCCTTTTGCGAAGCATGGCCCCTTGGCAGCCATGGAATTCCAAAAGGCGATCGAGAGAAAGGCTTGGGAGGCAGGAGGCAAACGGCAAACTGCTCCGGCCCAGCGCTTAGAGGACTTTGTGAATGGAAAGATCTCTTCGGATCTTCCAAAGACTTCTTATCCGCCTGGGATTGTTTCTGTGGATCTTGGTTCCGTACTGCCTGATTTTATTCATAAGTCTCTGCAAGTAGGCTTTAAGGAATTCAATACATCCATGAAAGGATACCTTACAAATGAAGCGGTGGTGCATGCTCCTGAGACCCGTACCTCTTCTTCTGTAAGCATTCCAAGAGATCCGAAGACATTGGAACATATACGGATCAAAGGTCTTTTCCCTTGTGGAGAAGGGGCCGGATACGCAGGAGGGATCGTTTCCGCCGCCATGGACGGGATCAATTGTGCTCAGGCCTGCGTTCCTAAACGACCTTAAGAGTTTTTGCAGAGAAGAATATTACGTTTAACTTAATCGTTATAACCTTTCGCTCTTCTGGCATCCTCTAATTTGCGAATGATCTCTTGGGCTTCCTGGATCTTTTCCTGTTCTTCTTCCGGAGTCATGAGTTTCGGTTGAGTAGGTATGATGAGATTGTCCATCTGTCTATCATCATGAAAGAAGAAGAACCCGTACAATACGAGTCCGAGCGCTAAGCCGCCGATAATACTGGTATTCTTACTTACCCTTACCCCATAAAAAAGACTGAGAATAATAAGATACGTCGCATATATAAAGAAAATCAGATATATAATGAAACCAAAGACCCGAGTAAAATCGAATAGGACCAAGAGACCCCAGATCGGGACTAGGAATGCGATCTTGGAAGCGAGTCCTAAGGAGAAGTCGATCTCTGCTCTTCCTGAAAAAAATTTTCCGACCCCATAGAATATCCCTCCTGCTAATAAAAGGTACAAGGCTGCATACAGGATCGCGTAGAAGGTGCCGACCAATAGGCTCGGTAATATGAGTTGAAAGATAAATCTGCCGATAGATCCGCCCAAGAAAACGTATTCGAGCGCGAGAGCCTTAAAGGAGAGATGAGAGAACAAATAACCTGCTAGGATAGGAAGCAAGGCTCTTATATAGATCTCGAAATAGCCGCTATAATGAGTAGGTTTTTCGAATTCGGATTTAGGAGAACGGATCAGTCTCCAGGTTTCTTGCAGATAGAACTTTAGGAATTTCATGAAGGGCGCACTTACATTAAGATGCGCCCCGGTTCTGGCAAGCCATTCTCCTTTGATCAGTTCCTACTTATTTCGGAAGGGAAATATGATCCGTATAATCCATCATTGTGGTGAATTTAACAGGATCTCTATCGTATTCCAAAACCTCGGAGAGAGTCTTAAATCGATTGAGGCCGGCACCTATCTCGATATCCAAGCCGGTGAATTGCAAAGGATGCTCATATCCGCAGGCATGGGCGACGGAAAGTAATTCCTTTCGGAAGCCTTTGATATAATTCGCGGCTCTCTTTGCCTTCATTTCCACATCCAATCCTGCTTGTAGCCATTTACTTTGAGTGGCCACTCCTGCAGGACAATGTCCGGTATGGCATCTTTGGGCCTGGATACAGCCTATGGACATCATAGCCTCCCTGGCCACATGGATAAGATCGCAACCCATTGCGAATGCGACTATGGTTCTATCAGGAAATCCTAATTTACCACTTCCGATCCAAATTACCCTTTCGGAGAGATTCGCATCCTGGAAGATCTTATAGACCCTAGCAAAACCTACTTTAAAAGGAAGGGATACGTGATCGGTGAAGGTAAGGGGAGCCGCTCCGGTTCCTCCTTCCCCTCCGTCTATGGTGATGAAGTCAGGACCTCCTCCGGTTTCCTTCATCCTAAGAGAGAGTTCTTCCCAGAATTTGATCTCTCCTACTGCGCTCTTGACCCCAACCGGAAGTCCGGATGCGTCCGCTAATCTTTCTATAAAGTCGATGAGACTGTTTACATCGTCGAATTCGGTATGAGCGTTAGGCGAAATACAATCTTCTCCCACTTGGATGCCTCGAATGGCGGCAATCTCCTTTGTGACCTTTGCTCCGGGTAGTATCCCACCTTTGCCGGGTTTGGCTCCCTGGGAAAGCTTGATCTCAATAGCCCTTACATTCGGATTGTCGCTGAGTCGTTTGCGAAAACTATCGATGGAGAATTTCCCTTTCTCATCTCTAGCGCCGAAATAACCGGTTCCCAATTGCCACATAACGTCTGCACCGAAGCCGTGATAGGGAGATAGTCCACCTTCGCCGGTATTATGATAGCAGCGAGCGAGTCTTGCGCCTTTGTTCAGGGCGGAGACGGCTCTTTCTCCTAAGGATCCGTACGACATGGCGGAGATATTCACTACGGAGGCGGGTCTGTATAATTTCTTTCTTTTATGAAATTCGCCCATGACCTTTAAGGAAGGGATCATGGACGCATCTCCTTCCACATATCTGGCCTTGCTGTCGGCAAAAGGGAAGGTGGAGTGCTTGATAATAGGGTAACCCGCGTCATATAATAATTCGGTCGTTCCGAAGCCGAAATTATTATTCTGCATTTTAGCGGTAGCATAGACCCAAGATCTTTCCGCTCGATTGAAAGGCATTTCTTCCTTATCGTTAGCGACCCAATACTGTCTTAGCTCGGGACCGATCTTTTCGAAGAGATATCGGATATGCCCGACTACTGGGAAGTTATGTTTGATCGTGTGTTTCTTTTGAAGTATATCGTGAATGAAAACGGAAAGTAAAAAAATAAAAATGATCGCCGATACGAACAGCCACGCGTGCTCACCTATAAGTTCCAACAGTTCGACAAATTGATCTTCTGACATGGGCCGAAGTATAGCCACATGGCAAGAAATTGCAAATTAGTTTTTCTTTTCCGAATATAAAGGATCGCGAACGATCAAAAGTGCAAGAAGGTACTAGAGTTTTAAGACGAATTCTCTCTTGAATTCTTTTCGAGCCACCATTCGGATCCCGGAAAATTTCTTATTTTCCTGGATCACGAAACTATTACTTTTCACCCAGTCGCCCGTATTGATGATATTGATCTTGGGGATGCAAAGGAAATCGTGAGTATGTCCCGAGATCAATACCTTATGACCTTGGTGGGTAAGCCTGGAAAGCCTTTGATAATAATGTAATGTTTCCTCGGTCGTGCTCGGGTCCTGTCGGTTCAAATGCTTATGATAGAAGTTCTCCGAGAATTTGAACAAGGCCGGAAGGATGGAAGCGAAAACATGCAACAATCGGAGCACTAGAATGGATCCCATCCAGGTGAATTTATTGTACTGACCTTGGTGGCCGTGGATCGCGATCAGTAGTTCGTTCTCCGCCTTTTCGCAAATGACCCAATCCCTTTCTCTCAGATAATTTTCTACCTTAGGGGAAAGCCGCATCAGATACGAAGTGGTGTCATGATTGCCTACGATATAATATTTCTTCCCGGCACCCGAGGCTAGCTTGTCCAAGCGATCGAATAGCTTATTGAACCTCTTCTTTCCCTTAACTCTTTGCAGTCTTCGGTCCGCGCTGAAGAACCAATTCTCGATAATGTCTCCGACCAAATAGACATTGTTGAATTTGATCTCTTTCTTTCCCAAATGATCCAATAATTGGAAGAGCTCTTTATGTTTATGGGATTTTATCTTCTTGTTCAGAAGATAGTGAATGTCCGAAATGAAAAAGGCCTCGTAAATGCTTCCTCTTCGAAATTTCATCTAGTTGAATTGCACCTTAATTCCATAAGACGTGAATCCACGAGTTTGTCAACGGATTCGAGGTTAGAATCCGTTACGTAGGAATTGAGTAGATAAAAAAACGATTACAATTTTCCGGAGGAAAGGATCACAAAATGTTCGGATCGATGCAGGCATCGGATGAGGCCCGCCGGCAAAATCTCAGGTAGGGGGTTTACTTCGATCCCATTCCAGATTTAGGATCGCAATACAAGCAAGAAGCACAGAAACCGCAAGAGTGAATAATAGGCCTCCATCGTTATCTACTACTATTCCTATGAAAGCGATATGGGAGAAGACCGCTCCCACCATAAGCCCGAATCCTCCCACCGCTCCTAAGAATCGAGAGATAGGGAACAGGAGTAGTCCAGCTACGATGAACTCTATCGTGCCGGTACCAATTCTTCCCCAGGGTTCTACTCCTAGTGTGCTGAAGATCTTCACCGATTCGTTGGATCCGGAGAATTTGAAGAACAATGTCTGTAAAAGAACCAAGGCCGCAAAAATAGAAAGTATCGTAGACAACCGACTCTTCATAGTCTGGGTTAAAACCGGCATGCAAGACTCCTTTTCGATAGGTTCGGATCTCTTCCGAAATTGTTACATTTAGGTCCGGAAATTATTTATATAATTCTTCTATCTGTATTCTGTACTTATCCGCGACCACATTCCTTCTCACCTTCATCGTCATTGTGAGCTCATCCCCAGGCTCGAACTTCTTGGGTAGGAGATAGAAATTAGAGACCTTTTCGAAATTTTTAAAACCGTTTTTTGAGGAGATTTTCTCCTTAATTTCCCTTTTGAAAAGCTCTCTAACGTCGGGATCTAAATTCGGATCGGCGACTTCTTGTAGTAACTTCGACTTCCAATTCCGGAGTTGCTTGTCTAAGGCATCCCAATCCGGTACCAAAAGAGCACCTAGTGCCTTCTGATCGTGACCAACGACCATTGCCTGTAGGATCAACTCGCTTTGGGTAAGAGCAAACTCGATCGGCTCAGGTTCCAAATTTTCCCCGCCCAAAAGAACGATCGTATCCTTGGCCCGACCGGCATATTTCAATTCTCCTTGCGCAGTCCAAAGAAGGAGGTCCCCCGAATTCAACCAACCGTCTTGCAGGGTCTCTGCGGTCTTTTCCGGATCTTGGTAATAGCCCTGCATGATATGGTCTCCTCTATGCCAAGCGATTCCCTTGAGCCCAGGTTCGTGGATCTCTTCTCCTTTTTCGTCTAGGATCTTGATCTCCACCCCCGGAATGCATTTACCTAGAGTTCCCACACTGATCTTGTTCAATCTTCTTCTGGTAGAAGCTCCGCTTGTTTCAGTCATTCCGTATCCTTCTAAGATAGGAACTCCTATGGAGTTGAAGAAACGATCCACGTATTCCGGTAGCGCACCCGCACCGGAGATGGCGAATTTGATCCTTCCCCCAAGATTGTTCCGTATTTTAGAAAAGAGTAATTGAGCGAATAGATTGGGGATGAAGAAGAAGGTTAATCCTAAGAGAGCGCTTCCTCTATTCCAGACTTCGGAGAAGAAGGATCTGGGTTCCAAAGAGAATTCCAAACCAAGTAAACGGCTCTTGTACATATAATAAGAAGAAGCTACCGATTCGAATGTCCTGAAAATGAATCTACTCAGAGGAGAAGCGTCCCGTAATTTGTCTTGCACCTTATTATAGAAGCTTTCCCAAACCCTTGGCACGGAAAGTAGGAAGGTCGGTTTGATATCTTGCAGATCCTGAGCTAAACTGGAAATAGAAGTGAATGCTTCGGCGGCTCCCGCTCGAATGCAAGCCGTCTCGATCAATCTTTCCGCTATATGCCAAGGAGGCAAGTATGCCATCGTCCTATCTTCCGGGGTGACCCTTACATCGTCTAGGGCCAAGGACATGTTTACGTTAAAGATGATATTCTTATGTGTGAGCATGACCCCTTTCGGTTTTCCGGTGGTTCCCGAAGTATAGACGATGGTAGCAAGATCCGATTCTTGTACCGATTCCCCTCTAGAATGGAACTCCAACTCTCCCTTCTCTTGGATCCAATCTTTCCCAAAAGAGATCAGATCGTCGAGGGTCAGTATCTTCCAAGGAGACCTTTGGTCTATATGAGAAGAAGGTTCGAATAATATTACGGTTTTTAAATGTGGGAATGACTCCGGAGAAGCGCTTAACTTCCTTGCCACTTCCGAATTGCCCGCGAAGCAGATCCTTGCCTTGGAGTGATTGAGTATATAGATGAGATCTTCTAGAGTGGAGTCCGTTCCTCTAGGAACATCCACGCTTCCGATATTCGTGATCCCCATGCTAGCCCACATCCAACGATGTCCCGAGTCTGCGATGAGCCCGATATTCTCACCCTTCTTCACACCCAGAGAAATTAGGCCTAAGCCAATATGAAGCACAAGATCGTTCAGGTCCTGGAAAGATAGGGCCTTGTATGTTTTACCGTCGGGTTTGAAAAATTGGGCCGGATGGTCCTTGTATGTTTCGGCGGAAGACTTAAGCATCCAGTAAAGAGTTTGGGAATTTAAGAAGGGGAGTCGAATCGGTTCCATGCGGGGATCGATTTTAATCCTAAGGGAGCGGAGGGTCGAGGAAAAATTAAAATTTTATGATGTAGAATTCTCCTTTGTCGAACGATCGTTTCGCAAAACGTTAGTGACGGATATGGTTTCTACCGAACGCCTTTGCATCGTATAGATTTTTGTCCGCCAATCCCAGTAATTCTTGGTACGAATGAATATCTCTATCCGTATTTGTAGACACTCCAATGGAAACAGTGACCCGAGTGAACGTACTTTTAGAATGAGGGATCCCCATATCCTCTACAGTTTGCAGCATATTCAACGCGACTACGATGGCCCCTTCGACAGGAGTATCCGGAAGGATTACGCCGAATTCTTCCCCGCCGTAACGTGCGATCATATCCGAGGAGCGATTCAGGCAATCTTTCAAAGACTGAGCTACCTGTTCTAAGACATGGTCTCCCTTTAAATGCCCGTAAGTATCATTGTATGCCTTGAAGAAGTCCACATCTATCATGAGAAGGGAAAGAGGACGTTCCGTTCTAACGGAGCGGTTCCATTCTCTCTCCAATTCCTGGTCGAAGAATCTTCGGTTAGCAACTCCCGTTAAAGGATCTAAAAGGGAAAGTTCTAACAACTTGTCGGCTTTCTCTTTGTATTCCTCTTTTTCTTTTCGAAAGGTATTGATCCGATCCACGAGACCGAGAGAGAGAAGGATCACATTGCTCAGTATTCCTAATTTCAATGTGCCGGAAGCGATCGCATCCGAATCGTAGAATCCTAATTTGTTCAAGGAGAAGATGACGATGCCGATCAAGCTGAGCACCCAAGCGCTCAAAAAGATCCTGGCTTTTCTATCTCTTCTTACGGATTGCAGAATGGAGATCACGATGAGCAGAACGATCTCGAAAATTGGCAAGATGGCGCTTGTAGGAAAAACGAACTGAGCCGGTAAGAAAGGAGTAAGTATTAGGAAAATTCCCCAAAGATAGCTGAATCCTCTAACTGCTTTGTGCAGGTTCGGATGGGAATTCTTGGTTTGCAGATATTCTTCGGCAAAGAGCCCCAAAAACACCATGGCAACGCAGGTCGACAATAAGAACGAGGCATTAATAAACTTGGGAGAATTGGGAAGAAGGAACCAGAATCCGTATCCCGAAGTCATGATGGTAAAATATGTAACGGAAAAAATTAGAATTACGTAATATATATAGGTCTTTTCGCGTATCCCGAGAAACAGGAAGAAATTATAGAAGATCATCACCCCCAATGCACCGAAATAGATCCCGTTCAGCATGAGAGACATACGAGAAGAAGATTCCAAAAAGCCTTTCGTGACCAGGCTCAAAGGAATGGAAAGGGAACCGTCGGACTTGGCTCTCAGAAAAATATCGATCTTTCCCTTGTCCTCTAAGGGGAGGGGAAATACAAAATAACGATCAGCTACTGGTCTTTCCTTGAAAGGCAACATGTCTCCCGTATGGAATTCGCCTTCTTGCCCTTTGGCGTCCTTCCAATAGAGATCTACATAATCGATATGAGGGTATTCTAAAATGAGGAATCTTTCCGAGGAAAGAGGTTCTTCGACTTCTACGGAGATCTTAAACCAATACGGAGAAGCATCATAACCAAAGCCCGGAACTCTCTCCGCATGCTTTTTGAATTTGTCATCGAAATCTCCGTTAGAGATCTCTTCCCAAGTAGCATCGCCGCTACTGTCCTTGAAGAAGGAGATCTCTCCCTTCAATTGGATCTTTTCGGCAGAATGGGAATCCAGTCGGATGACCGGGCTTTGCTCCGGAGCTTCTTGTGCAAGAAGAGGACAGAAGAAAAGAAGGAGGATCAGGGAAATGCCCCAAACAGACTTAAGGCGAGAGAGGATCCTAGAAAACGTAAGGGATTTTGATCTTTCAGGATCCTTTGGCATACCGAAAATTTTCTTACCTACGCAAAGATGTCAAAAACTTTAGCGAGTCGCTTTCGATTTTGGAACATTCTTCTTTGGGCGATTTTAGTATGCCTGGAGTATCAAGACCGCCGTCGATCGGGACTAGGAAGATCAGTCTGGATCTCTTTTAAATTCTCTCCGATTTACGAATAAGAACTGGGTCTCGCTTCTTAGCTTTCCTACCGAAGTCTTGCCTAGTACGACCATGGCGGGATAGCTAGTCGTCTTCTTAAATTCAGGAATTCTAATAATGTATTCCGTATCGGATTTCTTCTGAGCGATCGCTTCTTTTCCGCTGATCTTAACTGCAATGGAATTCGGATCCAATCCTTCTATCGTTGCAGAGAAGGTCTCTCCCGGTTTTACCCAGGAACCGTCCGGAACTCCCAAACGGATCTTTGTAGGAGGACTTGCACTCAGAATGGAATTGAATCTGGACTGGGACTGGCCCCAAGGGATCAAGGAACGATGCACAGTATATGCGTAGGTTCCCGGCATATTCTTTCCAGGGTTCACTGTGAATGCCATTCTATAACCGGCGGATTTGGCTTCTTCGATCACTCGTACGTCGAAGAGACCGAAAGGATAGGCGAGGTCTTGGACCTTTCTTCCTGTCTTGGCCTCTAAGGTTGCCTTGGAATCTCTCAATTGCTGTCTGATCTCTGCACGAGTCATCGCAGGTAATTTAGGATGATACACAGTGTGCGATCCTATATCCAGGACTCCGCTGTCCAAGGCTTCTTTCAATTGGGCCCAGCTTAAGTAGAATTTGTACCTTGGGTTCGAGATCACAGTGGGGTAGATGAATACGGAAGCACGGAAGCCGTACTTTTTCAGAAGAGGTACGAGAACATCTCTATGAGTTAATGATCCATCGTCGAAAGTCAATAGGATGGATCTTGCCGGGAAATCGCTTCCTGCCTTGCCTTGGATGTACTGATAGAATTGATCCAGGCTCAGTGTTTGATAGCCAAGAGACTTGAGGTATTTGAACTGTTCTTCCAGAAGACTAGGATCTAAATTATAACCTCCCATCGGATTTCCGTTATCCGACAAATGGTGATAACATAGAACAGGAATTCCCTTACCATGACCTTCTGCTCCTCCTTGCTTCTTAGGATCGTATTCCGTTTTAGCAGGAAGTGCAGAGACTCCGGGAACCGCATTCTCGTATTTCTTAGGAGCCTCTTCTTTCTTCTCTTTTTCCTTGGTCTGTTTCTTAGCGGAGGCCAGGGCCTTGGATCTCTTTCTACGTTGTACGCGTTTCGACTTAGAAGAAGATTCCGGATCCGAAGCAATTTGCTCTTCCTTCTCTTTTTTTACTTTGGTCTCCGATCTAGGAGGAGAGATATCTTGAGAAGAAGGTTCCTTCTTCTCCGGCTTTCTTTCTTGCTTAGCAGGAGGATTCGAAGTGGACGGATCTTCTTCTCCACTTGGCTTAGAGCGTTTTTCGGATCTAGGTCCAGGGCTCATGAAGTCCTGCACGGGACCGGCATTCAGACTGAAAGAGAATAAAGAGATTAGAAGAAGAGAAATTCGAAGGATTCGTTCAAGCATTTTGTATATAAATTTCCAAAATTACAGGGGCTTGTGACTCTGCAACCGTTTCGCAGAGATGAAAAAGCCGCAAAAAGAAAAAGGCTCCTGCTTCGTATGGAAGGGAGCCTTTTTTTGATCCTCAGATCGGACTTTGTGCGATGATCCTACTTTGTATCTGTAGTAACAGTTTCGAGAGATTATTTTCTCCCTTTTTCCTTGATTAAACGCTTCAGTACCGATTCAGAATGGGTGCTTAACTTAATGACTGTGGCCTTGCTTGGTTTCTTTTTTTCCAGTTCCAATAGAGTAGTTGCAAAACGGAATTTTCTGCGAATATGGTTCACTGCTGGGATGGAAGTTTTAAAGATCCTTGCCAGCTCATGATCGGCATTCCCTTCTTGGTTCAGGTCGTAAAACTTGGAAAGTTTTGCGTCGTCCCAGACGATCTTTTCATCCGACTTATAGTAGTTATGGTATTCAAGTCTGCGGCTGTTTCTTTCGTAAGAACCTTTGTTTCTTTTTTCTCGCCAAAAAGGATGCCGATTTCTTGCATATTTTATGTCATCTATTGAATAACCGGATTTATTTAACCATTCTGTGGTAATACTGGACTTCTTTGGCCCTTCTAGTTTTGATTTTATGGAAAATTCTATGTACTGCTCTGGTGTTTTCGCAGAGAGAAGTTTCTTTTTTTCCTTTTCGTAATCCATATCCTTGCCTTGCGATTTTTGATCCCACCTGGAGGTGAAATTTTCTTTGTAAGTCGGAGGATAGTGTTCCTTACCTGGATCAATACCGAAACTCTTTTTCAAAATACGATGGGAAAAAACAAAAATACTCACCGACAAACGGGTTAAATGCGGATCAAAAGAGCAAGCCTCCTTTAAAGTATACTAAGTCTATCTCTATCTTTTATCTCCAATGCTCTCTGTCCCTCGAAGGACTACACTCGGTCGTTAGCATGACCTCCTTATTTTGCAGAAATATCATATAATAGAAAGATTGTGTACGAATCATTATTATTAATCGAAGTATGAAACATTTACTATAATCTGTCTTTGTTCCGACGAATAATAACGTTGCTGTTTCGGATCTCCTGGCCCTGCTTATTAGACACTGGACTCCTAGGAAGGACTGAAATTCCTCTCGTCAAGAAATTGAAAAATAAAGGAAACTTAGCTTAGCAACTTTGGTCCGATATCTCAAGTCCATTTTTGTCTTCGCTTAAAAACGAGTGAAAGCCCGAGAAACGAGTCGTATTCTCTATTTCTCTGATGTAAGTCTTTCCGTTACTCATCTATCTAGGTTGATACGATCCGTCTAAGAAGGCAAACTTTGGTAGAGTTGTTTCCCAGAGCGAAAGAAGAAAATTCGGATCTTGTAACTAAGATCCTTTCAGGAGAAAAGAATGAAGCGGGCAGTCATCACAGGCGGAACAGAAGGGATCGGTAAGGCCACAGTCCAAGGACTCGCAGAAAGAGGATGGGCTATTACTCTAGTAGCTAGAAATAAGGATAAGGCGGAGAACACTGTACGTGAAATTTCCGCAAAGACAGGAAACAAAAATTTAGAATATATTTTAGGAGATCTAAGTTCACTGGCCGAAGTGAAACGGATCGCTCAAGAGTTGAGTCAAAAACATTCTTCTATAGATTGTCTGATCAATAATGCGGGAGTCATGTCTCCGGAAAGAAAAGAAACTAAAGATGGTCATGAATTGAACTTCGGTGTAAATCATCTCTCTCACGTACTTCTGACCAGGATGCTTCTTACGAATATTAAGAAGTCGCCCCAAGGAAGGATCGTGATCGTAAGCTCCAAGCTGCATAGGAATGCGAAGCCTGATCTGGACGATCTGGAGCAAAAATCCAAGTATGACTGGATGAAGGCATATTCCGACTCAAAGCTATTCAACGTATACTTTGCCCAGGATCTGTCGGAGTTACTACAAGATACTTCCGTGACCGCAAATGCCTTGCATCCTGGGGTCGTGAATACGGAGCTCGTGCGGGATCTGCGGGGCCCTGTCGGTTTCCTCTTTGGGCTCGTCAAGAATCTGATCTTTATTAGCCCTACAAAGGGCGCCCAAACATCCATATATCTTGCGGACGCTCCCGGTTTGGAGAAGACTTCCGGGCAGTATTTCGAAGACAGGGAGAAGGTTCGTTTGAAGGGCCTAGCCTTGGATCCGGATCTGCGTGCCAAGATCCGAGAGAAGACGGATCAGATCCTGAAGCCTTTCCTGAACTAGGAGACCGGAATTTCGAAGAGGCTCGATCAGCGAAAGAAGATCGGGCTTCTTCGTTTGTAGTATCTTCGACAGCCCTTACTTCCGATAATCAGGATTATGTCGCATTATATAAATTTGGTCAGGATTGCCGATCCTATAGCTTTTAAGAGCTCCCCTCTCGACGCGAAATGCGATTTTTGAGCCTTCTCAAAATCGATTTACTTCCTTTCAAAAATGGAAAGGGCTAAAAATCGAATGCCTAAGAACTTTTTGTTTTACCAGTTTGGAATGAGAGGATCATTGGATAGAAATCTTTCGAAAACGCGATCCCGGCATGCGGGCGCTCTCGAGTATGCCGACTAAAGTCTTTAGTTCCCACAATCTATTCGATCTTTCGGAAGCTCTCTCTATTTCCCTGAAACAGGAGATCCGAGAGTCGGACGGACTCTATTCTCCCGTAGTCATTATCCCGAACAAGAGCATGGAGACCTGGCTGAACCTAGACCTGGTCCAAAGGTTCGGAGTGGTGTTCAATATCCGCTTCCTCTTCTTGGAGAAGATCCTAGAAGAACTATTACTCCAAAAATTCTCTCCTGAGATGGATCTGAGATCCAGACCTTTCCTCCGAGGCGAAGCTCAAAAATTCCAGATCTATGAGACCTTGCTCAAAAACCCGGAGATGATAAAAAAATATCCGTCTCTCAAAACCTATCTTCTTCCTGCGGATAGAAAGAATATCGATCCGATCCGTCTCTGGGATCTTTCCGGGCGGTTAGCAAAGTACTTTAAAGATTACGAATTACATCGTCAGGATTGGATCAAGAATTGGATCGGGGATCCGTATGCCATCCTTCGTTTGCCTGGAGAGGATATTTGGGAAGAGATAGCGACTCAATCCGAGATCTTCTTCTTTCAAAAAGAATTATATTCTCTGATCACTAAGTCTTCTTCCAAAGAAAGCCTGATCCAATACTCGATGAGAATGTTAGGAACTAAGGACAATCCGCTTGGCGCCTCTCACAATATATATTTGTTCGCGCTTTCCCAGCTCTCGAGTACATATGTTTCCATCTTTAGAAGCCTATTACCCGAAGTAGAGCTACGAGTCTTTCAATTCGGAGTTCCCGCTGACGAAACCGTAAGCGGATTGGGAAGAGATCAGATCTGTAGAGGTTGGGCGAACTCTTTTCGAGCGCTTCGAAAATCCTGGGTGAACGCAGACTCGGAATTCATAGAAGTATCAAGTCGCGAAAAGGAGAAAGATCCTAACGTTCTAAACGTATTTCAAAAATATTTAATATATGGGAAGGGTGGCGTCTCTCAAAAAGTCTCTCCCGACGAAAGCCTGCAAGTCATGGAGGCCCCTAGCAAACTGAGAGAAGTAGAAGCGGTCTTTCATCATATGCTCGCTCATCTTTCGGAGACCTCCGAGACTAAGCTGACTGATTTTGGGATCTTCTGCACGGATCTTTCGGCGTACCGACCCGCAATAGAATTTATTTTCGAAGGTGGGATCCTCACTAAAACAGGGAATCGGGCCCAAACCAAGACATTGCCGTATACGATCCGAGATGTGATCGCAGGAGATACGAGCAAATACCTGAATGCGATCTTATCCTTGTTCCCTCTTTTGTCCGGAAAAAGATCCAGAGCATCTCTTTTTTCTCTCTTCTTAAATCCTTGTTTCCAAGAGAGATGGGAATTGGACTCGTCGATCGTCAAGGAATGGGCTTCGTTTGCGGAAGACTTGGAATTGTACCAAGACGATTCCAAGGACGGCTCCCCTCTTTCATTCTCTTTTCGAAAAGGGTTTTTGCGTTTGGCGGTCGGAAATATTCTCTCCGATCTAGAGGAGGAAAATTCTCCCATCTCTCCGTATGATCCCGAGAGTCATTCTTCCGCAGTATGGATCGGAGTTTGGAAAAGGGTATCTTCTCTTTTGGATCGTTTTTCAGAGAAGTTAAACGATCCTAAGACTTCGGGAGAAGAATTGATCGATTCCCTCATTGCGCTTTTACGATCGATCCTTACTTCCCAAATCTCGGATCTAGATGAGAGTGAGATTGAAAAGGCGATCTTAGATTCCTTATTCGAATTGAGATCCATCTCTTGGGACACGAAGGACTCAAAGGATCGGATCCGATTCTTGGAAAAATTCTTAAAGCAATCTTCCGGAGAGATCCAGGTTAGAAAAGGCCAATATTTAACCGGAGGAATTACGGTCTCCGCGTTGCAGCCAATGCGACCCATTCCGTTCAAGCACGTATACGTTCTAGGTTTGGGGGAAGGATTATTCCCAGGCACAGACGATACTTCTTCGTTCAATCTTAGATATCTTTCTCCAAGAGAAGGAGATATAGGCCTAAGGGAGCTGAACCAATCCCTCTTGTATGAGACAATCTTGTCGGCTCGCGAAAGTCTGACCCTTTCCTTTGTCGCAGAAGACATTACAAAAGACGAAAGTATTGCTCCTTCTTCTTCTCTGCTTCTCTTGGAACAAGCATTGAAGGAGAATGTGTTGGTGCCGGAAGCAAGCGTTCGCATCCAAATTCCTTTAAATAAGCATAGTAGGGAATATTTCGAGCCTAAGGAGGCTTCTTCTCATAAGAATAACGAGAAGTTCTTAGCAAATTTCGATCTTTCCTCTTCTTTGATCTACGGAAAGAAGGAAGATAAGGATTTCTATTCCAAGAATGTGATGCAATCCTTGCGCTCTCCGGAAATTATCCCTAAGAAGCCAACCTTGGCTCAGGATTCTTTAGATTGGAATGAGCTAGTACGATTTGCTCGCTCTCCTCTTTCCTTTCATTTGCAAAAGCGATTCGGCCTGTATGTGGAAGAGATCTCAGAAACGGAATCTAAGAGAGAAGAACCGTTTCGTATCTCAGATGAGTTCGAATTCATGAACGATCTTTGGAACCATTCTCTGCAAAAACGTTCATCTTTGGAGTTAAAGGACTCTTTAGATCCGATCTATGGGCTTTGGGAAAAGAAAGGAAAGATCCCGAGAGGAGTCTTCGGCGACGCAGAATTCCTGATCAAAGCGGAAAAGATTGCAAAGATCTCGGATTCTCTCTCGGAAGAATTAGAAAATTCTAAAATTCTAACCGGGATCTCTTTTGGGGAATCCCCGAAACAAGGAGATCTTCTCCGTCTTTCTCCGATCTCTCTTCCTATCTCCGATGGGGCGAATATAAAGGTCGTCGGTTTGAAGGAAAATGTACTGCTCCGGAACGAAATGGATGGTAGTAATTCCCTTTTCTTAGTCTATCCGAACTCATCTAAGCGGTTGAAGAATTTGATTGAGCCTTTTCTACTTCAATGCCTACTTGATTCTTCTTCGGAGAAGAATATTCCAAAATCTGTATATGCGATCTTGGGGTACGGAGACAAACCTGTTATACTGAGAATGGATCGAGAAGGACAAGAATCCCTTAGGAAGGAGTTCTTATCGGATCTAGTAAAAGAATTCCTAAAGCCGTTTCTGTCCCTGGTTTCTCCAAGACTCTGGGAGGATTTTCCGGAGAGAGAAGAGTTAAAGGATTTGGATGCGGAGTCTTATCGAAAATTCGCGACTGAATACAAGGTTTGGGCAAGCCAATCCGTTCAATACGATCCCGAAACCTATTTGGATAGCGTGTTGAAACTCCTTCCTCATCCTCAAAAATATATTAACGAATCCGATTTTACGTTTTGTATGAAGATCTACCAATCCCTATCGAGTGTGCTTCATGTCGAAAAGTAAAATAGAAAGCGCCGGTTCGGGATCCTTTGCCGACGGGATCGATATCCGAAAGAACGGATTTATCGGAGCTTCCGCAGGAACGGGAAAGACGCATACGATCGTATTCTTAGTCTTAAAGATCTTACGAGATTCTTTTTTGTCCTCTCTCGAAACAAATGAGCCTCCTATCGGCATCGATTCCATTCTAGTATTGACCTTTACCGATAAGGCAGCATCCGAGTTGAGAGGAAGGATACGGGCAGAGGTCCGGAATAAGATCCAAGAATTGGAAAAGATCGAAAACCCTAGTTTAGAAAATTCTAAAGAACTAGAATACTTTTTGTTCCAATCTTCTCGTTTGGACCAGGCATATATTTCCACAATCCACGGATTTGCCCATAAGATCCTCCAAGAATATTCTTTGGAACTGGGACAGGGAGAGAACGCGGAATTGGTGGATGAATTCTCCGCAATATCAAAAGCACTCTATGCGAGAATGCGTTTGGAATTTCAGGATCGTTACCCAAGAGAACTCTTGCCCTATATACTGACTCAAGCAAACGATTCTTATAACGACGGTTTTGCCCGAACCACTTGGGAGAGTTTTGTGGCGAATCTTGCGGTAAAGAAAGTATCTTCGCCGGATTCCATAGAATTGCAGCCTAGACCGAAGGAGTTCCCGGATCTAGATCACATTAGAAATGTATTTCAGGAACTTTCGATTGCATTCCCGAAATTGCTCCAATCCCAAGAAGGGATCAAGAAGAAGGTACATGCGAGCACTTATAAGGCTCTTTCTTCTAGACAAGTTGAATTGCAAACGCTTCTACTTGAGATCAATCGTAAGAAAGGGAATTTTGATCCTCTTTCATTCACGCTAGTTTTAAAATCTATTTTGGATCTAAGAAGAAGCAAGAGCAAAGGCCTGGATGCTGTTCTTCTTACGGAAGATGAATTGAAGAATGCAAACTCGGAACCTTCTATCGCCGCGTATCGAATAGAAAAAGTTCAGTGGGAACGGATCTCCTCTCGTTTGGAAGCTCTGTATTCCACTCTCCCCTCGTTTATAGTTTCCTTGGTGGAAGATATCGCTTCTGATTCGGTGCAACTTAAGTCGGAGGAGAACTCGATCACGTACGGGGACATGATCCTTAAACTTTCTGAGGCTCTTTCTTCTCATCCTAGTTTTATAGAAACTTTAAGAAGAAGGTTCCGTTTCGGGATCATAGACGAATTTCAGGATACGGATCCGGAACAATATCATATTTTCAGAATACTCTTTTTAGAGAAGGAGCCGAGCTCCGTTCGGGGCGGGAGTCTCTTCTTGATCGGGGATGCAAAACAGTCCATTTACGGTTTCAGAGGAGCAGACCTAGGCACGTATCTTTCCGCAAAACAAGAGTACGATACGAACGGTGCTTTTTCGGACTCTTCTATCGTATATCCGGAGCTGGACACGAACCGAAGATCCTTGCCGGAGTTGATCTCTTCTTATAATACTCTGTTCTCTTCCGCAAACGGGGATTGGTTCCCTATCCTAGAAGAAGGTTTTCCGCCTATCTCTTATCGAGAAGTCCATGCTCCCGAGGTCGCAGGAAAGGCAGTTTTGTATTCCGACAAAAGTGATAGAGCCGCTCTTAATGCGTTTCGTCTTTCGAAAGAAGCAAGTTCGGAAAGGATGAAGGAAGAGTATTCTAAATTCTTGGCGGAAGAGATCTTGCATTTGGTTTCGGAGAGATCCGATATCTCTTGGAAGAAGGATACGAATCCTAACGTTCCGGAAAAGATCCGTTGGTCCGATATTGCGGTGCTGATCCGAGGCTGGAACGATGCAGAACTTCTGCAGAGACAATTCAGGACCAGAGGGATTCCATACACATACCATAAGCAAGCCGGACTGTATAGATCGGGAGAAGCGATCCGTATTAGGGAAATCTTATCTTGTTTGGACCAAGAAGGAAGCAGGGATTCGTTTTATAAACTGTTGGTTTCCGATCTGTTTTGTATTTCTCCGGAGGATCTGCAAAATTACGAAGAGTATCCGATCGAGTCGGGAGAGAAACGTCTCTTGGAATCCTGGAGAAGGTTCGCAAGAAAACGGGACTATCCGGGGCTATTTCGTTCTTTACTAACGGAGAGTATGTTAGCCTCCCCTTTGGAAAACGAATCGTTGCAGGATTGGGAAAGAAAGATCACGAACTTCCGACAGTTATTCTTCTTCTTATCCGAAAAGGCTTCTAAGAGCGATCTATCCTTGTCCGAACTAGTTTCGTATTTAGAATCCAAGATCGTCTCCGAAGAAGAGGAAGATGATTATCTGGAGAGAGACTCCGAAGAGGATCGAGTCAAGATACTTACCATGCATGCATGTAAGGGACTCGAATTCCCTATCGTTTTCCTATTCGGCGGATTTTCAGGTTGGGGAAATACTAAAAAGAAATTCTCGGAATACAGATCGGATCTTGTTTCTTCCGAGGGAGAAAAGATCAGTAAGCGCATCTTGGATCTGGAAAATAAGAAAGAAGAGACTTCCGTAATCAATCAGATAAACGAGGACAAACGCTTGTACTATGTTGCCGTAACTCGCGCAATGTATAAGTTTTATTTTCCGTTACTTGCAGAAGAAGATAAAAAACGTCCTTTAGAATTATTCAGAAAATCCTTCCAAGTGGCCTTGCATTCTTTTCCACCCTCTTCTTCGGTTGCGATCATCCACGAAAAGGAAAGAGGTTCATACGAGTCAGAATGGATCCAAAAAGGAGGAACGTTAGTCGGCATAAACCCATCTGCTACGAGGGAAGTCCTGCAAAAGACGAGTCGTTCCATTGCGATCTGGCCGGACCAAGCAGAAAGAAGGAAGATCCAGCTTGAAAGCTATTCTTCTTTGGATCTGTTTTTCCAAGAAGAAGGTAAGGCCTTCCATTTGGACGAAACTAGATCGTTCAAGACAGATGAGGAACCGGTTGCGATCACCGTCTTACAGAACGATCTTCCTTCTTCCAATCAAATGGGGAATCTTTTGCATCAGATCTTAGAGACGGCGGATTTTAATATTTATCAGAAGACAGCTTCTCCTGAAAAACTCCCTAAGGAAATTAAGAAATCATATAAAGATATTCTAAAGTCTTACGGTTATGGGAATAGCGAAGATCAATTGGAATTCTTTGCGGATCGGATTGGGTTCTTCCTTTGGAATAGCTTGAGAACTCCCCTTCCGGATCTGCAAAATAGTATCTCTCTTTCTCAGATCAAAGCGAAGGATAGAAGGCATGAAGTCGACTTTTTCCTAAAGGTTCCGGAACAAAAAGGCGGGTCCGATCTTTTGAAAGGAACCCTGGACTTGATCTTCTACCAAGAAGGAAAGTATTGGATCCTGGACTGGAAGTCTAATCGTTTGGAATCCCATTATTCCATCGATCCTTATTCGGAAGCACATCTAAAAGAAAAGGTAGAAGGGACCTATTCTTTGCAACTTGCGATCTATTCCGTGGTACTGGACGACTGGCTTAAATTCAAATATGGAGACGAATATGATCCGGGACTTTTAGGAGGAATGTACTTCTTATTCTTAAGAGGAGCAGATGAAAAGATGCCTGGCAATGGGATCTTCTTCCAGAAATTAGATCCCGGCTTTGTGCAGGATTCCAGAAAAAAGATCCAAGAAACCTTGTCCCTGAAGAATCTCTACTCGGGAGAAAAAGAATGAAAGAAGAGACTTTAGAAGAAGTTTTGGATTCCGAGTATGCGAGTTTTCTGACCGAGGAGCTCTCTATCTATTCAAAGGGGATTCAAAAGGAAACTTTATATGATCTGAATCTTGCTCTGATCCGAGCCTCTAAGAAAGGAAGCCTCGCTATTCCGTATGAGAAATCGGATGCTTCTCTTGGGATCTTCTTCCAAGAGAGAAATGGATTATTATATTATAATAAAGTATTTCATCAACTGAACGGAGTAGAGCGAGGTTTCGGAAAATTATTGGATCTTTCCTTAGAGACGGAGCAGAGTGATAAGATCCAAGATGTATTCCAAGAGTTGACCCAAACAAATCCTCTCTCCATCCGAAAAGGATCTCAAGAATTCATTCTCTGCGGAGAAGGAGAACAAAAAGAAGCCTTGGAGAGCGCTCTTAAGAATCCTTTCTTCGTTCTGACCGGAGGCCCGGGCACAGGAAAGACCACGGTGATCACCAATATGATCCGAGGACTTCTTCGTTTAGGATATAGATCGGACCAGATCGGTCTTGCGGCTCCAACAGGAAGAGCGGCTCAAAGATTAAAAGAATCCTTAGAAACCACCCTCTCCCATGTGAAACAAAGGAATGAATTGGATGATTCTATTTTGGGGATCCCGGCGTCCACTCTACATAGATTATTGGAATACAATCCACGTAGGAGGTCCTACAAGTACAAAGAGGATTTTCCACTTCCCTACAGTGTGATCATCGTGGACGAGGTCTCCATGGTCGATCTGAACATGATGTATCGATTGATGAAAGCGGTGCCTTTCTTCCGAAAGGAATTTCGGCTCATCCTGCTCGGGGATTCCAATCAATTGCCTAGTGTGGATGCAGGCGCCATTCTTTCGGATCTAGTGGGATCCTTGGCGCAGAGAAAGTCCAAGAACCTAGTTGCCTTGCAAACGAGTCGTCGTCAAGAGCAGGAATCCGTTTCTATATCAAGAGCAGCTAACGTATGCATGAGCGATCCTGTTTCTATTTCCGGGTTCTTGCAGAATTCCCGGGGAAAAGTATCGGTTTCCTCTTCTTCTTTTCAAAAAGAAGTACTGGAAAAGCAAGGATTCTTTCAGTTAGAGCTGGATCTACGCAAAGAATGGAATTTGTTCCTAAAGAGAATGGCGGAAGATCTGATCCTTCCTCAGTTAAAGCATTTGCCGAACCCGACGAATTCTTCGGAGGTCCAGGAATATCTGAGTAAGGATATCAATCGCTCTAAGATTCTGACTATTCTTAGGAATGGGATATATGGAAGTGAAAGGATCAACTCGGAACTGACCCGTATCCTTCTCTCTCATCGAAAGGAAAGAGTAGCGAATATTGGCAACCGATTGTATTTTGCGGGGATGCCTATTATGATCACTCGGAATGATCGGGTCAGAGGTGTATTTAACGGAGATACTGGGGTTGTGCTAGAGTTAGAAACTCCGAACGGAGAAAAAGAACTCAGGGCATTATTCGTGATCGACGGTCAGATCCGGGACTTCGCGTTAGACACTCTTCCTCCCCACGAACCTGCATTCGCGATCACCGTACATAAATCACAGGGCTCGGAGTACGAATCCGTATTCATCGTTTATCCTCCCGATCCTAAAGAAGAAGGAACGGATCTCTCTCTGGAACTATTCCGGAAAGAGATCCTATATACCGCCTTAACTCGAGCAAAAAGATCCGTATTCCTAGCGGCAGAAGATAAGCTTTTGGAATATTCTTTGCAAAACCGATCCGATCGTCTCACCGGATTCCAGTTAGACTGATCCATAACGCCATGATATTCCCCATCTCTCGAGTGGAGCACATTCAGTTTTACTTATGCGTTCTGGTATAGACCCCGTCCCAGGAGTCAGGCGGAGGAGTCTTTTTGTATTCCTTACAACGTTCCACAAGGATCTGGACTGCCTTATCCTCGCCATTGCTGTTTGCCTTTTCGGAATCCTTGAACTTTTTGATCGCAAGATCCCATTTGCGTTCCAAGTAAAGAGCTAAGCCTTCTTCATAGGCGCCGACGAGTTCTTTGCGGGCGGAATTGACCCCTTTCAGTTCGGAAATTGCCTCGTACAAGATGACCGGTTCATTCTTTCCTTTGACTCGAACCAGATCCAATTTACGAGTAAAGATATGATCCTTGATCTCCATATGCACAGCATCCGAAACTAAAATAGAGACCCCATAATCCTTTCCTGCCGCTTCTAAACGAGCCGCAAGATTGACCGTATCTCCCATCATTGTATAAGAAGCTAACGCGTCCGTTCCCATGAAGCCAACTTTTGCGAGTCCGGTATTCAATCCGATCCGGATCTTCATGTCTCTTGCTTCCGGAATGTATTTATGGGATTTTTTCCAACCAGCTTTCAGTTCTTCCAGCTTGCCAATCATTTTCAGAGACGCTTTGGTCGCTTTGAGGCAATGTGTATCCACTTCCACAGGAGCGTTGAAGATCCCTACGATCGCATCGCCGATATACTTATCCAATACACCTTCGTGTTCTTTTAGAATAAGGGTCATCGCGGAAAGATATTCGTTCAATAATTCTGCAAGTTCTACCGAGCTTAGCTTTTCGCTAATATCCGAAAAGCCAGCCACATCCGAGAAGAATGCGGTCACCCTTTTCTCAGAACCTCGTTTCAGTGCGGCAAGGTCCTTCATTGCCTCTCCGATCACAACCGGATCGATCATGCTCCCTAGAATGCCTTTGATCTTTTCTCTTTCTCGTAGACCGGTTACCATTTGGTTGAGTGCGACAGATAGATTTCCGAACTCGTCGCTTCCTCCCGGCTCGAACTCTACGTTGAGATCTCCCTTCCCTACTTGCTCTGCGTTGCGAATGAGTCGTTTGATCCTTTGTACTACGAAACCTGATATGAATACTGCTAAGAAAATGGAGAACCCAGTGATCCCCAATGCGGAGAGCACTGCTCTGTCCCGATTGCTTCGAATCGATTCTAATCCTTCTGTTCGATCTACGATCGTGCGAATGATCCCTGCGAAATTAGAAGAGAGCACAACGCTAGGTAGGTCGTCCAAGGTCTCCGAAAGCAAAGGAGTGGAGTCAAGTTTCCAAAGGATCTGTTCGGCTTCCGTTCTACTATTCCCTATGATCCCATCTTGGAATAATGCTTTTAATTTAGGAGTGGGAGTCTCGCTTTCTCCCGCGTAGATCCATTCTCTCAGGGAGTTCCATCTTTTCTCGAAGAGCTCCTTTCCTTCTTCGGATTGCACCGATCTAGAGTAATCGGAACCGTCCGGTCTGAATCTCAAAAGGATCTGATCCTCCAAAGCGGAGTTGCGAATGGAACCGATGGCCTCTACTTGCAGTTCCTCTTCTTCTTTAGAAGGATTGTTTCTCAAATAGGTCGCATAGAGAAGATTTCGTTTGCGGACAAGGCTTGCATACTTCGCATATTCGGCCTTGAACTCTTTATCCTTGAATGGAGGAATGGGCGGCTTCTTCTCCTTTAGGTGCTTGAGCCTTGCATCTAAGAGTGGAGGTATCTTGGAGAGTTCGGTCAGGATCTCCCCTTCTTCTTGCAGGTAACCGTTCCAGGCTCCTAAATTCCCTCGTTTCGATTCTACGAGCCTAGCCCTTTCAGTAGATGCAGGATTTCTAAAATGCGGGGAATACAATGCCTGCAATTCCAGATTGTTTTGTTGGAAGGAAGTGGCCGGAACTTCCGCCATGATACCTGCTCCATCTATAAGAGAGGATAAGGCGCCTTTCAGTCCTTCTTCTAGATTGTCCTGCATAGGAGCCTGGTTTAAAGGAGACTCCGAATCGAAGATCTGAGTGTCCAAGGTAGGCTCGGAAGCTTCTCCCGGAATGATACCCGAAAGAGGAAAGGTCTGTAGTCGAAACCTTCCGGTATCCAAGCCCAGGTCCTTGATCTTTCTCTTTTTGGATTCGGCCAGGATCGTAACGATATTCTCATCCAACTCGGATCTGAGTTTTCTGGAGAGAAGTGACTTTTTACGAAGTTCCTCCTCTGCGGCGGAGATCTCCGTTTGGTCCGGTTTCTCTTGGTTTTCCTTTAATTCAGAAAGTCTTTTTCGGATGATGCCTATTTCTCTGTCAGCGAAAACGAATTTCTTTGCCATGAACTGCAAACGAGAAAATTCCTTGTCGGTGATCGGTTTTTCTCCGCCAAGTTGGAGCTGTTGTCGGATCGTTTTTTCGAGTACCTGGATATCGTCTTTGGACAGATAGGTGGAATAATACGTGTCTAACTTCTTATGGACTTTATTTTTTCCTAATGCTCCAAATAGGCTCGTCTTGATCCCGAAAAGAGAGACTTGATTTTCCCGGACTAGGGTTTTGGTCGTTTTATATTTTTTTAATGCTTCTGTCTGTTTACTGACCCGGTCCCGGAATTCCTCGATACGGATCAAGCTCTGGGAAATATTGTCCAATTCCAAGACTAAGGAAGAGATGTATTTTCGGGAAATAGCAGCTTCTCTATCGTAACTTTCGGTGAGGATCGCAGTTTGCTGTCTTACGTAAATAACAGAGAGAATGAAAATGGTGAGTACGATCAAACTTCCCGTGAAGATCGCGAGTTTGGCCCGTATCCCTGAATAAAATACCTTCGGAAGAAGAAGAAATGCGTCGAGTATGCGTTTGGCGATTGACGGGCGTTCCGAACTATTTTTATTCATATAGAAACTGCGCCAGTCCGAATTTTTCTGGCAAGCATATTAACTGGAAATTTCTTTATAGAGATTTCGGATCTTAGAACAATTTTTCGTAGCTTGCCGTTCTGTAGTCTGCGGTCAGGTAGAATGTGTGAGAACAAGCAGGACAACGATAATTCCCTTTGCCTCGTACTCTTAGGATCTGCAAACAAGCAGGACAGGCCGCAGTACTTTCCACGACCTGGGTCTGTTGGCCGTCCGATTTTGCGGAAAGAAGATAGGCTTTTGCTTCTTCTCTAGTAGTAAAATACGGGATGGTCGAACTGACTCCTAAACGATCCCAATCTTTGGTCAAGGCTTCGGATAAACTACAGGCGGCGTAGATAGAAGTTGCGTGAGAAAGAGAGGAGTTTTTCAAGGAGGTCAAGCCTGCCTCATCCCAGTCTTGTAACTCTCTTGCGTCCAATAAGATCCTATGCGGAATATTGTGTAGGACATCGTCCGTCTTTTCACGAAAGGTGCTTCCGAGAATGGAATCCAGTTTGCCCTGAAGATTGACGATTAATTCTTTCACGAGAGTTAAAGACCTATTGAGCTTCGATCTGGTACCGGTTTTCGGCAACCTAAAAAATTCCCAAAAAGATTGGACTTTTCCTCTTTCAGACATTTTTTTTACTTAATGGGTCAATGGAATCGTCGTAGTCTTCTTTTCCCTCTCGACTTGTTCTTCATGGTGCTCTCTTATTTTCTAGCGCACCTGATCCGATTCGAATCCTTAGGTTTTTTGAATCGTCCCGAAGATTTTCTCATCCCACTTTGTATCGTAGTACTATGCAGATCTGTAGTATTCTTGTTTTCGAATATATACAGATCCATCTGGGCCTACGCTTCCATCCATGATCTGGTGGAGATCATCAAGACTACTGTTCTTTCTTCTCTTATTTCCAATACCGCATTACTCTTCTATAACGGTTTCGAGCATCTCTCTAGAATGATCCCGGTGATCGACACCCTTCTTCTTTTGGGATTTCTCTGCATCCGAAGTCTTTCTTGGAGACTAGTACGAGATCAATACATTCTCAGGAAGAAACAGGGAGTAGGAATTCCCACATTGATCCTAGGCGCCGGAAAAACAGGAGCGACCCTTCTTACCGAATTAAGAAGGCATAACGATCTGAACCTGAATCCAATCGCTCTATTGGATGACGATGAGAGTAAACTAGGAGCTCATATCCAAGGAGTTCCGGTCCTAGGAAAGATCGATCTTGCCGAGGAACTCATTCGTTCTCTCGGGATACAGAAAGTACTCATCGCATTCCATCATCCGGACGGGAAACTGATCGGAAAACTGATCAAAACCTTCGAATCCACCCATGTGGACTTCAAGATCCTTCCCTCTCTCGGTTCTTTGTTCTTCGATCCACCCAAGATCCAGCAATTGAGGGAGATCCGGGTAGAAGACGTACTAGGTAGACCTGTAGTCGACTTGGAGATAGAATCCATCCGTTCCTATATCGCAGGAAAGACAATCGTGATCACCGGAGCGGGAGGATCGATCGGTAGCGAGCTTTGCAGACAGGTGGCGGTGTTCCATCCTTCCAAAATGATCCTACTGGATTCTGCCGAAACCCCGCTGTACGAGATCGACTACGAGCTCAGAAAAGTATTTAAGGATTCCGGAATACAGTTCAAAGCAGTGGTTGCGGATATAAAGAACCCTTCTCGTATTTCTTCCGTGTTCGAAGCGAATCGTCCTCAGGTGGTATTCCATTCTGCCGCCTACAAGCATGTGCCTATGATGGAGAGCAATGCTTCCGAGGCCGTTTTAAATAATGTACTAGGGACCAAGAACTTAGCCGATATCTCTCGCGCTACAGGTGTAGAACGTTTCGTTTTGATTTCCACAGACAAGGCAGTGAATCCAGTGAATATTATGGGTGCTTCCAAAAGAGTTGCGGAACTATATTTGCAGACCATTTCGCCCGAGACAAAGACCAAATTCATCACTGTGCGTTTCGGGAATGTATTAGGCTCCAGCGGTTCCGTTATCCCTCGTTTCCGGGAACAGATCGGGAACGGCGGACCTGTAACTGTGACTCATCCTGATATTATCCGTTACTTCATGACCATACCGGAAGCGACCCAGCTCGTGCTCCAAGCAGGAGCCATGGGAGAAAAGGAAGAGATCTTTCTCTTAGATATGGGAGAGCCCATCCGGATCTTGAGTTTGGCGGAGGACATGATCCGTCTCTCCGGCTTTCGACCTTATACGGATATTGCGATCGTGTTCACAGGACTTCGACCGGGAGAAAAACTCTTCGAAGAACTGCTGTTAGATATGGAAGGAATTAAAAAAACACATCATCCTAAAATCAGGATTGCAGCTCCCTTAGAGGATAGAGATCCTAGCAGCTTCCAGGCTAGGTTCCAGGCGCTGATCGACGCTGCCAGAGCGGATCGGGAAGAAGAGATCTTCTCCTGTTTTAAGGCCTTGGTTCCTGAATACAGAACTCATAAGGATTATATCAGCGAGGAAGCTTCTCGCAAGATCGAAACGAATGGATAATCCGAATTTAGAAGACATACAGGCGCTTCGCGAATTCAAAAAACAACTTTTCTCAGTATATTGGGAAAGGTTCGGCACCTTCTATGTACATGCAATGCCCCATCCGGATCTGAAAATAGGCAAACGAGGACTCGTGGGCGAAGAGCCCGAATCCGGCATTATCCTAGTCATAGGCCCGCGCGCCGCCAGGGATATCCGCATCGAAGAAGAATGGGTCTATGCAGAACTGCAATTCGGTTATACTTGGGAAGAAGTCTTTCTTCCTTGGGATTCCATCTTCCGATATTTTGATAAGTCTCAGCAGACTGTGACCCAGATGCGAATCTTCTTAGGAAAGGTAGAGGTGCCTTCTTCCAAACCGGAAGCTCCTAAAGAAGAAATAACGGACGAAGCATCCAGATCGGAGACTTCTTCTAAGAGTAAGAAACGAAAAGATAATGTAATCCAAGTCGACTTCGGGAGTAAATCTAAGAAATGAGCAAATACAAATGGTTTGTTGCCGGAGACCTAGACGGGTTCTTCGGGTTAATGATCGATAACCTGATCCAAATACTGGTTCTAGTCGGGTTATGTATCGGACTCTGCGGAATGCCGCAAGAATTCGTGTTTAGTGTCGTGATCCCTGGAGCGGCAATTTCTCTCTTAGTCGGAAATGTTTTCTATGCCTGGCAGGCCGCGAGACTTGCTCATTCGGAAAACAGAAGCGATGTGACCGCACTTCCTTACGGGATCAATACGGTTTCCTTGTTTGCATTCGTGTTCTTTGTGATGTTCCCGGTCTACCAAAAGACAAACAGTTATAAGGCGGCCTGGTCTATCGGACTACTTGCTAGCTTTATCTCCGGTCTCATCGAATTCTTAGGAGCGTTCGTCGCGGAGAAGATCAGAAAGGCGACTCCTAGAGCGGCTCTTCTTTCCGCACTTGCAGGGATCGCACTTACTTTCATCTCCATGGATTTCTTGGTAAGAACCTTTTTGAATCCATTGGTAGCATTCATTCCTTTCGGGATCATTCTACTCCAGTATTTTGGGAAAGTGGTCTTTCCATTCAAGATCCCCGGAGGATTGATCTCTGTGATCGCAGGTACCTTACTTGCTTGGTATTCTCCTTATTTCTCGGGAAGGACTTTAATGGATGCGGATGCGTTACGCTCTTCTTGGAACATAGGGCTCTATCTTCCGATTTGGAGCGGAGGAGAATTATTCTCTGCCTGGGGGCATGCGGACATTAGAGAATACCTTTCTATCATTCTACCCATGGGAATATTCAACGTGATCGGTTCCTTGCAGAACATAGAATCCGCAGAGGCCGCAGGAGATAAATTCAATACTCGCAATTCTCTCATGGTAAATGGACTCGGGACCATGGTTGGATCCCTTTTCGGATCTCCCTTCCCTACAACCATCTATATAGGACATCCAGGCTGGAAGGCTCTTGGTGCAAGAGCAGGATATTCTAGCTTGAACGGAGTGTTCATGACCCTGGTCGCGTTCTTGGGACTCATCGGATTCGTTTCCAAACTCATTCCTGTCGAGGCGGGAATGGCGATCGTTCTCTGGATCGGGATCGTGATCGGAGCACAAGCATTCGAAGCGACACCGACTCGACATGCACCAGCAGTGGTGATCGGACTTCTTCCTGCGTTAGCAGGCTGGGGAGTATTGCTGATCCAAAGCGCATTCAATTATGCGGATCCGATCCTCTCTAAGGCGATCGAAGGAACGACAGCCGCTTCTATGACCCCGAATATTTGGTTGTCTTCCGTGCCTTTGGACCAACCCATCTTTCCGTATTCATTAGCGGGACTCTTGAGCCTTTCCCAAGGATTCTTATTATCTGCCATGGTATGGGCCTCTATCGCTACTTTCGTGATCGATCGGGATTTCAAGAAGGCGATCATCGCAAGTTTAGCAGGAGTTTTACTCGCTGCCACCGGATTTATCCATGCATACGCCTTGCGGGGAAATGCAATTATCACGCCATTTGAGCTAAACTTTGGTCCATTTGTGCAAGGATATCTATTACTTGCAGGACTTTTTCTATTGGCTTCCTTCTTGAAAAAGGAACCAAGATCGGTCTAAGAATTACCGGAAATTTAGAAGACCGGGGAGTCGAGGATATACCGAGATTCAAAAACCTTCTAAAAGGAGAATGATTCGCCTATGGCGCTTTTTCGTAGATTCGGATTGTTTGCGATCACCAATATCGTAGTAATTTCCACGATCGCTTTCTTAGTAAGAGTTTCCGGTTTAGGGGAATACCTGGAACGTTCCGGAATTTCTTATTCCGGATTATTATTATTCTGCACGATCTGGGGGATGGGAGGAGCCTTCATTTCTCTTCTTCTCTCCAAAGTAATGGTAAAGATGTCGATGGGCGTGCAGATCATCGACCCCAAAAACGCATCCGGATGGCAAAGAGACCTTCTCGTCCGAGTGCAAAGATTGGCGCAAGGAGCGGGACTCCCTATGCCGGAAGTAGGATACTATCAGTCTCCTGAGATCAACGCATTTGCAACCGGTCCAAGCAGGGACAGCGCTCTCGTTGCAGTTTCAACAGGGCTCTTGAATGGAATGGATAGTGCAGAAGTGGACGGCGTTCTCGGTCACGAATTGACTCACGTCGCGAACGGAGACATGGTTACCATGACCCTGGTGCAAGGAGTAGTGAACTCCTTTGTATTCTTCTTTGCTTGGATCGTAAGCCAGATCATCGCATCCCAGCTCTCTCGTAGAGACGACGAGGGAAGAGGAGGCGGAGGCTTCTTCATGCAGTACATGATCCAACAGGTATTGGTCATGGTATTCGGGCTTTTAGGATCTATAGTAGTAGCCTACGTATCCAGGGCTCGTGAGTTCAGAGCGGATGCAGGCGGTGCAAAGCTCGCAGGTCGCGAAAATATGATCCGGGCCTTGGAAAGACTGAAAGTCGCCTTCACTCATGATCCTGTGGACCAAAGAGGAGAATCCATCGCCACGTTGAAAATCTCCAATAGAGGCGGAGGACTTGCATCCTTATTTGCGACTCACCCACCTTTAGAAGAAAGAATTGCCGCTCTTAGAGCGAGAGCATACTAAACGAGATCGGCTCTCTTCGGAGAGCCGTTATATTCCCGCCTGAAAAAAGAATTGTTAGTTCCT
Organism: Leptospira langatensis; assembly: GCF_004770615.1. Taxonomy (NCBI): domain Bacteria; kingdom Pseudomonadati; phylum Spirochaetota; class Leptospiria; order Leptospirales; family Leptospiraceae; genus Leptospira; species Leptospira langatensis. Next base: position 145,774 of record NZ_RQER01000005.1, read on the forward strand.
TTTACAAAAATGGAATTGGACTTCGAGCCCATGTCCATCGTCAAAAGTAAAATTCGCACCATTCCGGACTATCCCCGAAAAGGGATCATGTTCAGAGATATCACGTCCTTATTATTAGATCCTGAGGGTCTCGCACTTACTATCGGGACCTTCGTGGATCGTTATACCGGCAAAGGAATTACCAAGGTAGCCGGAATAGAAGCCAGAGGATTCATTATAGGAGCGCCCCTCGCCTTCCAACTCGGAGTGGGATTCATTCCTATCCGAAAAAAAGGAAAGCTTCCTTCTGAGACAGTTTCCCAAGAATACGATCTGGAATACGGCAAAGACGTGATCGAGATCCATAAGGACTCTGTCGTTCCTGGAGATCGCATTCTTCTTATGGACGATCTGATCGCTACAGGCGGAACAATGATCGCTGCGGCACAGCTGCTCCAAAAACTGGGTGCAGAAGTTCCGGAGGCAGGAGTCATTATCGATCTTCCGGATCTAGGCGGAGCCACAAAGTTAAGCAAGGATCTAGGTGTGAACGTTTTCTCTATTTGCGAGTTTGAGGGTCATTAGACTTTCTATGCAAATCCTGAAATCGGGTCTTCTAGTATTTGTAACCCTAGTCTCTTTTGGGATCCATTCGGAGGAAAAAACCGATTTCGATCATGTCCGAAAAGCAGTCGTTCAGATCAAAGTCTATTCCCAAGCATTCAGCGCTTACACTCCTTGGGCAACCGAAGGGGTCCGTGCCAGTTCAGGCACAGGATTCCTGATCGGGAACAAAAGAATATTAACAAATGCTCATGTAATTTCTAATGCAAAATACATTCAGGTCCAAAGATACAACCAGACCGAATGGTACAGGGTCAAGATCCTGCATGTGGCTCATGATTGCGATCTTGCTATCTTAGAAGCCGAAGATCCCGAATTCTATAAGGAATCCACCGAGTTGAGCCTGGGAGAGATCCCGGAACTCAACTCCCCTCTTATTGTGGTAGGATATCCGATTGGCGGGAATAAGGTCTCCGTCACAAGAGGGATCGTTTCCCGAAAAGAGCAATCTAAGTATGAGCATTCTTCCGTAGACAGTCATTTGGTCCTACAGGTGGATGCGGCAATCAATCCTGGTAACTCCGGCGGACCCGCAATCCAGGACAACCAGGTAGTAGGAGTCGCCTTCCAGGTGGCGACCAAGGGAGAGAATATAGGATATCTCATTCCCACCAAGGTCATCCGTCATTTCCTGAAAGATATTGAGGACGGAAAATACGACGGCTACGTAGAGCTTGGGATAGGTACATTCAATTCTTTTAATACTGCTCTTCGCAAAGCCAAAGGGATCCCGGATGGACTCGAAGGAGTATTCGTGAATCGCATTCTTCCTCATGGATCTGCGGACGGATATCTAAAGGAAGGGGATTATCTCACCCAGATCGACGGACTTACGATCGGTCGCAATGGAACCATTACCTTGGATAAGGACGCTAGAGTGGATTTCACGGAAACCGTGGACAATAAGAACTCCGGAGAACCGATCCGGTTCAAAGTATTCCGCGATGGTAAGTTCTTGGATGTGGAATTCAAGGCCAGAAGAATGCCTGATTTCGACTTTATGAGAAATCGTTACGATACTCCTTTCGATTATGCAATGATCGGAGGACTTCTGTTCCAAGAAATGTCCAGGGATTTACTGGGAGCCTGGAGCAGAGCCGGAAATACTTCCGGAGGAAGCCAGTTCCTATTTAGATATGATTATTTCATCGAAGACGGAATGAATAGCACTAAGAAAGCGGATGTGGTCTTGTACAGAAAACTCGCTCATCCTGTGAATTCTTCTGCGGATTATTTCTTGAATCTGGTCTTAGAATCGGTGAACGGAGAGCCTGTGAATAGTCTCGCAGATCTGAAAAAGATCATGTCCGAATCCAAATCCAGATTCCTTAAATTAAAATTCTTAGATATAGAATTACCTCTGATCTTGGATAGAGAAGAGTCCAAGAAAGCGGACTCTCAAATCCGAAGCACGTACGGTCTGGAGTAAAGCATTGTACATTCGTATTCTTTCTGCGATCTTAGTATTCGGATTCGGGGTCTCATCCGTCCAAGCAAAGACCAAGACTTCTAAAAAGAGCAAAGAGACAAGACTCGAGTCTTCTAATTCGGTCCCTTCTTCCAAGTCGGAAGAGGAATTCAAGAAGAGTATCGTTCAAGTTAAGATCTCTTACCAAGAGCAGGACTACTTCAATCCTTGGAAAAAGAAAAACCCGAAAGTACGAAGAGGGGTCGGGATCGTTGTCTCCGGAAATCGGATCATTTTGCCGGCACATCTTCTCTCCTACTCCACTCTGATCGAAGTCAAAAAGCATTCTTCGTACGCAGAGACAAAGGCCACGATCTCTAAGATCGATTACGAAACGAATTTAGCATTACTAAAAGTAGACGAGGAAGGTTTCTATAAGGATCTGGCTCCCCTAGAATTCCATTCTAATATCAGTTATCCGAAACAAGTCTCTATTTACCAGTTGGACAATTCCGGTTCGATCCAATCCGCAGTTGGCGCTTTAGTCAGTATGGATCTCGATCAGTATCCCCAAGGCTTGGTAGAACTCCCTATTTTGGACATCAACTCCACGGAAACATTGAACGGAAATGGAGAAGTAGTACTAGAAGATGGCAAGGCCACAGGGATCCTATTCGATTTTTCCGGAGACAAGAACTCCGGGAGAGCAATTCCTTCCTTTCTGATCCAGAAATTCCTGGGGAAATTCGGAACATCAGAGATCTCTTATAAAGGATTCCGTTATAGACCGGTTACCGATCAGGCGACCAAGGATTATTATGGGATCAAGGAGAAAGACCAAGGCATTCTTGTAGCCGAGATACTTCCGAATAGCTCCGCAGATGGAGTATTAAAGATCGGCGATGTGATCTTAGAGTTCGGCGGCAAGAAGATAGACTCCAAAGGATATTTCGATCACCCTAAGTACGGCAAACAGGTACTGTCTTATATCGCGCATATAGGAGACGAATTCGGTTTCCAAACGGGCAAGTCAGTCCCTCTCAAGATACTGAGAGAAGGAAAGCCTTTGGACATCGCTCTTCCTCTGAAGCCTTTCCCGTATACTTCCGTTCGAATTCCTCATAAGAATCCTTCTTTGAGATCCGATTACTATTTCGACGGAGGCTTCTTATTCATAGAGCTTTCCGAAGGATATTTGTTGGAATGGGGAAAGGATTGGAGGTCCAAAGTAGATCGCAAACTACTCTACTCCTTCGATTACGATAAATTCAGTTCCCCCGGAAAAGAAGCAGGCAAGATCGTACTCTTATCCCAGGTCATTCCTGACGAATCGAATAACGGATACCATGAGGTCTCCGGTAGGATCGTGATCAAGGTAAATGGCAAACCGGTCCGTGCGGCGAAAGACATTTCTAAGGAAGTCAAAGAATCCAAGTCACGTTATGTGATCGTTCTTCTGGACGATGGGACAGAGATTGTTTTGGATAAGAATGTACTTTCCGAAGCCAATGCGAGGATCCAAAAAGAATACAGGATCCCAGCTAGCGGAATGGGCGAACATTAAGCGTTCTTGGATCGCTCTTTCCTTCTTTTTATAAACGTTTGTCCGAAAAAACCCCTACTAAGACGATAGATCCCGGAAAGAATTTTCCGTTTGAATCGGTCTAATTCTATAGGAAGCAAAGTTCGTAGTGGTTTTCTCCTTTTTTAGCCAGAATTCCTACCTGGATCGGTAAAGCTTCGAACTTTATGCCAGATCGGCAGAACTCGCCAGGTTTTCTTCCTCGATCCTCCCAGGGTTTTTTCTTTGCCGGGAAAGAGGATTCGAAATTATGGCAGGGAACAGCCGGTAAGAGAGGGTTCTTATGAAACGGACCGAATTGGAGAGACGAGAAAGAGATCTCCGTAAAGCGCAAAAGAAAGAAGAAGCCCTGGAGAAACGCTCCGGACAAGGGGCTAGCGTTGGTGATTTTATAGACCAACTATCCGGATTATTTCGCCACGATGCTACCGAGATCTTCAATACAAAAGACGATATCAACGTATTGGAAGTCCTGGAAGAAATGCAGGCGATCATCCCACAAAAGAAATGGGACGATGTGCTCAAGAAAGCCATCAAGAAAACCGGAGTGGTTGAGAAAGACAGAGCTTATAAAGAGCTCACTGAATTGCTTAGCCTAGACGAAGAGGAAAGCGAAGAAGAAGAGGTAGGAGTTTAAAGATTTCCTAGATCCGATCAAAAGAGATCTCCGAGAAGCCTAAGCCTCTCGGAGAAACGGGATTAGCGTCTTCCGCCGCCGCCGTTACCTCTTGGTTTGAAAGTCTGAGGCTTAGCGATATCGATATTCAAAGTTCTTCCTTTGAAATCGGTTCCGTTCAGGCTATTCTTAGCGTTATTAGCCTGTTCCTCATTTGCCATTTCTACGAAACCAAATCCCTTCCCTTCGATAATTTTCGCGTAAGAGACTTCTCCGTAATTTGAGAACAATTCAGTGATCTCGTTTTGACCAACTGAGTAATTAAGATTTCCAACAAAAAGTTTGCGATTCTGCATGCTTTCCTCGAACAAAAATTTTAGGTAGCTAAAGACTTCGCAAGGGAACTCAATTCGCCTTCCAAAAAGACCATTTACTCTCTATAGAACGCGGGGATTGATTTGAACGACCGATAAATCCGGGAGAGAGTTTAAAACCCTACTTAGGATCTAGGCGGCAAGAACTATAACACGTGCGGATTTCTGAACAGCGGACCTACAATAAAGCCAATGTAAATCCTTTTCAGGAAGAATCAAGTCTAAGAAATTTTTTGCTCTTCCTTTCTCCAAAAAATATCAGGATCTACCATACGACGTAACGCAGAGGCTTGGAGATTAGGGCTAATTTGATCAAAAATCCGGCAAGTACGATCGCGACCAAGTACCAGTATGGATTGGCTGTTAGACTCTCGTCTTCTCTTTGCCAGAGGATTAGGAGAGGAACGCTGATTGTAAACATCCTGGAAACGTTCTCGTATGTAGCCCAATATAGGACATAGCCTCCCGCAAACACCGTCAACATAGTAATCCCGAATCCAATCCGGAAGGCCAGTCCTTGTCTCCAATTCCCTTGGAAAACAAGAAAGGTCCCATAGAGCAAGAGCAGAAGCAGAGGAAAACGGGAGAATTTCTTGGCGAGCCCAACCAATCCCTGGCCTCCCCCGCCGATTGCCTGTTGGAGTTCCGACAAGTATCCGAGTATGCCGGCAAGGGGGTCGAAAAAGTTCCCCAGGGATCCTGGGGTCCATTCTGGGAATTGGGTTCTCAAATATAAACTCCAGCAAACCGGAAGAAGTAAGGAAGAAAGCACCCATAGGCTCTTTTTATAGTCTCTTTGATAAAGGGTCTCTATACCAAGGGGGAATAATAGGAAAACGGCCTGTTCCTTCGTTAGAATGGCGAGTCCTCCGAAGATCGAAAAAGCGAGGAACTTCTTCTTTTCGTAGGACCAATAGGAGAGAAGAATAAGGCCCATCATTATCGTGTCGGAAACCAAAAGTATATAACTTCCCAGGGCAAAAGGAGAAAGAAGATAGATCGCACTTAGGTATTCTTTCCCTTCCGGCAAAATATTCCGAAGGGCAAGATACGAAAGATAGAATAGGCCTAGATTCAATATGTACATCCCGAAAATGGTTCCCTGCTGCCCGAACCAACCGAAGGGCGAAACCAAAAGAGGGTATCCGATCCTAGGAGCTCGAAAGCTTGTCTCGAATCCCTTGGGCCAGTTCAAACTCCATTCGGATAACATTCTGGAATAATAATAGAAGATCTGACCGTCGTATCCAGCGCCTAGATTTCCTTCTTCCCCCAAGAACACGATGGCTCCTTTAGGAGTTTCTTCCGCGTTCTGGTCCGCAAATTCCTTTCCGAAATTGATCTGGGAACTAGGACGAAATTCATACTTCTTCCAAACAAAGTAAGAGGAGATCGAGTAGAGAAGGATAAATACGAGAGTCGTATTCCTTCTAGACCCGAAGATCCTTGCGGCATTCGCTCTCAGATCCTTTTCGATCGTACGTATGGTTTGGAAGAAGGTAGGCATTTTATTTTTTGTCCAAGGATTCCCGGATCCATCTTGCAAACAGATCAGAGGATCTTTCGGAAGCCATATAGGTCAAATGATGTGGATCCAAAAAAGAGTTCTGGTTCGGAAATTCAGCGACTGCATTCTTAAAGGAATAATCCGCCGCTCCTAAGGTTTCTAAAAACTGAATATAACCGGAATACCAAGGACTATTCTCATACACTTTTCTCTCAAATGGGTTCTCGGGAGAATTGACGATCACAACTTTGATCCCTTTGGACCCTAAGTATTCTATTCCCTTTTTCAGATACTCCAGCTCGGACCAGGCAAAGAATCTTGGAGAAGCGGCTAACTTGATTTTCGCCATCCGCAATGTAACCAAACGGGACATCTTTGCTCCCGATTTAAAAGCATACACTCTTTCCTGATAGTCTTTGGAATACGTTTCTTCGTCCATATTAAAAAGTCTAGAATCGTCTAAGCCTAGGATCCTAATATAGGAAATATCCTTTTGGATCTCTCTTCTACAGAAATTCCGTGAGAGACGGATCCCATACGTTTCTTCTAATCCGAATAATCTCGCATCTACCTGGGAAGAGGAGATCTTCTTGTCGGTAGAGAATTTTAAAGGTACTGTCTTTTGGTCCTTGGAAAATTCCAAACGGATCATATGCCATCCGGATGTAGGGAAGGTTTGGTCGAATAGGACCTTATCCCCTTCTCCCCGGATCTTTAGATTTGCTCCCTTCTCTTGGAAGAATACGCTTTCTTGAAAAACTCCTTTGTTCAACTCGCAATTGATTTCGAATTCAGGCTTTGCCCATCCTCTTAAATAGATCCCTTCTTTCGGAAGAATGCCAGTATAGTAATGATAAGATCTTCCGCTTCGGAGATGGTTCTCTATCCAGATATCGAAAGGGTCATACATAAAACTGCGATATCGGACCACTAGGAAAAGAGATCTGGACAGAAGGGATAAAAAGGAGGATTTCCCCAACCGGATCACATCTGAATATCTCTCTTTCAGATACTCCCAAGGATAAATGCTTCGGTTTTGGTGTCTGGTTTTTACCTCCATTTCCGTAAGGGCATTTTCATCGTACTGGATCTTTTGCAGGTCGAGAACGGACTCGTCCTGGTACATAATATTTTTCTCATATTGTTGGAGCCTAGCCTCTGCCTCCTTTTCGGAGATGAGAAAATCCAGTTGCAGATCGGCAGGATTTAAGACGTAGAAGACCAATTTAGGATTTTTAGAGGCAATATCTTCCCGATAGAAATAGAAATCGGAAGGAGTCATTGCCGGATGGGCATAAAATTCCGCCCGAATAGGCAAGGAATCCTTCCGGAAGCTTTGATTCATCCGTTCCGGAAGAACGGAATACAGCGCGACGCTGCTTCCAACTACCAGAACCCCTTCTTCGTTTGAGGAAAATTCGATCCTTCTTCTCTTCTCTAAGAAGTTAAACCAGGGAGACGTATCCCATTCCTGTTCATTCGGGAATCCGAATAGCACCTGATCCAAAAGGAATCGATCCAGGACGGCAAATGCCGCGAATAATATTAGAGTTATATAAAGTATCTTGATTTTTATGGGAGTGTTTTTCATTTCTGTTGGTTGCATTCGGAACAAATGCCATAGAGGATAATTTCATGAGAATCTAATGTGAATCCCTTAGGTAGATTCTCTAATGGGAAAGGACAGACCCCCACATCGAAAACACGATCGCAGATCTTGCAATGAAAATGGTGATGATGTCCCAAATGACTGGTCTCAAAACGGGAAGATTCTCCAGGAAGTTGGATCTCATGGATCAAACCGGATTCCAGCAGATGATTGATCACTCTGTAGACTGTGGCTATCCCAATATTCTGAACGGATCTCTTGGAGATATCGTGGATTTCTTTTACGGAAAGAGGACCTTGCGCATCCTGAATGACTCTCAGGATCTCTCCTTTTTGTTTCGTATTTCGGGAGGCGGATTTTTTATCTTCTTCCATCAGGAATCCGAGCGGTTTAAAGAACCTTTTCCAAAGGCTCGTATTAGATCCTGCGCTAAGAACGAGGTCTATGTCAACCCCGATTAGTTCCTTAGAACTCTCGCAAGAATCAGAGGAGTCGAATGATTTTCTAGTTTTCCTTTCTTGGAATTCCATTAGATTGGATCGTATGAAGAAAGTATTTTCTCTTCTTCTGTTTTTTACTCTTTGTGCTCCTACGGAGTACCTGGTACAGATACGAAATCCTTCCGGACATATCATCGGCGAATATTACAAAGATACTCGTTGGTTGGGCTTAAAAGAAACTCCCAATTGGAAAGACCTCTCCTCTTTTTCTAGACTGGAAGTCCTGGAATTCAATGCGGGAGACCTAAACTCTCTTCAGGATATTCCTGAGCTCCCTAGATTAAGATACATTCAACTCGACAGCGCAGAGATCAAAGATCTGAGCCCTCTGCGAAGGTTCCCTAAATTGGACAGCCTGATCTTGAATCGCACAGAGACAAACGATAAGATCATGCTTACCTATCCGAATTGGAATCAGTTGACTCGATTGGAACTCGCTTATACGAACGTCTCTAACTTGAATTTTCTTGGTCCTGGTTGCAGCCTGCGTCATCTTCATTTGAAAGATACTAAGGTAAGCGATCTAGGTCCGCTTGCTAACTGTACCAAGTTGACAGAACTGTATCTGAGAGGAACGAAAGTAAAGGATCTGAGCCCTCTTTATGGGATCACAGGTTTGATCCATTTGCAGACTGCAGGAAGCGAAGTCTCAAACGAAGAGATCCGTAAGATCCGGACAGTTCTTCCCTATTTAAAGATCATGCCCGGATTGCGTAAGATCCTTGATTCGGAAACCGGTGCGGACTGATCATAAGGCCAGAGGCTTTGCATCTCCACTCGGATTTGTGTACAGAATAAAGTCCCCCGGAAACACTCCTTGTTTTTCGGTCTTGATCTCTCCTGTGGTTTCTACCGTTTGCAAGGATTTGAGATCTACTTTCTTTCCGTCCGACCTTTCCATATAAACGCTCGCCCCTCTTCTTACTCGAGACAGTCTCATTCCCCAGACACTAGTGATCAGAGAATCTACCTTGAGTACAATGGCGGCGATCTGAGAGGAGTTCCCGGATTTCGGTCGGACAAGTTTCAGCCCGTCTTCTTCGCCTTCGGGTCCTGGAACCAATCGCATCTCCCCGTTCCCGGATTTCCATATTAAGAATTCATAATGGTCGCATTCGTATGCCCGAGTAAGAGTCCAGCGATCTCCCGGGTTCTTACTTGTGAATATCCTACAAAGACGGGGCCTAAATCTAAGATAGTTCCCCGAAGGATCTACACTCAATTTTCCCTCGAAGCGGATCTCTTCCCAGTTCTTTGCCTCTGAAACGGTAAGCTGGCTGATGAACATTTCCTGTTTGGAGATGGAGTTATTCAGATATACTTGTCTAACGTAGAAGCCTGTGGGGATCTTTTTGATCTCCGAAAAATATTCTCCGCTTTCTGGAAGGGATACGAAGGAAGGGATATTCGGACCTTGGGTGAGATTTCTTTCTAAGGGAGAAGGACGAAATCCGCAATTACATCCCAACGAAAAAAGAATGATATATCTCAAAAAATTGGAAAAAAATTTCCTGATCTCGGAAACCGTAAAGGTCAATGGTTCTTGCTCCTCTTGGACCACTCTCAAGAATTGACGATAAAGAAAGGAATCATGCAGTAAAGCTAGTTTCCTTTTTTAAGAAGAAGACCATGAAAGTTTCTCTTCGAGAAAAGAATTCTGTTTTACTATCCCGACTTCGGACCATCGTTTATGTTCCGTTTGTCTGGCTTCTTCTTCTCTTGAACTGCGTTGCTTCAGGTTCTTTCGGATCTTCTCAAGACGATTCTAATCCGTCGCTCAGCGATATTCTTTCCTTTAGCAGAACGGGTCCCTCCTGTTCCGGCAATGGGAACTTTTGGGTCCGTAATCTAATCACAAACTCTTCTTCCTGTACTCATTTTACTAAAATGTCCTCAGGCCAATTCACGGATGTATACGGTTCTTCCGGCTTAGAAACCGCTTTAGATTATGGGAATGTCTCACAAGAATTCGATACCAAGATCTATCCTCGATTAGGGGACGCTTTCGGTTATTCGGAGGATATAGATGGGGACGGGAAAGTAGCCATCCTAGTCACGGATATACAAGACGGAGCCCAGCCAGGCGGTTCCTTCGTAGCGGGTTTTTTCGATCCTGTGGATTTTTATCCGGACAATTCAGCGTACCCTGTAAGATCAAATTTTTCTAATATACTCTATATGGACGGAGTTCAATTGGTAGACCTCCGGAATACGGATATGCTCCAAGGTAAGCCGGATACCTTTCTTGCCACTGTGGCCCATGAATACCAGCATTTGATCCGATTCCAGTATGAGTCCAGGATCCTAGCCTCCGGCGGAGGTAGGGATGAGACCTGGATCAACGAAGGAACAAGCGAAGTAGCGGCAGATATCGCCGGATATTCTCCTCAGATGAGCAGGATCAATTGTTATCGAGGGAGGACATCCGGTTCCTGTGCAAGAGGAGTGAACGGCTCGGCTATCTTTGGAACGGAGAATTTCAGTAGCCTAGTCGATTATGCATTCGCCTACTCCTTTATGAAATATTTATATATGATCTCCGGCACGAGTACTACCAGCCGAAACTCGTATTTTAGGAATGGAGTCCAGGGCCCGAAAGGAAATCGAGCTTCCGATTCTATCGGCCTATTCCATCTATTCCGTCTCACTTCTGAGGCGTATACAACCGCTCCTTCCGACGTGAAATCTATATTAGGAAATACGGATACTTCCGTTTTTCAAAAGATCTATCCTAGCTTCGTTTGGTTGTCCTTGGGAGATGCTGTGCCGGATTATGCGCAGAGCGGAACGAACCAGGCAAGTGCGAACACATATTTGCAAAACATGACTCGCATCATTCAGTATTTTCCTTTTCCTGCGGCGGGAACGGATGGGGATTTTTTGCGTAAACTATACGATCCTCAGAGACTTCCTGAAATTACTCCATTGAGCCAATTGGGTCCCGGACAGATCCAATTCGTAAAGGCAGATCGCTCCAACGCAAATGCGATCTATAGCTTGGTCTTACTGAAAAAAACCTGGGATACGAATCTATATTCTTTACAGATCAGTACGGAAACAAAGAGATCGGGAGATGTTTCCGTTTCCTTAGGAATTGCGGAAGGAGATGAGGAAGGACAAGAAGCGATCCATCTTCCGGATGCGAAAGAGCCACTCCCAGTCTGTCCTCATCAGTTCTTTAAATTGGCGAGAAGCCGCACGAAAGAAAAGATCTATCGTGCATTTTGATCAAGGCATTCCTGCGAGTAAGCCTTTGAATTCTCCCATTCTTTCTTCGGCAACTTTTTGGGCCGCTTCCATGGATTGGTTCACAGCCTGCTTAATGCTTTTCTGAAGAAGTTTCTTATCGTTCTTCGCTAATAATTCGTCTTCGATACGAATGTCTTGCACTACTTGTTTTCCATCCGTGATACAGGTAACCAGTTCGTTTTTGGATTTTCCCTCGAAGGAAAGAGCCTCTAGCTCCTTCTCCAAACGCTTCATTCTCACTCGCATTTGGTTCATTTGTTTTAGATTATCAAGACTTTTGCCGAACATCATCCTCTCCGGTCATATAACTAATGATACGATCTTGGATAGAATCGGAGACGCAAGAATAAAGCGCGAGAGAGTGACAAGGAATTAAACGAAAGAAGGACCCGGTTCCACCGTTCTTTCCGGAAGATCTCGGATCTGTTCGGAAGAAGGTTCCCAGGAAAATTGGTCCGGCAGCAATTCGTCCAGGATCGGTTGATCGGTCAGAAATCCGTCTCGATCCGTTTTGAGAGGCGCAAGTCCCAATAGCAATACGAACCCTAGACTAGAAAGCAGGGTTACTAGAAGAGAGGACTCTATATTGATGTTTGCCTTGGGCTTCATCCTTCTAGAGTATCGGTTGTTTTGGGGGAGTCTGATTAGAGGATTTCTGAGGAAAATCCAGTTCGGAGGAGGTTTTCGAGCGGGAAACCGACTTAATTCTCCTCCTCGTCCCTCTTTTTATCGATCCTTTCCTCTATGATCCGGAAAAGACTTCCGCTAGGATATTTGCCGGATTTAGACATCTTGCCCGCTTGGATCCCGAAAATCTCAGGGATCAGATCTTCTACATGGGAACAGGAGAGGATCTGAAACTTACCCTTCTTCATGAGATCCCTGATTTCGCGGGGAAGGTTCAGATCCCTCACATTGTCTTTGGGAATAAAGATGCGGTACTTTTCCTGAGCGGAACCTGCAAGCCGAGTGACGTCGTACCAGGCTTGGATCTTTGTACTCACAGATCCCACCGGAAGAATGTCCCCGTACTGGGAAAGCGCTCCGGTCACCGCGATATTACAAGGGATCTCCAAACCGGAAAGAGCAGAAAGCAAGGCTAAGAGTTCCGCGCAACTTGCGGAATCTCCGTCAATCGGAGAACTGTTTTGCTCGAATAAGATAGAGGCGTCCAAGCCGAAGGATTGGATATGGGAGAACATTCCTTTGATATAGGATTGGAGGATAAAGACTCCCTTATCGTGTAAATTCCCCGAGAGATTCACTTCCCTTTCTATATTGATCAGATTCCCGGAGCCTAAGGATACTCGGGCCGAGACTTGGTTTACCTGACCGAAATCCAATAAAGAAGATTGCAGAAGAATGACCGAAAGTCCGTTGATCCGACCGGTCTTCTTTCCTTTGAGTTGGACGGATATTAATCCTTCTTTGATATTCTCCACATACTTTCTCTTGTGGATGGCTGTTCTTTTTTGGATGAGAGAAGGACCCGCCTCTATTTCGGATCTTCCTACTGCCCTCTTTCCTTTATTATTTAAAGCTAATATTTCTCTCACGAAAGACCGAAGCTCCGACAAATGTAGGGACAATCTGTTTTGGCTATCGTTCCATCTCAGGGCCAATTCCAAGAGAGAATCCAAAGCGGCCTGGTCCAAAGGAGGATAGCCCGGCTTCTCCCAGGATTTTACGAGTCCTGAAAAGATCGGCAGAGAAGATCTGTCTAGACTGATCTCGTACGGCATGTGGATCTTGAAATCGAAACTTCCATAAAAGTCGGCATCTATCTCGGAAATGGAATCCACTTCCGCTTCTTCTCCTACTAGGATCAGTCGAAATACGGAATCTATGCTTGGATGAAAACGATTGATCGCGGAATCCGAATCTTCCGGAAGAGAAAGGAAATCTATCTTTCCTGTGAGAAGGACTCCCTTCAGGAAATAATACATATCGGGATCTTCTACAAACGGTTTGATCGGAAGAAGTAAAAGTCCTCCGTTCGCTTCCGCAATCCTTCCCGCTCTATACATGTCTTTGAGAGGGAATCCGGCAAGAGAAAGTAAGGTGGGGTTCGGTTCCGCAACGACAGGTTGGTCCTTGACGATCTCTTCGAGATATTGTCCGAAGCGAAGAAGATTTGATTCTATCTCAGGGCCTGTGATCAGAATATGCCGAAATAATTTCGGATTCTCCAAAGCCTGGCGGAATGTGCGCACCTCTTCCTTATGAAATACCAAAAAATCAGGAAGACCGTTCAATCGGATCGGTTTTGCCGCCTTAAATCGTATTTCTGTTTGGGAAGGGAGGACTTTACGTAGCACCATTCCCATTCTCCGTACGAGCTTAGAATTGCTCAATTAAATAAGTACGGATCGCCTTGTTTTTACGGATCTAGGATCAGCATGGAATCTCCGTACGAAAAGAAACGAAATCCTTTTTGTACCGCATATCTGTATGCGTCCATGAGCCTCTTCTTTTCGGAAAAGGCGCTTACTAAGAGAAGAAGACTACTCTCCGGTAAATGGAAATTCGTGATCAAACCTTCGCAACTCAAGATGGGATCTCCCGGTTGTAAGAATAATTTGGTAGTACCTTCTCCCGCTTTGAATTCTTTCTTTTCTTGGTAGGATGCTTCTAAGGCTCTTAACGTTGTAGTTCCTACGGAGATGATCCTTCTCTTTTCTTTCTTGGCTTGGTTTAAGGCTTGTGCAGTTCTTTCCGGGAGAAGAAAGAACTCTTCGTGCAATTGTTTCTGGGAAAAATGTTCTTCTGTCAAGGGTTGGAAGGTCCCATACCCTACTTTCAATTCCAGATCCAAGAATTGCACTCCTTTCTTTTGGAGTTCTCCGATAAGCTCCGGAGTAAAATGCAAACCCGCAGTGGGAGCCGCTACGGATCCTAGGTTTTTAGAATAAACGGTTTGATAACGAATATCATCCTCGAAAGAACTTTCTCTTTTGAAATAAGGGGGAATAGGGATCCTTCCGATCTTCTCGAAAGACATTTCGTCAAATTGCGACTCTGCTTTTAGAAGCGTGAACTCTTCTTGTTTCCCAACTACCGAAAAAACGAAACTTCTACTCTCTTCATCGAAGATCCGATCCCCTGTTCTTAGTTTTTTGGAATTTCTAAGAAGTGTTTTCCAGATCCCAGGTTCTAGTTCGGATAAGAAGAGCGACTCATGTCTTCTTCCCGAGCTTGTAACTAAGAAGACCCTACGTTTGGAAACTCTAGTATGGTTCGCAACTAGTACGTCTCCCTCTTTTAAATATTTTAAGATGCCTGTGAACTCCGGTTCTTCTGTTAGAAAGTCCTTGGTCCTTCCGAGAACAAGCAGTCTACTCTTGTCCCGTTTGGATGCGGGGAATTTTGCGATCTGCTCGTCCGGCAATTCGAAATCGAATTCGGAAAGATCCTTGAATTTCATTCTTCCAGAGAATCAAATTACTTGCATACGGAAATCGATTTTTGTTCTAGATCCCTAAAGTATGGGTTCTTCTTGGTCAGGAACAGAGGGATTTTATTTCTTGGCTTTTTGGGCCTACGATAAAAGAGTACCTGAATGCGGATCGATGTAAAGAAGAGATGGCCTATCCTTCTATTTATTCTATTCTTAAGTCTGCTCTATTCCAACGGGATAAGTCGTATAGGACAATCCTCCGATTTCTCCGACTATTATCAGGCGTCTCTGAATTTTCGGGACCAGAAAGATCTGTATAGCTTGGATGTTCTTTCGGAGGTGATCCAAGATTTCGAAAGCGGAAAGATCAAGATGGAACAGATCTTTGAGCCTTCGGTATTCTTAAGTCTGAAAGCTAGAATAGAGAATGTAGGATCTTATATTTATCCTCCTACCTTTGCCTTTCTACTCATACCTTTTTCCTATTTGGAATTTGAAACTGCCTCTGCGATCTTCTTTACGCTTAATTTTATCTGTCTAGTTTGCAGCTTATTTTTGATCGGAAGACTGCTCGGAAAAGAGAGATCCTTCCTATTCCTTTCGACCACACTTCTTCTTTCTCTTCGTTTTGTGGAGAATCATCAGAACAATAATCAGGTCGGCTTCTTACTTCTCTTCTTGATCCTTCTTTCTGTGGCGTCCGATAAGGATTGGTTGTCCGGACTTCTTCTTTCTCTTGCGATCATTATTAAGATCACTCCTGCCGCCTTTCTATTCTATTTTCTGTATAAAAAAAGATACGCAGTGATCGCATATACCTTGGCCTTCGCTTTGATATGGTTAGCTCTTCCCGCTCTCGCATTTCCTGAGTTTACTTGGAAGATGAACCAAACCTGGTACGATTTGGTCTTGGACAAGTATATGAAGTCTCCTGCATTGCGAGCCTGGAAGAACAACCAAAGCTTAAGCTCTACTCTTTCCAAATACTTCCTATCTTATTCGGATCTTCTTAACCAAGGAAGGTTCGGAATGCCGTTTGTAAGTTTAGCAGTATCACAAGTAAAGGGAATCATACTCATACTAACTCTAGGTATCTCATTGCCCTATTTGTATAGAGTATACAAAGGAGCCTCGGAAGGATTCGTGCTCTCCGGTCTCTTCTTCTTTTCAGTGATCTTTAGCGGGATCTCCTGGATACATGCGTTCGTGTTTCTACTATTCCCGATCGGCTATGCTCTTTCCCAACTCTGGATGGATGATCAAGAGGACGGTTTCGTTTGGGAGAAATGGAAGAAGAGAATTTTGACTTTCAAAGCGGCGAGCCTGTTTATCGGAATTGCCATCTTCGTTCTACTTATGAACCGAGGGACTATCGGCAATATCGCCGAGGAAGCCCTTTTGATGTTCTCTTTTTTACTTTATACTTCTTTAATACAATACGCTTGTATCTTTTATATCGATAAGGCGAGATCCTAGTGGCCAAAGAGTCCCGACTGAATACGGAAGTATTGAAGTATAAGCCTCGCGTCGCGGTAGACGCAAGGCCTCTTGCTTACGGGATCACGGGAAATTCCAGATATCTGGCCGAAGTCTTGCAGAGATTGATCCGTCCGGATTCTCCTTTAGAATATTATTTATATTCGAATAAACCCATCCATCCAGTATTTCAGGATCTGATCCGACAAACCCCGGTCTTCGTGCCGAGCAGGCTGCCCGGATTTATTTGGCTGAACTGGACCGTCCCTTCCGTAGTACGAAAACATAGGATCGATCTGTTTTGGGGAACGATCCAGCTATTACCTATAATAGGTTTAAAAGTCCCGACTGCCGTAAATTATCACGACCTGAACTTTAAATCGGCGCCGGAGACAATGACCACTGCGAATTACTGGCAGCATAGATTTCTTTCTCCTCTTACATTAAGAAAAGCAGATACAGTCTTTTGTCTTTCCCAAAATACAAAGAACGATATAGAACATTTTTTCCCAAAGATAGGGCCTAAGTTAAAAGTGATCTATCCTGGAGCGCAAGGTTTCTCTTCCATTGCTCCTCCTTCCAAATCTTTGCCGGCAAAATTCCTATTCTCCGTGGGAACTTTGGAACCTCGGAAGAATCTTTCTACTTTGGTGGATGCTTATCTTTCCTTAAAAAAGGAAGAACCGAATTTTCCTCTGCCCTTGGTTTTGGCGGGAAGACTAGGCTGGAAATCGGAAGGGCTTACCCTTCTTCTCAAAGAAGGCTCTTTGGAAAAAGACGGAATCTATTTCGTAGAAAATCCGAACGATTCCCAGTTAGGATGGTTGTATCAGAATTGTTCCTACTTCGTTTTCCCTTCTCTCCATGAAGGCTTCGGTCTTCCTCTCTTGGAGGCGATCAAGATGGGTAAGCCTTGTATCGTTTCCGATATTCCCGTATTCCATGAGGTTCTGGACGTTCTCACGGATTCCTTTGTTCCTCCCAAGGATATGGAGGCATGGAAAAATGCGCTTTCGCTTGCCGGTAAGAAGGGAATTTATGGGAGAAAGCCCAGCTCCAACTCCTGGTCCTGGGACACGACCGCAAAACAGGTCGAGGAATCCCTGGTAGATCTCTGGAAGAATAGAAAGAAAAAATAGGTCCGAGGAAAGATCCGATGCAAACTCATTCAAAGCGAAAATCTTCCGCCTGGTGGGATTGGGAGACTTCTAAACCGAGCATACGAAGAACCAATTCAGGATCTTCTAAATTACAGAATAATTATATTCCTCCAGCTATTGCAGTTCTATTGTATCTCGTTTTTATCTGGTACTTGTACCCCGTAAAAGATCTGGTATCCCTTTGGATCTTCAAATTTGTCGAGCTATTGCAGATCACAAAGGTACTGAAACTTTCCCTTTTAACGGATAAGAGACTCTACGACTATACCGCTCTTGTTATCATTCTGTACATAGGATTCGCATTCTTCTTGGATCTTTTCCGCTTCTTGAGTAAGAACCTCCTACAAAAACTAAGCTGGGATGGCGAAGCAGTCGTTTTTTCCAGATGGGGACTGTTAGGCAAGATCACTGTTCGTTGGAACCCGAACCAGACTGGTCTACAGATCTTGCATAAGGGAGGCTGGGTCCGTAAAATCCTAGGATTAGAAAAGATCCTCTTCAGAGTGAATGTGACCGGTACGGAAGAATCTACTTTGGCCGAGTCCCCTTTCTTCTCTTCTACCCGGAACAACGCATTCCTTTCCTCTATCTTTAAGAATTCGTAATGCTCAAGCGTTCCATCGAAAGCCTGGAATTCGTCGCAAGAGTTAGGTTCATATTCGAGTCACCGTCTCTTTGGTCCGGCTTTTTGTTCCTAGTTTGCTTAACGATCGCTTTATTCTTATTCGATCTTAGATTCCTTTCCCGACATTACGATTGGGATTCCATCGTTTATACTCATAACATATTAACGGATAAATATTGGAAGGTATTCTTTAACCCGCATCATATCGGCTTTGAGAGCACGGGGTATCTTTATCTAAAACTTTGGCATTGGATCCATGGCGTGGATTCCGCGATGTTCGGGCTCAGGCTAAGAGTGTTAGTCTCTGCATTGCTCTTCGTTTTCGTTTTGATGTTGGCATACTGGAGATTGTATCACGATCTGATCGGCGCGGTGCTCTTAGGATTTGCAGTACATTGCACCCAAGGCTTTTGGTTCTACGCTCAGCACAATGATACCCCGCTCATCCATTCTTGTTTGACCGCTTCTCTCTATCTGATCTGCGTATGGAATTGCAAGAAAGGATGGTCTCCCGGAAAACTCTATCTCTCCGGTTTTTTACAAATTTGGAATATTTACTTTCACCAATCCGATACGATCTTTCTGACTTTCGTTCCGATTTCCCTTCTTCTCTCTCATCGATGGAGAGGAGGTACCTTCACGTATGCCCATAAATTAAAGCTTATCTTCGTTTATCTGACGGCGGTGATCTCAATCCTAACTTTATCCTATCTCTATGTAGGATTTATAGTTCTAAACCGGGATCTTGCATCTCTTCCAACGAGTGAAAAGAATTTCGCAAACTGGCTCTTCTTGTACGCATCCCAGGAAAAATGGGGAGCCGCTCCCGGAGAGAAAAACTATATTATGAATTTCTATAGAGGAATAGGAGACGCCTTCTTGAACTTCGAAGGGGTAAAGAATGGACTTAGGATCAATCCGAATCTTCCAACTGCGCCCAGGAATTTTCCTTACAATCTGAATCTAGCCTTCTGGATCGGGATACTTGCCTTAGCAGCTTTGAATATCATTCGACTTTGGAAATCATACAAGCAGGAACTAATACTTCTATTCTTCTGGTTAGTACCTTCTATTATTTTCTATACTTGGTGGGAAGGTTACTTTTTCGAATTCTGGGTCTCCGCAGTGATCGGTCTCATGATCTTTGCCGCATTGGTACTGCATTCCTTACGATGGGAAGGACTAAAATTTGGGATCCGTTCTCTAAGCCATATAGCCTTATTCGCGTATCTTCTGTTACTTTTTCTAGTCAACTTCAGTTATTCTACTTATCCTAGGTCCCAAAGATCCCAGGCGAGTTTTATTGAAGGAATAGAAGATAAGTACAAAGATATCACACCGGAAAAAGTGTACAAAGACGAGTAAGTTCCTGTGCCTTCTTCCTACCTAATAAAACGCTTGTGGGTTTCCCTCCGTCCAGAAAACTGCACAGGAGTCGAGGGAAAGCAAACGAATGCTGTTTAATTCAGCCCATTTTATAGTGTTTTTGCCGATCGTTCTGATCTTAGCAAAAATCTTAAAGGGAACGTATCAAAGAGTCTTTCTTCTACTCGCGAGTCTTTATTTTTATAATGCCTGGCATCCTGCCACCATTCATTGTGACGCTCCCAGAACTGCTACTTGGTACGAGTCCTGGATAGATTATTCTTTCTGTAATTTTAATATTAACTTATATATCATCATCCTGATAGCTTCCATGATCGTGGATTACGTTGCAGGAAGGTTGATGAGTAAAGAAGGAGTCACGGAAGGCTTCCGTAAGCTCTGCTTAGTTGCTTCTCTCGTAACGAACCTCGGGATCCTAGCCTATTTCAAATATACGAACTTCATCCTGGATGTTTTCGCTGATATTTTCACTTTAGGAACTCTTAAAGTGGAGCATTGGAAGATCATTCTTCCTGTGGGAATTTCCTTTTATACCTTCCAGTCCATGAGTTATTCGATAGATGTGTATCGTAGGAACTTGGAGGCGAGAAAATCTTTCTTAGATTTCTCATTATACGTATCCTTCTTCCCACAACTAGTAGCGGGACCGATCGTACGAGCCCATACTTTCTTCCGCGATCTGGACGATCCTCCGACTGTTACTACCAAGGACGTAGAGATCGCTTTCGCTCAGATCCTAATGGGTTTCACAAGAAAGATCGTTTTCGCGGACAACTTGGCCAAGGTAGTCGACTATACTTTTACTTATTATAAAATTCTAAACCCCGTCGAGATCTGGGTCGGGGCTCTTGCATTCGGCTGGCAGATCTATTTCGATTTCGCAGGTTATACCGATATAGCGATCGGGGTCGCGAGATTGTTCGGATACAAATTCGATCCGAACTTCAATTTTCCGATGGTTGCGCGAAATATCGCAGACCATTGGTCTCGTTGGCATATCTCCTTCTCCACTTGGATCCGGGATTATATCTATATTCCTTTGGGAGGTTCCCGAGTCACCGTGTTGAAAGGATATAGAAACCTTTTCATCACTTGGTTGTTTGCGGGAGTATGGCACGGAGCCGCGTACCATTTCGTGAGTTGGGGACTCTGGCAAGGGGTCATGCTTGGGATCCATAGGGAATATTCTAAGACAAAAGCTGCCGCTTGGTTGAACGAGAAAGGCGGAATGCCTTACAATATAGCCGCAAGAGTGTTTACCATGTTCTGTTTGGCTTTCGGATTCATCATGTTCCGAGCAAAGACGATGCAGGACGCCTGGGCCATGATGAAGTCCCTCGTCTTTTACGTTCCAAACGGGATCTCTTCCGTTAAGACATTCGCAAATTACGATTACGGATTATTATTGGTGCTCTGCTTTGCACTCTCCTACTATTTCTCCAAGAACACCATAGAGTCCATGGTCGAAAATGGAAGAAAGTTCGCCCTATTCTTCGTAGTTAATGTTTTCTTGATCTTCTTCTTCGGCGTTACGGAAAGTACGAACTTCCTGTATTTTGATTTCTGAGGTAACCGTGAGTCCTTATCTTCAATTGATACGACAAAAAAAGTTTTGGGTACCGGTCCTCATATTCTTATGTTTCGACCTTTGCCTCCAGACAGGGATCTATAGGCCTTATCTGAAGAAGGGATCTTTTGCAGCGAATGTTGTGCGGAATACGGAATACATTCTGGAGAAGAAGCCGGTATTCGAACCGACTATCCTGGTGCTCGGCACGTCCGTCGCCTACCAAGGTCTTTCTCTGGAGACTTTGAACAAGGCATTAGAGCCTTATGGGGAGAAGGTCCAATCTCTTGCAATGGAAGGGACCGAGCTAGTAGTGCAGGATTCTCTTATCCGGAACCTTCTTCCAAAATTCCCAAAAGTGCATACAGTGCTCCATATTCTGGAGATCTCCACTCCTTGGGTGGACCAAGAGTTATTGCAGATCCATACTCTTGCAATGTTAGGAGAATTGGATCGAAGAATTGCATTCCCGATAATATTCGATTTTAATTATAAAGTTAAGTATGATGATATCGGTTTTTTGACCTTTAAGAGCATCGCCTATCGCAGGGACATCCGTGATTTTCTACTCGATCCGTCCAAACGCCTTAAGGACATCGGAAGAAGAAGGAAGGAACCTCGCCTGACTCCTTGGCCTCACGAGAATACGAATCTTCCGAGCATCAGTATGTATCCGGAAGTGAAAGATATCGCTTCTTGCATTAAGATCACTAACCCGAATAACGGACGTCCTGCTCCCGAAGGTTCGGATCAATTCCATAAGAAGGCGATCTGGGATACTTGCGATCTAGCAAGGACGAATTCAAAAGACATCACAAGAACGAAACGAGCTCTTAATTATTTCCATAGATTAGAAATACTTCATGGAGATATTCGCCGGATAGGAAAGGAAAACGGACATGAGATCAAGATCATCGGTGTGATCGCTCCCTATAGCGAGCTGATCAAGGATTGGAGAAATCCGGAAAGAAACCGGATCTGGCAAGAAGAGATCCAAAAGATCCATCCGGATACGGTTCTATTGGACTATCAGGATAGTTTAGACGGCGCGAATAACGGAGATTATTACTACGACCTGATCCATTTAAATAAGGCGGGTATGCATAAGTTCTCGGATATCTTTGCAGCCGATCTGCCTTCCATTCTAGGCATAGGACAGAAGAAAGCAAAATGATATTCACATCCACACTCTTCTTTCTTTTCTTTCTAGTAGTTTATATCTGTTATTGGCTTTGGGAAGATCGCAAGTACAGAGAATGGATCCTGATGATCGGCTCCCTGGTCTTCTATGCATCCTGGAACCCGCCCTTCTTATTGCATCTTTTGGGTATCGTACTTCTTAATTACTTATTCTTAAAGCCGATCCTTCGCACCAAGAGCAAGAAACTTCTATGGATCATAGTTTCTCTGGATCTGATCAATCTGGGGATCTTTAAGTATTTCTATTTCTTTACTGATAATTTGTTCTACGTTACCCATTGGTCCGTTTTCGACACGAGCACTATGACGTTTCGGATCATTCTTCCTCTTGCCATCAGCTTTTACACCTTCCAGGTCATGGCCTACGTGATAGATGTTTATAGAGGCAAGGTAGAGGAGATCCCGAGCTTCTTCCATTTTACTTTGTTCTTGCTCTTCTTTCCGCAGTTAGTCGCAGGTCCGATCATGAGATCCAGGGATTTCTTTCCTAGACTAGATCATATAAGGATCCATAAAACGGCGATCTATACGGGACTATTCCTGATCGGTCTCGGAGCTTGTAAGAAGATCCTGATCGCAGACAATCTGGGTTCTTTAATCGATCCTGTCTTTATGAGACCGAAAGAATACGGAAGCCTTTCCATGCTCTTGGCCTCCATCGGATTTTCTTGGCAGGTGTATTCCGATTTCTCCGGGTATACGGATGTGGCCAGAGGTTGCGCTTTATTATTCGGATTTAATATACCTAGGAACTTCAACGCTCCCTTCTTCAGCAGGAATATACATGAGCTTTGGAGAAAATGGCATATTACCCTGGGGAGTTGGCTCAAGGATTATATCTATATTCCTTTGGGAGGGAGTAAGGTCTCCGAAGTCCGTACAAACATGAATCAAACGATCACTTTTGCGTTAGGCGGGCTTTGGCACGGGGCGAACTGGACTTTCTTGGCTTGGGGACTCGCTCATGGATTGTTTCTCGCAGTAGAAAGGTTCTTGGAAAGGAAAGAGATCAAGATCCTTCCGGAAAACGGGAAGTTCTTCACAGGGGTCCGTATCCTTTGGACCTATGCTCTCTTTGTGTTGGCTGCAGTGTTCTTTCGGTGCTTTACGATCCAAGATTCCATGTATTTCTTTAAGAGTTGGTTCTATTCTCCCATCTCCGAACAGACTAATACACTTTCCTTCAACCTGGTCCTTCCTTATTTGTTAGGCGGGCTCCTATTCCATGCCGCGGAAGCTCCTAAGAACTACCCTCTTTGGTTCCATAGGAATCGGGTAAAACTTTTGATTGCATTCGTCATTATTGGGGCTTTGATATTCGGTAATTATGCCGGAAAAGGCCAGGACTTCATTTACTTCGCTTTCTGAGATATTATGAAAACCAGCAGAGTTCCATTCTTAAAACGTAAAATACTTTGGATCCCTCTTGGCATCGCCGTGTTGGTCCTGGCCTGGGATAGGATCCTTTCTTCGGAGTTCGTTCGACCTTATACGGAAAGCGGAGCCGAATACTATTTTTATAATATGAAAGACCGGGTCCTGAACACGATGAAGAAGGAGACGGATGCCAAAAAGCCGGAGCAAAAAACTCTGACCTTCTTCGGGACCTCTCATATGGGCGAATTTTCCCTGACTGAATTCGAAAAGAATAGTCCCGGATTGATCGTTTATAATCTATCCGGACCTTCCGCTCCTTATTCCTTTCATAATTTCACTTTGGAAAAATTGATCTCTAAGAAAATCCCATTGGACTACGCGATCCTGGAATACTATCCGGATTCTGGGACAGACTTTGCGAATCGCTATCCTCTCAGATACTCTTACGATCTTCCATTCTTCTTGCGATATTGGAATATTTTCTCCACGAATGAATGGGACAGTTTCCTAAAGGCAAGAGTCTTCAGGACTTCCGTTTTCCCTCCTAGATTCAAAGAAGCGTTTGCTAGGCTTAAGAACCCTTTCGAGGTCAAAAAACTATTATATATTCGTAATATTCTGATCAATGAATCTGACAAGTTCAAGGGCGGGATCCCCAATACACTTCTCGCAAACACCCCGGAAGACCAATTGGGCTCCGAATCCGATCGGATCTTTAACGAGTCATACAAGAATTATAGAAGTTCCAAGGTCCAGGAATTCTTCCTCAGGAATTTCTTAGAGACCTCTCGTAAGAATGGGATCAAGGTAGTTCTCTGGACTCCATTGCTATATTCCAAATTTTCCGATAAGGTACGGTCCGCCGCCTTCTTCCAGGAATGGATCCGAATGAGGGACTCTCTCGTAAAAGAATATCCGGAGACTTTAGTCTTGGATATGGAAGACTATAGAGACAAGATGAAATGTCAAAAATTCATCGACCCGCATCATCTAAGCGGTGGATGTTATGCGGAACCCACTCGTTATCTGATAGAGTTCCTGCAAGAAAAAGGAAATCTTCCTAAGCCATGACCTTTGAAGAGGCTCAAAAGGCTGTAGACGATTGGATCCAAACGATCGGAGTGAAATATTTCTCCGAACTCACCAATCTAGCCATCTTGATGGAAGAAGTGGGAGAATTTGCTCGCTTAGTCGCTCGCAAGTATGGAGATCAATCCTTTAAGAAAGGAGAAGATCCGGACGCATTGCCCAAAGAATTCGGGGATATCTTGTTTGTATTGATCTGTCTTGCAAATCAAATGGGGATCTCTATGGAAGAAGCGCTTCGTGCAACCTTAGAAAAGAACACAAGCAGAGACAAGGACAGACATAAGAATAACCCAAAGTTGCAAGAACCTTAATATACTTACTTTGCTCCTTGCACTGCAAGCTCTAAGGAAGAAGTCCCCGATCTCCTAAGCAGATCCAAAGTTCTCACGGTTTCTCCATAACTTGCGGATTCTCCCGCAAAGAATCGGACCTCTTTCCCTTTCACGAATCCCGATCTGAGCTTAGATTCTATTCCGGCTTTATCGAATCTTTCTCCGTTCAGCGAGAATTGTCCTTCTCCCAATAAGGCGAATTCCACCCTTTCTCCTTTGGGATCTTCTCCTTGGCCTATCTTAGGGAGCTCCAATGGAATGGAGCGGATCTCTTTTCGGAAACTCACGGCAAGCATTACGAAAATAAGAAGAATGAAAACTACATCGATGAAGCTAGTAAGATCGATCCCGACATCTTCGTCCTTTAATAAGGATTTTCTCATATAGAATCCGTGGGAGGGATCTTCAACCAGGAAAGGGCTTCTCTTTCCAGATCCAAAACCCTATGTTTCAAGAATTGATATGCAAATAAGGAAGGAATGGCTACTGACAATCCTAGGATCGTAGTCACTAGTGCGAGTTTGATCCCACCGGCAAACGCATCCAGGCTCACTGTTCCTGCAGCTTGCAAAGAAGAAAACGCTTCGGAGATCCCGAGCACGGTACCTAGCAATCCCAGCATGGTGGCGATACTCGCTAGATGTTTGATCCAAGAAAGCTTTGTTTCTATCGGGAACAAGACTGCGGACAGTTTCTCTTCCCAAATCGAAACGTCTTTCGTTTCTAAAAAATCTGTGAGCAGGGACTTTCTTCTCTTTGGGAGAATGCTCCAAACATGCAAAAAAGTCCCAAGATTCCAAACGGATAGAAGCCCGATCAAGGTGGAGACCCAATCCCATCCATGCAAAAAATTCCCACTCATAGTTGTTCCAAATTCCTTAGAGTATCTGATCCAGGTTCGCCGAAACAATCGGATCTGTCATCCGAACAAAATCCTAAATCCCTCTTGCACTCTGAAGAAACCGCAAAATCCTAAGGGAAAATGAGCTCCTTCCAAATGCCTTCTCAAGAAACGAAGGCAAGCTTCGTCCGAGAAAACTTCGATAAGATCGCAAGTAAGTACGATCGATTCAACGATTGGAATAGCTTCTTCCTACACCGAGCTTGGAAAAACAGAATGGTTCGGGAGATTGAGAAAGAAGTCCAAGGTCCCATCCGAGTTCTGGATCTTTGCTGCGGCACGGGAGATATCTCGGTTCGTTTGGAAAGATCGCCCAGGGTTGAATCCTTATTGAGCCTGGACTTCTCCGAAAAAATGCTAGCAGTCGCTCAGAATAGACTGCAGATCCCGATCCAAAATGGAAGAGCCAAGGTCGAGATCGGGGATGCCACCCATCTTTCTAATGTACCAAGCGAAAGTCTGGACGCGGTCAGTATCGGGTTTGGACTTAGAAATGTGAACCATTTGGACAAAGCCTTGTCGGAGATACTACGAGTTTTAAAACCCGGCGGTGTCTTTGCAAATCTGGACGTGGGAAAGGTAAAAAACCCGATCATTCGATGGTTTGCGAATTTCTATTTCTTTCGGATCGTGCCAATATTCGGTTATATTCTCTGGGGAGGGAAGAACGATATGTTCGATTACCTTCCCGTATCTTCCCTCTATTATCCGGACCAAGAGAGCCTAAAACAAAAACTAGGTGCCTTAGGCTTTGAGAAGGTGCGTTATACCAATTTTGTGTTCGGAAACGCAGTCTTACATATTGCAAAAAAGCCCATTCTATCGTAGTATTCTTCCCTAAAACCCGTCTCCTACCCTAAAGAGATAGTTTTGGGATGTATTCGATGAGAAGATTTCTAGCCTTCGCCCTGATCCTGGGGTTTACTTATAATTGTACGCATAAGAAAAAAGGCCTTCTATTTCCTTTCTTCTTCTTAGGAAATCCACATAGCGGAAGCGGAGTCCCTGGAAACAGCGGAAGTCCCGGAGTAGTATTTGTTCCAGGAGATGGTTCCGGAAATCCAACAACAACTCCTAGTTCAGGAACACCGACCGATCCTTCTGGATCATCCGGATCCTCTGGAAATACCGATTCTGGTAATTCTAGTTCTGGCTCCAACCAATCCTCTGGAGATACAAGTTCTAACTCAGGGACAAATTCTTCCGATCAAACTTCCTCCAATAGTTCCAACGCAGGTTCAGGCAGTGGAGATGACTCTTCTAATAATTCGGGATCTTCTTCCGGTTCTAATGCCTCTAACTCTTCAAATTCATCGGCTGACAATTCGAACAGTACTGGTTCATCAGGATCCAACTCCACGAGTAGCAATGCAAGCTCCGGATCCTCTAACTCCGGTTCGGATTCTTCCTCCTCTTCCGGAAGTTCTTCTTCCGATAATTCCACAGCTTCTAATACGAGCGGAAGTTCGACGGACACTGGTTCAGGCAGTACCCCTAATTCAGATCCTAACACTTCGAATACAGGCTCTAACAGTTCGGGGACTCCTACCGTTGCAGTGGTAGTCGTAGAAGATCCTACAGGAACCTCCGCTTTCAATTATAATACCACGATCAACATCCCGCTGAACTTGACTGTAGTGGATAAGGACTCACGTTCTGTTGCCGGAGCGACTGTCCTCGTATACGATGAGAATAATAATATACTCTTCCAAGGAGTGTCCGATTCTTCCGGAAAAGTAAGCGGATCCCTGACAGTTCCTACTTCTGTCGGAAATATCACCATCGATATCTCCATAGGAGGAGACTCTATTTCCCAATACATCAGCTTACAGGATATTCTTGGGATCAATCGGACCATCCGTTATGCGGTCACTCTTCCCACCGTGCAAATTGCGGATGCGGACGGAGACGGAGTTCCTGACGAAACAGATATTTATCCGAACGACGCCACCCGCTCCACAGAAGTGGCTTATCCGAATGACGGAGTATTTACTCTAGCATTCGAAGATCTCTACCCTTCTGCAGGAGATGCGGACTTAAACGATTATGTGATCCAATTCAAGAATGAAGAAGATCTGAACGCGCAAGGAAATATCGTTCGATTGAGAGGTGTTTACCAACACGTGGCAAAAGGTGCCGGTTATAAACACCAACTGTATATCAAACTGCCGGTTAACGTTGGAGCTTCCATAACATATTCCCTGACCCAAGCGGACGGGAAAGTAGAGGTAGCAACCAATACTGTTTCCGTTACTGCCGACTCCTTAAAGTCCGGTTATCAGATCTTTCCTGACTCGAATAAGACGATCCGTGGGCAAAACGTGCATCCTGGGGACGTATTCAAACCAGGCTTTATCGCAAAATTAGAGATCGTATTCGACTCGCCGGTAAGCAGGAGCCAACTAGGTTCCTTCCCATACGATCTGTTCGCATACGTGATCAATACCAACCAGCAGATCCATTTCCCAGGTTTGTATAAGAACGCAAATGGAACGGACAAATATCTGGATTCGACTGGGTTCCCTTGGGCAATCATCATGCCGGGTCCTTGGAAGTATCCGTACGAAGGCTACGATATCAGAAATCCATCCCAAACCGGTTATGCTGAATTCGTTTCCTGGGTATCTTCCGGCGGAGCAAATTATAAAACTTGGTATTTCGATGTGACCAACGATTCTAAGGTCTTCCCAGTGCCGAGCACTAGCAGTATCGTAGGTTATCTATTCTTATCGGTAAAGAAATTTGCGATATTCTATGCAATCGGTTTAGTGATCGCAGGCGCGATCGCAATCTTCTTCTTGCGAAGAAGACAGAGCCTGACCATCTAGAATCCAGTTTTTCCCGACTCTAAAAGTTGCGGAACTAAGGGCATCGCCTAAACTTGTCGGGCGGTGCTTTTTTTATGAATGATTGGCTGATCCTTTTCAAACCTGCAGCTGCTATCCTTGCCGCTTGGTTCTATTGGGATTTCTATCGTAAGACCTACTATGCCGGACAAGGAAAGACTTTCACAATATTAGCTTTTTCTTATGGAATGATAGCCACTGGCATCGCCCTCGCCTGGGAGATCGGAGTATCCGATCTATTCGAGGCTTATCATCCGTTCTACCGAGCCGTTTTATTAGGGGCCTTACCCGAAGAAGCTGCCAAGGCGATCCTCATCTATCTATTTCTTAAAAAGGAAAAGACCTCATCCAATCTAGCGGACGGTCTGTATTTCGGGCTCACTGTAGGCGTAAGCTTCGGTTGCATAGAGAATGTTTTCTATTCTTTCCAACTGGACTTTTGGCCGGGAATATTAAGATCCGGGACTTCCCTTCCGTTTCATACATTCTCCGGAGGTATATTAGGATTTTTTATATTACAAACATTGCAATCTCGAAAGGGAAATCTCTCCGGATTGGACTTTTCCCTTTCCATCCTATTTTTAGTACTTCTACACGGTCTTTATAATTTCCTATTGTTAGAAGGCGGATTGGGAACGGTTATGATCCCGTTGATCCTGGGCCTTTCCTTTTTGACCTTGGAATTGATCGTAGTACAAGCAGAGATCACACTCCCATTCGAATTATTGCAGTCGGAAAACCTATTTCTAGACGACTACGCAATGATCCGAAAATTCTCCCGATACGATTCCTGGTTGAGAGCCGCACAATCCGATGAAAACATCCAAAACATTCCCTTACTCAGAGATCTTTCTTTAGGAAGAGCCATAATCTCCGTATTCCTTTTCGGTATTCCTCTATTCTGTTTGAACTTCTATCTGTTCGTTCCGGAACAGATCCCAAACTATCTGGAGAATATTAGTTCTTTGGAATTCATCACCTTGTTCATGGAATATCCTGCCTGGCTCGGATTTCTATTCTTGGTAAGAGGACTCATAAATCCCTCTTTCTTTAGAGAAAGGATATTGAAAATCCCTCTCTTTCTTTCCGTGAATCTAGGCACAGAAGGAGAAGAAGAGCCTAGCTTGGCCTACTCTCTTTCTAGAAAAGGATTCTATTCCCCTGTGATCCGAGAACCGGAACTCAACCGAGAAACATTCGTTTCCTTTTATATTGCGGGGAAGAGTTTCGAGAAGATCCAAGTAGTCCCTATATGGAAGAATTTCAGAGAGAATGATCCGAATCATGAAAGTGGTGCCTTGTACAGATTTTCCCGAATTCCTTGGGGACTCCTATCCTGGAGATGGTTCATTCGGATCAAACAACAGTATAGAAATGCAATGGAAGCAGTTTTCCGCTAGTCCTCCATTTTTTGCATCGACATTCCTTTTTGTAATTACATTATAATTACCATGAAGGCCGCAATTGTACAAATTGGTAATTCAAAAGGAATCAGAATTCCTAAAACTGTCCTAGTTGAATGCCAAATTGAGGATGAGGTGGATCTGATAGTGGAAAAAAATAAACTTATCGTGGTTCCATTGAAATCCAAACCCAGACAAGGATGGGAAAATCAATTCAAGGCTATGGCCGATCATAAAGACGATACTCTACTCATTTCCGATTCAATGGATCTCTCCGATAAGGATTGGGAATGGTAATATCGCAATATGAAGTTTATCTAATCAACTTAGATCCTACAGTCGGGCATGAGATCAAAAAGTCCCGACCTTGCTTGGTGGTTTCCCCGAATGAGATGAACCATTCCATCGGCACAATTATCATTGCTCCGATGACAACTAAATCCCGCCATTATCCTACGAGGATAGATCTAGCGAATCCGATTCAATCCGTCAAAGTCTTCCGTAGAAATAAAGAACTCAGAAGGCCCGGCCTGATACCAAGTAGTTCTCAGGACCTTTGCCGTTAAGAATTTGGCTCCGCCGGGAACTCCTAATCCGACTTGGCTTGCGATGCTAGTCAAAGGAGTATTCCTGGATTGCAATTCCACTCCGTTTTGGTCAGAGAAGATCCAACGAATATAGACCGGTTTTCCTGGTTTAGGCCCTTCGTCCAAAGCGATACGTAAACTGATATTTCCCTTATCGCCCAAGATCCAAGAAGCGCCAGAACGGAAGCTATGGAATCTCGCTCCTAGTTTCTCCACATTCTTTGCTTTAGCAGAGAGTTGGTAGGTCTTTCTTTCTTCGTAGCGGAACTCAGGTCCTTGCAATTGAGAAGAAAGTTTTACGAAAGATCTCACTGTGAGTGCGAGTCCAAAAACGAGACAGACTAAATTAAATGCAGGGATCATCCACCATTTCGGCAATGTATTCGTAGAGGCCGCCGAGGAACTTAAAAGCCAAATCAAGAAGAAGGCCAAAATTCCCGCACCTCCGGTCCAAGGCTCGAAAAAGCAAACCGGGAAAAAGAGCAACGGCAAGAACCAATAATTGGACCTTGTATACGCTTCTAAACCGACCCAAACAAAGAATAAAAGGAAGAAGAGTAATCCTCCTTCGCTTAGCAAAAAGATCCAGGAAGTAAGTCCGAAGTCTTGGATCCCGTTTGCAGGATATCCTCCTCTAGGACCGGATTCTATCCAATGCAGTGCAAACCCTCCGAATCCCTGTCCGAAGAAAGGCATTTCTTTCCACCAATTCCAAGCGGAAAGAGTCTGGATCCATCCGTCCTTCCAGAAGAATTCCAGGAATTTAGAGAATGTCTTTCCCTTCACCCATGCGTTAGACGCATCTTCACGAAGTAATTGCCAAGAGGTAAAGGACCAGTCCATTCCCCCGATCATATAGACACCCGCAAGCACCGCACAGGTTCCCAGGATCACAATCGGAATGAAGGAATACTTTAGGATAGGATTTCGGAAACTTCTTTGGTAAGAGAGTCCTACTACTAAAGCGGTTTGGAAAATAAGAAGAAGCCAATAACCAGTGCTCTGGTACCTTCCCGCAAGACCGAGAGCCAAGAAGACAGCGATACTCAAGATAGCTCGAGAGAATCTGCGCCAGTTGCGACTATGGATCTGATAGAAGAAGAATCCAAACAGAATGGGCATTCCTAATCCGAAGGAAGCCGCATCCGGAAAGAAGCCGGACACTCCGAATGTCTCCGCATTTCCAGCGGTGAAAGGAAAGTCTGTTTCCGGAGCGAGTCCTTGCATGGCTCCCAAGATCAGATTTGCTGTAAACCCAGCAGTGATCCCAGTCTTCCAATGTTTGCCGGGGGGATCGGTGTCATGAGAACTGGTTTCTTCTGCAAGGAAATAGAGTAATGCGGAAAGCCAAGATCCAATTCCATCCAAAGTAAGTGCGAATGCATACTTAGAAGAGATCCCAGCGGAATATTCCAGATCGGGAAGAATCCAAGAAGTGATGGGGTCCGTTCCGAAATACGCAAGCAATCGATCGAATAGTAAAAAGACACCGATGAGTAAGAACCCTGTCTTAGGATTCTTAGTAAACTCCAAGGAATTCTTATAAGGACGGTTTATATAAAAATATCTTAAAACAGGATCGTCGTCGTTTGCCGTATGCGCATAAAAAGTGGATACATACTGTCTCAGAAAGATCCCGAAGACCGCTCCGGAGAACAATGCGGAAAGATAAAGATATCCCCCTTCTCCATATAATAGGAGCCCAGGGGAAAGAAGAGCAAATGCAGCGGTAAAGATCCTACCCGATTTGCGATGATGCAAATTCGGGATCATCCCCGCTAAGAATTGGATCCAAACGATGCCTAGATTTCCATCCGGGTCTCGCACAAGCAAGGTCCAACGCAACAATACGTAAGACAAGATCACCGTTAATATAAGGGTAAGAAAAGTAGGAGTTCTAAGAGGCCTCAATCGGGCGAAAAGATTTGGCACGAATTGGAAATGCTCGCCGAAAACGAGGAGATTTCAATCTAAAAAAATCGGATGGAATATAAGATTTGGATTAATCGTCCAGGGAATCCGGATCAGAAGGGATTTTGTACGTTCCCGTCAGAGTCGCGGACAAAGGACTTTTTTTGCCGGAAGCCTTGTGCTTGGAAACCGCTTCGGCGTATTCTACAGTGTAACGAGTCCAGGGAATGGCTTTCAATCGGGCGAGAGGAATTTTTTTACCTGTCCCTTCGCAAATACCGTAAGAACCGTCCTCAATCTTTTCCAGAGCGACATCAATCTCTCGAATGGTGTCTATCTCGGATTCGGTAAGAACGGAACTCAACATCTCCTCGTTAATTTCCGAGGCGATGTCAGCGATATCTCCCATTTCCTTTAAACCGGATGGTTTGCTATTGTCTTCCCATTTTGCATACTTCTCCAATAGAGAGTTTTTTCTCTCCATTAGAAGGTCCGTGATCTCAGTCAGGACCTTTTTATCGTATGCGGCTTTTTTAGCTACCATCTGGTTTGGGATTATACCTTGGATTCCTTATGTTCGACGTGTGCGCGGCAAAATTTACAGAATTTTTTCGTTACCAATTTCTCGGATTTCGCCTTTTTATTCTTTGTTTGGAAGTAAGAATTTTTCTTACAAACCTGGCAAGAAAGCTTAATGATCTCTCTCATGACGAATGATTCTCTTAGCTAAGTTTAAGTCTGAAACAGGCTTTCTAGGATTTAGACGGAATTTTTCCACCCTCTCCCCGGCCCACAGAGCTTGATTATGCTATAAAAAAAAAGAGATTCTAAAAATCAAGGAAGATCGCTTTGCAACTGCGTTTTTTCCTCGAATCCACCAGGAATGGACCTACGCCAGATCCCCGCCAGAACGCTTCCGATTAAAGAATGCACCAAACTGGAGATCGCAGCCGGAATAGCGACCAACGGGTCGGAAAAATTATTTCGAGCTAAAACCGCTCCCAAACCGCTGTTTTGCATTCCCACTTCGATCGAAACAGTCCTGGCAACGATAAAAGAACGGGTTCCCAGAAATGCCACCCAGTAGCCAAAAAAGTAACCCGAAATATGGAGCAGGAATACGCAGAAGATCAGATGCAATCCAGAACGGATCACCGCTTCTTTTCCGGAACCTATGATGGAAGCGACGATCAGAGTAATTAAGAGTACTGCCACGAGAGGAGAGATGATCTTTACCTTCTCTGCGAATCTGGGTGTATAACGATTTAATAAAATACCTAGGATCACAGGAAGGATCACTACTTGGATCGTATCCAAAAATAATCCGAGAGCGTTTGCTCCCACACTATTCCCCGCTAAAAACAAGGTAAGAAGAGGAGTCATCACTACGGAGAGCACCGTGGAGATCGCAGTCATAGTAACCGAAAGCGCCAAATCCCCTCGAGCTAAGAAAGAGATCACATTAGAAGCCACACCGCCGGGACAGCAGGAGACCACAATGATCCCGATGGCCAGAGGAGTCGGTAACTGAAAGAAATTCCCCAAGACCCATCCGGTAAGAGGCATGATCGTATATTGTCCGATCACTCCGATCAAAATGGGTTTAGGCGCCTGGAAGACCCGAGTGAAATCCTCCGTCCTCAAACTGATTCCCATTCCGAGCATGGTAAGCCCTAAGCTATAAGTGATCCAAGGTCCCTTGAACCAAACCAGAGCCGTCGGGAAGATCCAAGTGATCGTAACTCCGATGATCACCCATAGAGGAAAGAGTAAGGCTGCTTTTTCTAAGACCCTTGCCACGATTACCTGGAAAGAAGTTCCACTACTCGGTCCAATTGTTCCTTGGCCAGGTAGATATGAGGGGAAAAGCGAACCCTTCCTAAGCGAAGCGCACACATGACCCCGTTCTTCTTGAGAGAAGAGACCGTATTCTCCATAGAGAGTCCATCCTTCTCAGCGACCACAATGCCTGTCTTGAAATCAGGGAAATGGTCCGAGGCAAGTTTCCAACCGGCGTCTCTCAGCTTGTCGGAAAGATAATCCGCAAGCTCGTAGATCCTTTCCATGGAATTATGGAATCCTATCGTATGCAACATTTCTAATGTAGATTGGAAGTATACCCAGTCGATGAAATTCACTGTGGAGATCTCATAACGGTCTGTGCCTTTCAATTCTTCTCTGTATGGCAGATAAACCTCGTCGTTGACCACGGAACCGGTTCCCTTGAAAGGGAAACTCAATCCTTCCAGCTTTTCTTTGGCAACGTATAGAACTCCAAGCCCCAAGGGTCCAAGCAACCATTTCCAAGCAGGGAATGCCATATAAGAAATCCCCATTTCTCTTGGGCGGACCGGAAGAAGTCCCACTCCCTGGGCTCCATCCAATACGAATTCGATCCCCTTCTCGGAGAGAAGAGAACCTATTTCCTCCAAAGGGAAAGGCATGCCCGTGCACCAATGTACTGCTGAGAGGCTCACGACACGCACGTCGGGAGTGATAGTGGATTTTAAATTTTCTAGGAATGCCTCGGGAGTTTCTGCCATCGGCACAAAAGAGATAGAGACCCCTTTTTCTTTCCAATGCTCCCAAGGATAAATATTAGATGGATATTCGTTTTCCAAGAGCAGGATCCGATCTCCCGCTTTCAGCCGAAGTCCCAAGGAAATGAATCCGATCCCCTCGTTTGTATGATGGATCAAAGAAAGTTCCTCTGTGTCTACGCCCAGAAGTTCTGCGAGTATGCTTCGGATCGCTTTTTTAACGCTAGGATAGCGACGAACATCTGTCTGTCCTCCATGCGCTGCATACCCTTGCAAGTATTCATTTACCGCGTGGAGCGTATCCGTGTTGGCAGGAGTGGTCCCGCAATTATTCAGCCAGATCATTTCCCGATTTACGGGATATAGATGTTGTATTCTCGCCCAATCCGGACTCTGAGTCGTTTTCATCTGGGTCCAACTTGGATCGGATGCTAAGAGCGAAAACTTTTTTTTCGCCCGAAACCGGGAAACATCAGCTTCCCGGCTCTCTAGTTCTTATCTTTTTTTCTTAGCAGCGGCCTTTTTCTTGGGTGCAGCTTTCTTAGGAGAAGTCTTCTTCTTAGCGACTACCTTTGCTTTTTTAGCAGGAGCCTTTTTCGCCGCTTTCTTAGGTGCAGGTTTCTTTGCCTTTACCGGCTTCAGGCTTTTAGCAGCCTTAGAAGGGGTTTGGGTCGCCTTGGCAACTTCTTCCGCTTGCTCGTCCCAGAAATAGGCCCCCCTTCCGGAGCTAGTTTGGTCGAAAGAGTTCAACTCAGCTTCGAGTAAGGATTGATAATTGTGATTATAATCCATTAGCTTACTGAACAATAATTTAATATTCTCATCGTCGAACTTGGTAGTCAGTTTCTCATAGAATGCGACCGAGTTCTCCGCTTCTCGGATTGCCAGCTCCAATGCTTCATGAGCATCTTTGGAACCGGAACCGGTAATGGTGCGCTCCACCTTATTCATGATCTTTTGAATGGTAGTCTGATGGAACTTATGGATTGCGGCTAACTGCTTCAGGTTAGGGAGCTCGGATCCCTCTGCGACCTCGTATACTTCTTGGATGAATTTGATATGCTCGTCTACTTCTTCCGCTAGATTTTCAAATAGTTCTCTAGTTCTTCCTGGAGGAAGCTTTTCGTACGTATTCATGTAGAATTCGAAGTAGTCTTTTTCATGTTGGATGGCGGCGGCTACTGCTTCCAAGAAAGTAGTTTCTTTTAAGGGTTTAATAGTCATTCTGCATACTCCGGTCGCGACAATTCTAGGGGATTTTCAAGCTCGTTCAATAATATTTTTTTCAATTATTCTTCTTCTTGAGAAAGATAAATAAGTACCTGAGCCAAATAATACGTTCCCATGATCCAAACGCCATGAAGAGGAAGTCGGACCGAAGTGAATTGTCCTAAAGCGATCAGGGAATCGGAAAGTATGAAACTCAAAGCACCTAGAATTCCGAGGATCCGATCTCTAGGAGAAACTTCCCGAGCTGTGGATCTCCATCCCATAATGCAGATGGCTGTCACGTAAACCGCTACGGGGATTTGCAATGCGGCTCCGATCCCTGGAAGCAACCAGGAATAATATCCAGCACCGAAGATCAGGAAAGGAAAGAGTCGAATCAAATGTACAGGGTTCCCGATGGAGAAACAGATCGCATAGGAAACCTGCGCGATCAGAAAACTTCCGAGTCCAAGAACGAAGTAATTATCCGGAAGAGCCAAGAAGGTATCCCCGATCAATGAGAACACCAAACCGATGACGAGCCAGATCCCTGCTCTCGTTTTCCATTTTTCTTCCCAAACACTGCTCACAATAAGAAGAACGATGGGCGCTATCTTAGAAAACAAACGAAGTAGAAACACATCGGGCCAATATGCGACTACTACCAAATGAAAAAGGGCTAAAATTGGGAATGCAATGTAAATCATAACTAGCTTT
Organism: Leptospira langatensis; assembly: GCF_004770615.1. Classification (NCBI taxonomy): domain Bacteria; kingdom Pseudomonadati; phylum Spirochaetota; class Leptospiria; order Leptospirales; family Leptospiraceae; genus Leptospira; species Leptospira langatensis. Next base: position 182,945 of record NZ_RQER01000005.1, read on the forward strand.
TGAATACTCCATCCAAGTCGATTTGGGATTGTCTTCCAGATCGAACCGAGGAACCTGTCTTTCGAGGACAGTTTTTCCTTCCTCAGAAGCTGCGATGATTTCGTTTAGCCAAAAAGATTCTACACTTTTTCTGATTTTTTCCGTTCTGGTAGGCCTTTTGATCTATTTAGATCTATTTGTTCTAAATAAAAAGGCACATAAGCTCTCTATCCGAGAGTCTGGCTACTGGACTATGTTCTGGGTGACTCTGGCCTTCAGCTTTGCCCTGCTTGTTTATATCTTTCACCAAGATCCGAACCAACCGGGACTCGCGAAAGAAAAGACTCTGGAATTCCTAGCGGGATATCTTCTAGAATATTCTCTTTCCGTTGATAACCTTTTTGTGTTCATCATGATCTTCGCGAAGTTCCGGATATCGGCTCAGCACCAACCCATGATCTTGAAATGGGGGATTATTGGCGCACTTATCTTTAGAGCGATCATGATCTTCTCCGGTGCGGAACTTGTTTCCCGTTTCGAATGGATCCTCTATCTGTTCGGACTTCTCCTTTTATATTCCGCTTGGAAGATGTTCTTTCATAAGGAAGAGGAGGATGAGTTCGATCCGGAGAAGATGAAACTTCTTATGTATGCCAAGAAGATCCTACCGATGACTCATACCTTCCATCCGGAAAAGTTCATGGTGAAAGAGCATGGCAAACACGTCTTCACTTCTACCTTCCTCATTTTGATCGTGGTGGAGTTCAGTGATATTCTTTTTGCGGTGGATTCCATTCCTGCGATCTTCTCAATTACCCAAGACAGTTTTATCATCTATACTTCGAATGTGTTCGCCATTTTAGGTCTTAGATCCTTGTTCTTCCTCTTAGGAGGAGTGATGGAACTGTTCGTACATTTGAAGAAGGGAGTGGCACTTCTTCTTGCGTTTGTGGGAGTGAAGCTTCTTCTTCCTTCTTTCTCAGGTTACTTGTTCGGAAGAGTGATCCATGTCTCTATCGAACTTTCTTTGATCGTGATCCTGGCTACCTTAGTGATCTCAATCCTAGTCTCCCTTCCCCATTACATGCAGACAAAAAAGGAACGTCCGTAGGCGGCAGTCGATGACATCTAAAAAACTCTTTTCCGAATTTCCACCCATCTCTACGGAAGAATGGACCAATCTGATCCAAAAGGATCTGAAAGGCGCGGACTTTGAAAAAAAACTGGTCTGGGAAACCCAGGAAGGATTCAAGATCCGACCCTTTTATAGAAAAGAGGATTTGAAAGGAAAGGAATGGCTCCTTTCCAATTTACCGGGAAAATTCCCTTATGTTCGTTCCACTCGCAAGCTTACAAACGAATGGAGCATTCGCCAAGATATTGACTCCCCCGATCTAAAGACTGCAAAGACATTGGCACTCGAAGCGGTGCATAACGGTGTTTCCGCGCTGGGTTTTGTGATCTCGAATTCCACTTCCGGCAAGAAAGGCATCCCGGTCGAAGGCCCGAAAGATCTGGAGTTCCTTCTTCAGGATCTTCCATTAAAGGAGATCACCGTCCATTTCGTTGCAGAAGAAAGATCTCCCGAGATCTATTCCTGGCTTCCTAAGAACCAAGAGCTTGTAGGAGGACTGGGCTATGATCCGTACAGGATCCTGGCAAGGCAGGGTCATTCTGCCGGACATGGTCCGGAAACCTTACAGCCGATCCTTTCCGAACTCGCAGGAAAATGGAAACATTTCCGCGCACTTAGCATTCACTCTTCTTCGTTTAGGGACAGCGGTTCCACGATCGTGCAAGAGCTTGCCTATACGTTGGCTCTTGGCTCCGAGTATTTGTTCAGATTAGGGGAATTAGGGGTCAGTCCTGAGGTGGCAAACTCGCAGGCGATCTTCCAGTTCACAATTGGTCCGGATTATTTCTTAGAGATCGCTAAGTTCAGAGCGGCAAGAACTCTTTGGGCTGAAATCTTCTCTTCTTATTCTTCGGACAAGGGAGAGGCAAGTCTTCCGTTTATCACTGCGGAGACTGCAAGATTCAACTATGGGATCTACGATCTTCATAATAATATTTTGAGAGGGACGACGGAGGCGATTTCCGCAGCCATCGGAGGCGCAGAAGTCATCAATGTATATCCGTTCGATCATCTCTTGCAACCTGCAGACTCCTTCTCTCTTAGGATCGCCAGAAATGTCCAGCTTCTCATGAAGCATGAGTCCTATCTGGACAAGGTTACCGATCCTTCTTCTGGTTCTTATTATATTGAGTCGATCACGGACGCAATCACCGAACAAGCATGGAAATTATTCTCCGAAGTGGAGAAGGACGGGGGCTTCTTGGAATGCCTGAAATCCGGTAAGATCCAATCTTCTATCCTTGCTTCCAGAAAGAAAAAGGAAGAAAACTATTCCACTCGTAAAGAGTTCTTCTTGGGGACCAACCAGTACCCGAATGCAAAAGATCGGATCAAGAACAAGGATCTGAATAAGAATCTGAAATCTTCTCCGCTTCCTAAGGTAGAAGGCGAGATCGTTTGCGAACCTCTTCCTGATTTCTTTGCGGGAGACGCATTAGAAGGGATCAGAATGGCTACGGAGGATTGGGAGAACGAGAACCAAACTACCGTAAAGGCGCTTCTTCTTCCTTTGGGAGATCTAAAAATGAAGAAGGCAAGAGCCATCTTCTCCTTGAATTTCCTAGGCTGCGCTGGGCTAAGCGTGATCGATCCAGGAAGTTACGAAACCGCCCAGGAAGCAATATCCGGAATTTCGAATGAGAATCCGAATGTGATCGTGTTCTGCTCTTCCGACGAGGAAGTTCTTTCTTATGTAAAAGAGATCCTACCACAAGTAAAACAAAAGTCCAAGGCTCTCATATATGTGGCTGGTTATCCGAAAGATCAAGTCCCGGAACTTGAATCTCTAGGAGTGAACGGATTCTTACATGTCCGCTCCAATCTGTTGGAAACACTTTCCGATCTCCAAAAAAGGCTGGGAATCAAATGAAACGACCTACCTTCTCCGCAAATCGTTCTCCTATCGTAGGCGATGCAAAATTCGAATCCTGGTCCAAGGAAGCCTTGGATGAATTAGGTTTTTCTAAACTAGAAGAAACCGTTTGGAATACTCCCGAAAAGATCCCGGTTAAACCAGTCTACGTTCCAAAAGATGCGGAATCCCTGGAACATTTGGATTATGCGGCAGGACTTCCTCCTTTCTTGAGAGGGCCCTATTCTACTATGTATGTCCAACAACCATGGACCATCCGTCAGTACGCGGGTTTCTCGACCGCCGAAGAATCCAATGCATTCTATCGTAGGAACCTTGCCGCAGGACAAAAGGGTCTTTCCGTCGCATTCGACCTAGCGACTCACCGAGGATATGATTCCGATCACGAAAGAGTGGTGGGAGATGTGGGTAAGGCAGGAGTGGCAATCGACTCCGTGCTAGACATGAAGATCCTATTCGATCAGATCCCATTGGATCAAATGTCCGTTTCCATGACCATGAATGGCGCGGTCATCCCTACTCTTGCATTTTATATCGTGGCCGCCGAAGAGCAAGGTGTGAAGCCGGAACAACTTTCCGGAACCATTCAGAACGATATCCTAAAAGAGTTCATGGTACGGAACACTTACATTTATCCGCCGGAACCTTCCATGAGGATTATTGCGGACATCTTCCAGTACACAACCCAGTACATGCCTAAGTTCAATTCCATCTCCATCTCCGGTTATCATATGCAGGAAGCAGGAGCGACTGCGGACATCGAGTTAGCATATACTCTTGCGGATGGATTGGAATACCTACGCACAGGCATCAAGGCAGGAATGGACGTGGATAGTTTTGCGCCTCGCCTCTCCTTCTTCTGGGCGATAGGAATGAACCATTTCATGGAGATCGCCAAGATGAGAGCGGGAAGATTGCTCTGGGCGAAACTAGTAAAGTCATTCAATCCTAAGAATAGCAAATCACTGGCCCTTAGAACCCATTGCCAAACTTCCGGCTGGAGTTTAACGGAGCAGGATCCTTTCAATAATGTGGGAAGGACCTGCATAGAAGCATTGGCTGCCGCTCTCGGACATACTCAGTCCTTGCACACGAACGCGTTAGACGAAGCAATCGCTCTTCCTACCGACTTCTCCGCAAGGATCGCAAGAAACACTCAGATCTATTTGCAAGAAGAGACCAATATCCACAGAGTCGTGGATCCTTGGGGCGGTTCTTATTATGTGGAATCCCTTACCGCACAACTTGCAGAAAGAGCCTGGGAATTGATCCAAGAAGTGGAACAACTAGGCGGGATCGCAAAGGCGATCGAGACCGGTATCCCTAAGATGAGGATAGAAGAAGCCGCTGCCCGTAAACAGGCACGCATCGATTCCGGAAGGGATGTGATCGTAGGGATCAATCGGTATCGCCCAGACAAAGAAAATCCTTTGGATATTTTAGATATCGATAATACTGCCGTTAGAGAGTCCCAGATCAGAAAGCTGAACGAACTCAAGAAGAATCGGGACAGTGCAGCGGTAGAAGCCGCTCTCCAAGCGATCACAGAATGTGCCGAGACAGGAAAAGGAAATCTGCTCGCATTTGCGGTGGACGCGGCTCGAAAAAGAGCTACTCTCGGAGAAATTTCGTACGCGATGGAGAAAGTGTTCGGACGCTATAAATCCGTCACTCATATGATCACCGGAGTGTATTCGGAAGAAATCATGGACGATCCCGATTTCAAAAAGGCTAAGGAACTCTCTGCAAAATTCGCTAAGCTCGAGGGAAGACAACCTCGTATCATGGTGGCGAAGATGGGACAGGACGGTCACGATAGAGGTGCCAAAGTGATCTCTACTAGTTTTGCCGATATGGGATTTGACGTCGATATAGGTCCTCTCTTCCAGACTCCTGGAGAAGCCGCAAAGCAAGCGATAGAAAATGACGTGCATGTGCTCGGGGTTTCCAGCCTTGCGGCAGGTCATAAGACCTTAGTGCCTCAGGTCATCCAAGAACTCAAGAAGCTAGGCCGCGAAGATATCCTAGTCATTGCAGGCGGTGTGATTCCCCAACAAGATTACGATTATTTGTATAAAGCGGGAGTGAACGGGATCTTCGGACCCGGTACCAAGATTTCCAAAGCGGGAGTGGAGATCCTAGAACTCCTGATCAAAAGCGTAGAAGGCCAGTAATTCTATGCCGGCAACGGAAGGATCGGACGATCACCTAGTCAGAGGCTCGGTTAAGAAGAAGACCCTTCCGGATCAGGATACTTTCGTAAAAGGTATCCTTGCCGGGGATATCGTACTTCTCAGCCGTGCGATCACTCTGATCGAAAGCACTCTCCCCGCTCACCAAGAATTGGCAGAAGCTATATTAGAAAAATGTCTTCCTCATTCCGGGAAAAGCATTCGAGTCGGCATTACTGGAATTCCAGGCGTGGGCAAGAGTAGTTTCATTGAGACTTTCGGAAATCATCTCATAGACCAGGGAAGAAAGATCGCAGTCCTTACTGTAGATCCTTCTTCTCAATTATCCAAGGGTTCCATACTGGGAGATAAGACTAGAATGGAAACTCTCTCTCGTAAGAAAGAAGCATTCATTCGTCCGTCTCCTTCCGGGGAATCCTTAGGCGGAGTCGCACGCAAGACTAGAGAGACTATTTTTCTCTGTGAGGCGGCAGGATTCGATACGGTCTTAGTCGAAACAGTAGGAGTAGGACAATCCGAAACAGCGGTTTACTCCATGGTGGATCTCTTCCTTCTTCTTCTCATCGCTGGAGCGGGAGACGAATTGCAAGGGATCAAGAGAGGGATCATGGAGATGGCAGATCTGATCGCTGTCACCAAGGCAGACGGAGAGAATATTATGCGCGCTAATCGTGCGAAAAGTGAAACGATTTCCGCAGTGCATTTTCTCCCTTCTCATGAATCAGGAATGAAAACAGAGGTCAGGACCTGTTCTGCGCTCACGGGAGAAGGGATCCCAGAGATCTGGACCGAGATACAAACCTTTATCCAAGCGATCAGAGAAACAGGTTACTTGGATAAAAAGAGAAAAGAGCAAGCAAGGCATTGGCTCCACGAATCCGTTCAATCAATGCTCTTGGATGATTTTCATTCCAAACTAGGACAAGAGTTTGCAAAAGAAGAAGAAAGAGTCGTGCAAGGATTATCCGGCTCGTACCAGGCGGCTCGTAAACTAGTTGCGTCTTATAAAAAAACGGGCGGCCCTTCTTAAAACTTCCAATCAAGATACAAAATCATAGTTTTGTAATATACTCCTCTTTCTTTCGTTCGACTTCGGACTAATTCAATTTATTTCCAATTCCGGGACCTTCCTGGAGACAAATTTTTTCCTTGGAAAATAAATCTTTTCCCTCCTTGATGGCGGTAAATTCTACAAAGCCTGATCCTTGGATCGTTTTGTGTTCTAAGTCGGAAAGATTTGGACTCAGGTCGGTTCCCGGAAAGGAAAAAACATGAAATCTCGTATTTACGGACTAGTCTTATCCTTATTCCTAGCCCTTCTTCTTTCCGGCTGTGCCACATCCAGTGCGGGGCTTGCTACAAGCACGATCCCTATGGCCGATAAGAAGTACAGGGTAATCGCTCCCGTCGAAGGAATGAAGTACTGGTTCACATTCGATATCGCAATCATAGGGGTCCCTCTCGGAGAACCGCCTATCGATCGCCTGTTGGATGAGCTCAAAAAAGAAAAAGAAGCGGATGCTCTCATTAATGTGAGATATTGGACGGATAAGATCATCGTTGCGTTTGTTACTGTGAACAGATTGCATATCTCTGCGGAAGCGGTAAAGTTTGAGGAAGAATTACCGCAACCAGATCCGAGAAGAAAGGGCCGCTAATTCCCCTACTCTTTATGATTCGATTTCAGATCGGCATAGTTTTCCTTCTCGTTTTTTTTCTAAACGAGTCCTGTTCCGGCACCATTTCTAGAACGGAAGTGGGAGGAAGAGTAACAAGCACTCGATATGCTGAGTCCGCGACAATCATTCGTTCTTCCGATTATATAGAGCTAGGCGTCTCTAGCGGAGAAAGTTCCGTATTCTTCTTATTCGGTCTCTTCCCCATGACGAATCCTATGAATATGGATTATGCGTTAAGCGACGCTGTCCAAAGGATCCCAGGCGGAAAGGGCCTAGTCAAGATCAAGTATTGGCATGAGACCCATCTATTCTTCCCGGTAGGAACTGTGAGCGTACTGAAAGTCAAAGGGACTGTGATCGGCTCTCCCGAAACAAATCTAACACCGCCCCAGGAGCCCACAAGAAGATGAAGACCAGAATATTGATCTTCGGCATTTTCATCTTCTTCTTTGCGGATTGTATTCGCCAAGATACCGTTCCGGAAGGAGACGCAAATAGCCAGATCTATGCTGCCGCAAATTTTCTCTCCCAAAAATGCGGAGATCCGATCCCTCCTCATTTTCCAGTAGCGATAGGAGACGTGCAGAGAAGGAATTTGGATCTATGCAGTATTGCGATCACCAAGGCGGAATGTCCGTTTGTGTCTTATCCGGTTGCTTGTCTTCTCATCTATTACGATAAGTCCTTGGGTGAAATTCCCTGGTACTTGAACTTCAAAGACGCATTTGTAGATCCGAAAATCCCATGAAGATGAAACGAGTACTGATCAAATTAGTCTTTCTAGCCGCGTTCGCGCCCGTGGATGTCTTCGCAGAGGTGGCATTCAAAGCGCGTCTATTCTCCAGACAGAAAAACCAAGGGGAAGCTCGTACTCAGGTACTTCTATTCGAGACCAGGAAATTGTATAGAACGGATGCGGAAGGTTATTTCGACGCAGTTGTCCCCGCTCCGGGAATGTATACGTTCCGTGTATTAAAAAATGATGATATGCAGGATCTCAAGGGGAATGTGGAATCTTCCGGACAGATCATCACTCTGTATATGGATGCGGGCGCAAACTCTGGGGGAATCGGTTCTTCGGTCCCTAAGGCTCCCAAAGGAGCGATCACCATCTCCGCAGAAAGAGAAAAGCCGATCATGTCCCGAACCACCCTTAAGTACGATGAGATCAAGAGGATGCCCGGAACCTTCGGCGAACCTTTACGAGCCATCGAGACAATTCCTGGCGTTGTGCCTACAGCCGCATTCGGTGGGGGCGCAAATAACTATGTGATCCGAGGTTCGGATCCGAACTCGAACTTATATTTAGTGGACGACCTTCCTATCTTATATCCGTTCCACTTTGACGGATTGAGCGCTGTGGTAAACGCCAACCTGATCAAATCCATGGACGTGTATACGGGAGTATATCCCGCGAATTTCAATAACGCCTTAGGTGGGGTGATCCATATCGATACCGTAGACAAGGTGGACAAGTCCCAGAAAAACCTGATCATGTCCGCTTGGTCGAGTAGCATCAGTTATATGAGCCCTACCTTCGGAGGAAAAGGCTATATGATCGCCTCCGTCCGCGTGGGTTACTTGGATCGTTTCGTCCAAGGATTGAGTTCTGCCTTAGGCGCAAATTTTCCGGAAGGAGTACGATTGCCTAGGTTCGTGGACTCTCAGGTAAAATTCGTTCATAATTTCAATGAGAAGCACCAGATCTCTTTCCATTCTTTTTATTCCAAAGACGACTTTGCAGCGGACATTCCGAGCAAGTATAAAAACGACCCTGCAAACGATTCCACGGCTGCCTTTGCCGGAGGAAATATTTCTGCAGGACAAGGATTCAGGACCCAGGCTCTTCGTTATACTTGGAAACCGATCGATACCTTCTCCAATCGGATCACTTTTATTAGCTATGATCCGTTTACCGATTTTAACGTTTCCTTAGGCTCCATCAAAGGGAAGAGCCAGGCAAGCGGCGCGTATAACGGAGTACGCCAAGATGCATTCTGGGACCCGAACCGCCATTTCAGCGTTGAGTTCGGTTCCGAATTCAGACAACTGAATTATTACTCTAGAGGATCTAGTATTGTACAAACCGATCCGACCAATATGAGTCCGAATCCGTATGATACTCAAAGCCCTGCATTCACTACGATCCCAACGAATATCACTGCAAAGGGAACGTACTATAACTCTTATGTTACCACTAAGATCAAGTTCGGTGGATTTCAGATCGAGCCTGGTGCAAGGTACGACTATATCCCGTACGTGCATCATAGTGCTCTAGGTCCGAGGGCTCAGGCTTCTTATAAGTTTGAAGGGATCGGAAAAGGAACCACAGTCTTCGGGGGCGGAGGAGATTTCTATCGATTCCCTCTCGACACTCGTTTCAACAAGGACAGCGGGAACCCTCATTTGAATTTCGAAAAGGTATTCAAGTATGGGGGCGGTATCGAGCAACTCTTAGAGGGAGACTATCAGATCAAGGGAGAAGTATTCAAACAGGAATATTCGAATTTGATCGTGGACGATCCGTACGCTACAGATCTGATCGGAGTAAATCCGGATCCCTATTCTGCAGTAACTCAGCCATATGTGCTGAACAAGAAACTGAATTATTCCAATAAGGGGACCGGCTGGTCTCACGGTTTCGAATTGGTGCTTCGGAAGAATTCCAGACCTGGAACCAGGCATTGGTTCGGATGGATCACGTATACCTGGTCCCAAACATTCAGAAATAATAATGTTTATATGCAGTATCCGAATACTCCTGCGCTCACCCAGCAGCAGATCGAGCTGACTTCTCAGGTTTATAATAATTCCAAACAGACCTTATACGATTATGATCGGACCAATGTGATCAACGTAGTATTCGGCTGGAGATGGAGCCAGGAATGGCAATTCGGCTTAAGATGGTCTTACCTGACCAGTATGCCGTTTACGCCTATTGTAGGGGACGACGGAGGCAAATTCAGTAACCCCGCCAATGGGCAGACATATTGGGCCCCTCAATACGCCAATAATCCGGCCCTAGGACAATATATCAATAGTCAAAGATTAAAACCTTATCATCGACTTGACATCCGATTCGACCGGTTTTTCAATTATGAATGGGGGTATGTGAATACGTTCTTGGAGATCATCAACGTCTATATGCGTGAAAACGTAAATGGAGAGAGTTTCGATAATACCAAGCCTTATTCCAAAACCAACCCAAGCCCGAATCCTACGTTTGGGACCATTCCTCTTCCAGGAGGAGTTGTGATCCCTTTCTTTAACGTAGGAATAGAGGTTAAGTTTTAATGAACGAGCAAAGCATATACCAACCTGCCTTCCGCAATCTCGCACTAGCGATCGGGATACTTGCGCTTTCCTTCTGTTCTCAGACCGAAACGGATCCGAAAGGCGAAGGGTTTATATTGCAATCTCTCATCAATACTTCCGCCCAACCAGTATCTGCATGCAAGAGCTCCGCAGAAGAAGCAGAGAATTGTCTAAGCTCCACTTCTGATCTATCCGGTTCGGGAGAAGGTTCCTTGGCAAAGATCTTCTCCGGAGGTTCGGCTTCTTCTTACGAATCCTATTGCAATCAACTCTTAGAACAGGGTCAGATGTCGAAACTGGGAGCCAAGGTCCAAGAATGTATTTTTAACTGCAATGCAGCCTATTGGTCCAGAGTTCAATCCGAGGGCAGTTGCGAAGGGGACGGAACGGAACTCATCACCGGATCCGGGGTCGAAACCTTAAACTGTCTCCGAAATTGCAAAGAACTCTATCTTTCTGAGCCGGAACCTTCTTCCGGGAATTAAGGAACAAAAACAGAATGACTGGGATCATACCAGGCAAAAAAACAGAATGTAGGAAGGATACCTAGAATGAATTTTGAGAGTTTCATCGAGTACGGTGAATCAGCTGTATTCGTGATCATGATCATCGCGAGCATTCTCGCAATCGCAGTAGTGGTCGAAAGAGCTATCGTATTTACTAAAAATACCAAGGATTCCAAATCCTTACTCTCCGAAATCATCGAAACCGTCCGCAAGGGAGAACTTTCCGAAGCGCATAAATTCACGGAGACCCATCCTGAAAATGTATACGCGAGATTCGCCGGCTTCTCTGCAGAACATTCCAAAAAAGGAAAAGAAAGTCTAGGTGAACTGATGGAAGGAAAGGCAATCGGAGAAAGAGTCGAATTCGAGACCAGACTTTCCATTCTAAATACTCTAGGAAACAACGCCCCCTTTATCGGACTACTCGGAACAGTATTTGGAGTGATCAACGCATTCTATCGTTTAGGAACCTTAGGAAATACCGGAGCGGACGTAGTGATGAGGACCATCTCCACTGCACTCTTGGCAACTGCAGTAGGTTTGGCAGTGGCAATCCCGGTGGTAATGGCAAATAACTACTTTACTCGCAAATTGAAGATCATCCAAGCAAACCTGGATATACTTTCCAGAGAATTCTTAGCGAGCCTCTCTCGGAAATAACTCCCGAGAAATTTAAGGAGTAGAAGATGGCAGGACAAAGTTCTTCCGGAGATGGAGAAGAGATAGGTAGCATTAATATCACACCGATGGTGGATGTTATCCTAGTGCTCCTAGTGATCTTCATGGTAACTGCAAACTTCCTGAAAAAGGAATCCATCAATATCAATTTACCTAAGGTAGATTCCGCGGATCCGAATGTGGCGCAATCCGTTCAGGTCGCATTGACCAAGGACGGCAAGATCATGTTAGAAGGAGCGGAGACGGACGGTCCTCGTTTGCAAGCACAGTTGCAAAGAGATCTGAAATTCAGACCGAATATGAGGCTTACCCTGTCGGCTGATTCTTCCATTCCGTATGGAAAGATAGCGGAGACCATGGGATTGATCCACAAGGCCGGAGTGACTCGGATCGCTTTATCGGTGAAAAGATAAATTTAGGCTTAGGAATGAACCAAGGCTTAGAAAAAATAAAGACCGCAACACTGCAAAGAGTGAAGGAACTTACTCTTTGGGAAAAATGTTTGTACGGCTCGATCGCAGCCCATATTCTTTCTTTCGGGATCTATTATATAGCCACTCATACGGATGTTTCCATCGTAGATTCGGAACAATTAGAGATGAATGTCGAAGTGGATATAGAGGACATTCCCCCTGAATTATTAGGAGGAGAAACTTCCCCTACCCATGTGGAAAAAGAAGAATGGGTAGAAGGTTCTAAAAAAGACGGGGAAGATCCGGACGAGGCAGAAATCGATCCGAACAAATTGAGTGGGGACGGCACAGACAAGGACGGATTCTTGTACGCCTTTTTAGGAGACAAGCCTCCGGCAGCTATTATAGATTTCGACCTGAACGATTTCTTTCCGGAGAATGCAAAGGCCCAAGGGATCTCCTATGCAGACATCACTTTAGAAGTACAAGTAGATGAAAGAGGAAATCTGGTGCAGGCCAAAGTGGTTCGATCCACAATCAAAGGCTATGGCTTCGAGGATGCCGCTGTCAAAGTCGTTAGGATCGCGAGATGGAGCCCTGGCTATGCAAAAGGACGTCCGACTAGAATGAACCATAGAGTCCCTGTCCACTTCGAGCTAAGAGATAATTAATTTCCCGACGTCATAATTAAGGCAATTCCTTCCGGAAATTTCTGGAAGATACCTTTTTTAGATATAACATTCCCTAAAAATCCAAACATACATTCTAAGAATACTGCTGCGGTTTTAAGGCCCCTCCCGTCCATTGTAATAAGGACATGGAATCAAATCGCTGGAAATTCTCCTTATTAGGAACGATTGCGATCATTCCCTTACTCTTTCTATTATCTCCTAAAGACCCGGAGATGATACTTGCGGAGAAGGAGGTCCCGAACGAGATCCTATTCTTAGGCCAAAAGAAGGAATCCGTTTCTCTCAAAAATATCCTAACAGGAAAGCAGACCTTATTGTATTTCGGTTCCTTCGATTCCCCCGAAACGAATCAAAAAGACCTTCAGAAGTTCCTGACCCATTTCCAAGAGTCCGCTCCCTTAGGAGCGCAATTCGTATTCATCACCTTGGCTCCGAATAAAGATCATTATAAGAATCTAAAAAACCTTTTCGGAGACTTAGGGGAGAAGATCATATTCCTAAGTCCAAACGGACCGAGTGCGGGAATGGAACTAGCAAGAGCCTTCGGTATCCAATCCTATATCATTCCTGAAATTGAAAGAATGAGATACCAACCTGCTCTCATCTGGGTAGATGATTCTCCTAAGATCAGAGGCATCTTTCCGCATTTTGCAGAGCATCCGGATTCCATCAATATTCCTGAATTGCTAGTCCAAGCAAAATAATCCGAAGTTCCCATAAAAATCCACATCTCATTTCTTTTACTAAGAATTTTCATCTTCGCTAAGCCGTTTATAGCTCGGAAAATCGTTGATCAACTCGGGGATTTCGAAGTAAAGTGGAAAGCCGTGTTAAAAACTTCTTTCCCGGAGCGACTCACAATGCAAAGAAAAATACCTTTGGTATTCTCGCTTTTGTTCCTAATATTCATTCTTCCCTTATCTGCACTTACTCCTCCTCCCCCCTTGGAGTCCCAGGTCAACGCTTCCAATTATATTGCATTTGCACGGCTCTCCAACGTAAAGGAAAGTAAGATCTCCTCCAATTCCATCTCGGTCACTGCGACTGTAGAAGTGCTAAAAGCGTTAAAAGGAGGAAGCGAACTGCCTCAAAAATTCGACCTGGCATTCTTAGTATTTCCGGAATTATTCGGCAAGTGGCTGAAAGCCACTCCTCAGGAAGGAGAATATATTCTTTTTCTAATAAAGAAAAAAGTAAAGGATAGCAAAGGAACCGAGTCCGAGACCATTGCCCTTTACGAACCTCATCCTTATGCTTTCAGGGAATACAGCAAAGAACTGGAAGAAAAGATCCTATCCCACGTTAAGAACTAAAAGGTATCCTAGAATGAAATTGAATCTTCGTATATTATCAGTATTTACCTTCTTATTTTTCCTTTCATCGCCCGGCTCATTTGCCCAAAGCATTCCTACTTTAGGAATGAAACAGGAGCCTGCAGAATTGATCGCTTCCCTTAAAGAAGCCAATCCTTACAGGATCGCACATAGAGGACTTCCCTCTTCCGTGGACCTTTCTTCTTATATGCCTCCTGTGGGAGACCAGGGACAGCAAAGTTCCTGCGTGGCCTGGTCTACGGCCTATGCCACGAAGTCTTATCAGGAATACATGGAAAGAAAGAATTCCGGGTGGAAACTAAGGGACTCTTCGGGTTCTCCCAATTATTCCAATATTTTTTCTCCCGCATTCATCTATAACCAGATCAATGGAGGAAGGGATAACGGTTCTCTCATCTCCGACGCAATGCGTTTGGTCGTCGAAAATGGTGCGGCTCCTTGGAGCAGCATGCCTTATAATCCGAATGACTATTTGAGCCGCCCTTCTTCGGCTGCTTTTAATACTGCATCCAATTATAAGGCGAAGGAATTCCTTAGGGTCCGACAAACCGATCCGAACGAAGTAAAGAACCAGCTCAATGAGGGAAGACCGGTAGTCGCAGGTATCTTAGTTTACGAAAACTTTATGAACCTCAAGGGCAATCAGATCTACAAGGAAGGGATCGGTAAGACATACGGAGGACATGCGATCGCAATCGTCGGATACGACGATTCGAAAGGAGCCTTTAAATTCATCAACTCCTGGAGCACCCAATGGGGCGACAATGGTTATGGATACATCGAGTATAAATGGTTCTCTAAGATCTGCCAATCGGCGTTTGTGATGGTGGATGATACTACTCCGGCTGCGACCACCACGACAACAAACTCGGATACCACTAGTACCACTACTACTACGGATCCGGTTCTTCCTCCTGCAACCGATACAAAGCCTGTACCTCCGGAAAAAGTAAAACCTCTTCCTCCTAAGGAAATCTCCGCTTCCCAAGGTTCGTTCTCAGATAAGGTGACCCTGACATGGGAGTCCATTCCATTAGCGATCGGATACGAGATCTACAGAAAAGGATCGGGGGATTCTTCTTTTTCCAAGATCGGTCTTTCTCAAACAAACGGTTTCACTGACGATGGGGTGCAGAAGGACTACGCTTATTCGTACAAGATCGCGACTCTGACAGACACCGATTCTTCAGACTTATCGAATGGAGAAGTGATTGGCTACGCTAAGACGGAAGAAGCTAAGGCTCCTCCAAAAGTAGTCGGCCTCAAAGCAAGCCAAGGACAGTTCTCCAATAAGATCGACCTTACTTGGGAAGTAATAGACGGAGCAAACGACTATTCCATCTACAAATGGAGCGCAACTCAAAAGAAATATCTTTCTCTGGGTAAGGCAAAAGTCGCAACATATTCCGATAACGGAGCAGCCAAGAATGGGGTCACTGAATTCTATGTGGTTGCTGCAATAGGCAATGGCAAAACAGGAGAACCTTCTGACGCAGCATCCGGCTTTACTGCTAAACTTGCCGCTAAACCTTCTAAACCGATCGGGCTGAAGGCTACAAAAGGATTATATAATAGTAAAATAGATCTGCATTGGCAGAAGGTAGCTGGTGCATCCAAATATCTGATCTACAGATACAATATCACCGGGATTTTCGGAGGCGGGGCATGGTCAAAGTTAGCCGAAGAGTCCAGAGAAAATTTTAGCGATGAGAAACTATCCGGACAATACGCATTCTACGCAGTGGCGGCGGTGAACAAGGACGGACTTGCCGGACCATTCTCAGACTACGCGTACGGCTTCATAGACCCGAACAAGCAGAGAGGCGCTAAATTACCTACCCCTGAAAATCTGAAAGGGAATACGGATCCAAAAACCGGAAAGATCTCCCTAAAATGGGATCTGGTCAAAGGTGCTAACGAATATTACGTTTATAGAAAGAAGAGAGGATCTTCTTCTTGGGATTTCCTATCCGCAACGAACGATAAAACAGCCGTCTATACTGCCGATATTCCGGAGAAGGAAACCTTATATCTATACTCGGTCACTGCCAAAACAGACCTCGGGGGAGAAAGCGATAAGGCAACTCCTGTTTCTGCGGTCCTTTCCAAGGCAAAGCCTGCCGCCGCAATGCGCTCCTTTGGAGGAGATTCTAGTTTAGAAAAATTTAAAGGACCTTGGACTGCAATGTCTTGGGACGGATCCAAGGGAGTAAACCAAGTCCTTCTGGAGATCGAAAGCCAAGATAACGTGAATTACGTAGTGAAATTCAATAAGCAGAAAATCTTCGAGGGAAGATATGTAGAGAATAGCCCGATCATCGACAAGGAAGGAAAATTCAAGATCGAGATCGAGAATTCAGGAGACGCACTTCAGGTTACATTAAAGGACAATGGGATCATCAACCAAAAGGCCACTTTGAACTTCCTGAAAGAATAAAGGCTGCTCAAAAGAGTTCCCACAGGATTGAAGGCGAAAATTTTAGCTTGTGAGATCGCAGTTTTTGTGATATGCGAGATGAGCGATCCCACGAGCCACTCCCCCCTCCCGAAACAGGGCGGGGGCCGACCAAAAAAGCTGTAGGAGTTCCTACAGCTTTTCCTTAAAACAGATCCAGGTCTCTAGCTAAAACGAATATATTCCCGACACTCTTCAGTCTTTCGGTTAACTCGGGGGAACTTAAGATCTTAGTAACAACGGTTTCAGGAAGCTTCTGCATCTCCTTGAAGCGTTCCTTATAATCTTCTATCCAGATCTTTCTACAGAATAGATTGGCTTGGAAATAATACACTTGGTGAGTAATGAGAAAGTTGAGAGAGTCTATATCTTCCAGCGCTTCCGCGGTGATGATCGCTTCTCTATTATCGGAAAGTCTTCTGCAATAATCTATAAATGCAAGGTTGTCGAGGAATTTCGTTAGATCCTGATCCGCTTTGAACTTGAAGCTGATCGGATCCAACTTGAATTCTTTGATCATCTCTCCTAAGTCCAAAACCACCTGGTGACTTTGGCTTTTAACTCCAAAATCATCCGCAGCAAAGCTAATCCCGAAATTCCAAAACCTTCTGCACACCGATTTTAGAGTGGCTTCCGATTCTTCATAAGGCTTTTCGATCAGCTCCATACGGATATTCTGAGGATTTAGATTCTGCTTCAATAGTAGCTCATGGAACCGAGTTACCTTCTCATCTGTATCGAAGGTATCGATGAGGGTTTGGGGTGAAATATTAAATTTCAATAATCCAGGAGAGCCGTTGCAAGACATGATCAACTTTTCGATGATCAGAAGCTCGATCCGATTCAAGTCTTGGTCGTGAGGAATATCACGGATCAGGTCGGAGTAACCCGCATACGCTTCCCCGCCTACGAAGACCTCTCCCCCTTTCATGGAGAAGGTATGGTCCCTATGATTATAGTGAATGATAGGCTGGATAACTGCGTCTGGACGATCGTTGGCAAAATAGTCGTTTACCCGATTTAGGTAAGTCCAACTCCAACGGACCAAATTGTCCTTTAGATTCTTTAAAGAAGAAGAATCCAGTTCCCTAAAGATCTCTTCAACATAGGAGATAAAATTACATTGGGTCCTTCCGATCCCGAAATCGAAATTCAAGGATCCTGAACGCACGGACTGATCGTGAAACCTTCCCATGGCGGCATCAAAATTCGCCAGATTCTCCATACCGGAATGGTCGATCGGAGCCACCCCGATCAATAGGTTCTTCTTGTCCCCATAGGCATAATAACGGAAGAGCTCTCTGTGAGAAGGTTCAATATCCGAGATCCTTTGAGGGATCAATTGGATAAACTCAACTAGAGAGATGGTAGAGATATTCTGAAAGCGAAGAAGGAAGATAGGCTTCCCTCGATTCTCATTTATGAATACCGTCTTAAACTGCTCGAGATCCCCCAAATCGAAGGATCTTAGTTTTAAGTCAGAGGTATCTGTCATTTCGTTTTCAGCATGAATCGGCATAGGGACGGATTTTGCAAGCGTAACCCGTGGACTGGATTTTAAACGACTGTTGTTTTATGTAAAGCGGAATCGCAAACTCTCATTTGTAATCCGATCCTTGCCTAATTCCGATAATTTTCTTTGTCCAGGACCATCATTTACTAGAGTAATATCCCCTTCCATTATTACTTTTGTATCAAACAAAATATCTCCCTGCACTTTTAAAGAGGTGCAGCGCACCAAAGAGGGAATGATCTGCATTCTTTCATTAAAGTCTCCTACCTTCTTATAATAGGATTCATCCAAAGAGACTACTAACTCCGCAAGTCCTGCTTCCTTTCTTTCCCCGGACATGGTTACGGAAAAATCATGATTTAAGGAATAGGCATCGGAGCGGCGCACTAGATAATCTTCGCATTTCTTTACCGGAGCGAATCTATCTCTTGGAATAATAATGCCCTTGGCTTTAGAGAAGTTTTGGATCGCTGAACCCATCGCTGTCTCCAGCTGTAGGACCTCCTTCCCTTCTACCTTTTTAGGATTTACGATCAAGGAGAGTTTGAACTTTTCTGAAAGAAGCTTTTGTTTGAGAACATCCAATCTGATCCAAAGATTATTCGTGGAGAATGTTCTAAATTTTCCTAAGCCTTCAAACTCATGCATATGTTCCGCTGGCACTTGAGCCGTCTCCAGCAATTGTAAGTTCTTTTTTTCTTTGCCGACTACTCTTCTGAAGATCGCTCCTCCTTTCTTGTCGGCAAGAGTCTTAGGAGTCATCTCCATACAGAACTCCAGACCCTCTTTCAGAATGTATTCCAAAATTCCTGCATGTACTGTAGCGCCCAAATTGTCTCCGTTGGAAACGAATGCGACCTTATACCCTTTCTCTAAGAGCTGATCCAGTAGACCGGTCTCCAAAAGAGTGAACCAAATGTCCCCGTGTCCGGGAGGACACCATTCTTCGTTCTTATCTTTTTCCGATTCGAGAGGAACCAAGTTCGGGACCACAAGCCTCGGCACCTTATGCTGCAAGAAACTCATAGGATAATTTTGGGTGAAGCCGATCTTCTTTAATTCGGAGAGGCTTTGCTCTTGGGT
The DNA here is from genome assembly GCF_004770615.1 of Leptospira langatensis. Lineage (NCBI taxonomy): Bacteria > Pseudomonadati > Spirochaetota > Leptospiria > Leptospirales > Leptospiraceae > Leptospira > Leptospira langatensis. Next base: position 201,792 of record NZ_RQER01000005.1, read on the forward strand.
ACTGAAACTGTCCATGAGCACAAGCGGAACTTCTAATCGATATTGCTCTCTGATAAATCCGATCTGCCTGCAAATGATCTCTAAAAAGGACATTCCGTCCTTGATCTCTATCAGGGATTTGGGCCCGGATAGACCCATACTGGTACCAAGCCCGCCGTTCAATTTGATAACGACTAGTTCTTTGAGATATGTAGGATCTCCTACATACGAGGACTCAATTTTTTCCAAAGAGATCTCATCGGAAGAAGGATCCAGATCCCCAACTTCTTCCCATTTTACGATCCCAGTCTCTCCGTTCCGGACCTCTTGGATCTTAGATAGAAAATCGGAAATGAATTCGGAAGAGAGACCTTCCTTTAACATCTTCTCTCGGATCAATTTTTCAGATTCAGCGATCATCGGATCCATCTTATAATTCCTTTCGCATCATATATTTCATCGAACTCGCCTAATTCAATCGTATATTTCTCTTCTTGGGAAGAAGGGTCATAGATCAATTTGAGTTTTATCTCCCTTCCTCCTTCTTTCTGTACAGGCCTCTCACCTTCTTCCGCATAGAGAGGAAGAAATACTACAAAGGAATAGATATATACCGACTTCTTTGCGCTTCTTCTATAATAGAGCACGCCCTTGCCTGAAAGATCCCTTTTGAGGATCCTTGTATACGGCACGGGAAAAGTCTTGTTCCAAGTGTTTAAAAGGATTTTATCCATCTCCGAATGCTTTGGAACCTCGGAATACAGATCTGTTACAAAGATCAAAAGAAAAACAAATACGATCGGGCGAAGAATAGACTTCATAAACCTTCTAGACAGGTTGAGATACCCAGCCTATCCTTCAAGTTATTTAATAGATTCTTTATATTTAGAGTAGGTATCGTCGTCCGAATCGAACAAGATGTCGGCAGTAGCGCAGATGACTCCGCTTAAGGATACGATCCTGATATTTAGGAGAAAAACCTGATCTTGGAATACGACCTGACCGAGAGTTAGATACTCTGCTCCGAATAATTTCCCCGCGGAAACGATCTGATCGCTTAGCACTAACCCCGTTTCCTGAAACGTCTGCTCTCCTACGACTCGATTCAGCCTATCTCTCTCTAAGAGTATAAAAGTCTTAGGGTCGAATAATTCCTTACTCAAACGATCCGAGATCATTCTGCCCAATTGGGAGTTTTTTCCTTCTTCGTTAATAATGTCCAGAATACCGAGTCTCGCAGGTAGTTTTCCTCCTTGTGCCTTAAGAGAAGCTAAGAACTGGTATCTAAGCTCGGAGGCGATCGTTGCAGTCGCCGAATTCGGATCCTTTGCCTTAAGCTTAGTTCCAGGACCGGAAGCACAGTCGATCAGCAAGAACAAGAAAACGAATGGGAAGAGAAACATGTTATTTTTCATTTGAGAACCTAATATTAAAAATACTTAATTAACGTGACCTGATTTCCGGGACTATTGAATTTTACCAGATCGAATGTGGATAGGGTAAGGGTTAATCCCCTTCCATGAGTGATCCCTTCCGAATTCAATTTCTCCATGCTGTTTTTCATGAGTCTGGCATGGTTGAATCCCTTTCCCTCATCAGTGATCCGAACTCCCAGTCTGTCCCGGGACAGGGAATATTCTACTTTTACTTTTTTGGATTTATAATACGGATCCTTCTGTCTTTCCTGGACGAATCTGAAATAACTTCCATCCGTCATTGCCCTGGTCTTTTCCTCAAAACTGATATTCAGGTTCCCATGTTCGATCGCATTGATGATCATTTCTCTCAGGCAGTTTCGGATTGCAGTAATGGTCCCTGGATCGGTGAATCTATATAGATTCGTAGTCATTCTTTGGCTTAAGAGTTCGGCATTTTGCAGGTAATTATTCGCGGAATAGACTGTCTTCTCGTCATCCACGTATCTGGACATTAAATCCTGATCCGGCTCATACGCCCTTCCTAGGATCTCTCTTTGGCCCTCATACTCCAATACTTGGAATTGGATCTGTAATTCCTTCGGCTCTCTTAGATACTTCTGTAAAAACTCCCCTAGAAAACGGACAGGCTTCCCTTCCGAGGCAAGCTCTTCCAACTTCTCCAAGACATACAATTTCTTGTATGCATCTTGGAGTTCACCCGCCTTGTAGATGAGCTCCATAAAGTTCTTCCCTATGACTTCTTGCGGTTTAAAGCCGATATGCTTAGACACGGATCGATTGGCTGCGAGTATGTTCCAGTTCTGATCCAAGGAAAAGAGAAAGTCCTCTTCTACTTCGAAAAGACTTCTGTATTTTGCCTCCGATTCCTCTGCCTCGTTACGTATTCTGCCTAGCTCATTTACTCTGGACTTAAGTTGATCCGAGAGTCCTTTGATCCGATCTGCCAACCCTAGGGAAAGTAGGCTTACTTCCATTACAGAACCGACTTGGATCCCCCAAAGTGTGAAGAAATTATTAGGCAAGATCCCGAAAGATTTCAATCCGAACAAGAAGGTAAAGAATAAGAAGAAGGACCAGGCGAGTAGGAAGTATTTTGCTTCTCTTCTCCCGGCAAGCAAACATTGGACCCCATTCCCGATCAGAAATCCGAGAGTCACAAACATCAGGATAAGACTCGCCATGATCGCGGTTCTGTATTCCCAAAGGAAAAGCGTGGAGAACATCCCGAACCCGCATAGACCGAATAGAACATAATAGAATCGAGAAGTCTTAGGTGTGTATTTGGGTGCGTTCAAGAAAGATCTTCCGAAGGCCGCTCCGGTCAAAAGCGCGGTAAAAATAGAGAACGGAAGACTATAATTCGCCCATAAGACCGAATTCCTCCATAAATACTGGAAGGACAATCCGTTCAGAGTAAACTGAAAAAGTATATACGATAATATGTATAAAACGTAATATAAATAACTTCTGTCCTTTGTGGAGAATAAAAGAAAAAGATTATAGATCACCATGATCAACATCGACCCATAATACAGCCCCAAAAAGAGTTGTTCTAAGAATGCGTGTTCTGTGAATTCTCCCTTTGTGAATACGATAAAAGGAAGGAGTATGGAACTCGAACTGGAGATCCTAAAATAGATCTCTCGTACCGAGCCCGGTTTATCACTGAATGAATAGGCAAAATTCCGATGTTCTATAGGACGGAATCCGAACTCTCTCATGTCTCCGGACCGATTGGTCGCGTTTTCGGATCCTCTTCCGGAGTACAATTCCACATAGTCTAACAACGCATAGTCGATCTCTAAGATCCAATCTATGGTCTTGTTTGTGGTATTTTCTGTCTCGATCTTGACCCAGATAGCGGCCTGAGAATAACCCAAGCTGTTTTGGTCCAGTTTCTTGTATTCCCCTCTATCAAAAGCCTTTACGATCTCAAAGAAAGGCTTCTTTCCCGTATCGTCCTTATATACGGAAAGATAAGGAAGCAAAGAGACTCCGTTCATCTCCTTTGTTAAGGGGAATCGTTCCGAATTCTCTTTAGAATAAAGTTCTTGGTTAGATAGAAGGAAGGAAAGAAAACCGAATCCTAAAAGCAAAACATTTGCGATCCGAGAACGTTTTTCTTTCCGCATAGTTTTTCCATCCCCGATCAGGAGAAGAAGCTGCCGAAGATATGAGGGATTTTTTCTATGATCTGCTTAGAGACGATAAAAGTCCCGATACTACTTCCAATCTGAGGCAATGTGAACACGAGGAAAATACGTATCACATTATTCCTCCAATATCCACGAAAACTTTCGGTATCCTCTCCTATCTTCTCAAAATCTTCGACCAATGGCTTACGAAGCCAGGACTCGGAAAGAGCGGCGAGCCAACCCGGCTTGATGATCGGATTGAAATTCCCTACTGGAGCGGCCAGAAATGCGAGAACAATAGAGACCGGATGAGCAAGAGCGACCAGAGCGCCTAACGCGGCAAGTGTACCTTTTACTAGTATCCAACGTAGCAGGAACTCCTGTCCCTCTTCTCTTCCTCCATGCCAATAAACGAAACCGAAAAGGCTGAGTATCAATGCAGGGAATAAGATAGGACGGATCACATCCCATACGCTTTTCTTAGGCAGGATATCCAGAGGAGAGATATCTTTATCCTCCGTGATATTCTTCATGATCCCTTCTAAGTGCCCGGCACCGACGACTGCAAAGATCTTTTTGCCGTCTACTGCCTGTTCGCGGATCCTCTGGGCGAGATATTCATCCCTTTCGTCTATGATCACATTTTTTACGGAATGATAACGGTTCGGCAATTGAGAGAATAGATCCTTGAGCACGTCGTCGGACTTCATCTCTTCTATCTTCTCCGGAGTGACTTCTTCCTTGTAGAGCAAGGAGGTCAGAAGAGTGGAGAAGAGGAACATGCGGCTCCAGAAGCCCACATTCCACCAGGCTCGTTTCAAGGTGACTGAGATCTCTCTGTCGACCGGAGCGATCTTGGCCCCTATTTTTCCGCCCTCTTCGATTGCCTTGCGCATCTCGTCGCCGGGACGGATATTCCCATGGCCCAATTTCTTTTGAAAGGAAGAAAGGATGAGGCTGGAAAGAAGAAGCCACATCTTCCTTTCTTTGAAGACCTTGAAGATGTCCAATTTCTTCCAATGATCCGGATCCAAAACGGATCTCATTCTGGACGGACAAAGCTCTACACAGACTATGTCCGGCTTTTCTTCTTGGATGATCTTGGAAACTGCGTCTATACTCTTCTGGCTAATATGAGCCGTCCCGAGAATAGTAACGGAGGAACCGTTGAGCTGGATGGTTCGGATCGGTTCGGATGAAACGGTTGCTGCTTGCACTGGAAATCGGTTTCCTTTCTGTTTCCATACAGTTTCCCTTCCCCTCCGAGACTTGAAACTCTATTTTTGATATATCGCAGGGATTTTCCTCTTGGATTTTTTACGATCCGAACCGTCACATAATTCGGATCAAACATCCGGTTTTTTTCCAGGAAAAAGATTTGATGTAAGTCTTAGGGCCGAGAAATATTTGTTCGGCCTATTCATTTATCCGAGATGGGAAATTAACTTTCAATATGCTCAATAAGGACGTAAAAATTATTAACGTCGGTATCGCGGATATCCAAAGCGGACAGTCTCCCTCCGTGATACGCACCACTTTAGGATCTTGCATCGGGGTAGTATTCTACGCTCCCGAGAAAAAGGTCGGAGCCATGGCTCATATCATGCTCTCCAAGGACTCTTCTGGAAAAGATTCCGCAAAGAACCCTTTCAAGTACGCGGACACCGCCCTTCCCCAGCTTGTAAAAAAAATGGAAGAGTTGGGATGCGCTAAGGGAGAATACTACGCTCGTCTATTCGGAGGAGCCTCCATGTTCAAAGGAATGAACTCCAGTTTTTTACAGAACATAGGCGACTTGAACGTAAGCGTAGCGAAAGAATTTCTAGATAAAGAGAAAATAACGTTACTCGTAGAAGAAGTGGGCGGGCATGAAGGTAGAACGATAAGTCTCTACTTGGATGACGGTAGGATCCTCCTGAAAAAAGGCGGATTCGAAAAATACCTCTATAAGGTCAGGTAGGCGGAAATGAAAGAAAAGATAGACCAACTTTTTCAGAACGAAGCCCAACTCCCCAAAATGTCCTCCGTGGTCAGCAAAGTCATGGAAATGGCAAGCAAACCGGATGTGGTGATCGCGGACCTGGCAAAGGAAATCTCCAAGGATCCTGGCCTTACTGCGGCTGTGATCAAGCTTTCCAACTCGGCATACTTCCGTCCTTCCAAACCGGTAAAGACAGTGCAAGAATCCCTCATGACCCTTGGGATCAAGACTGTGAGGGAGATCATTCTTTTAAACGAGACCAAGGGTATCCTCAAGAAAGAACTCAAAGGATACCAAGTGGACGGCGAAGCGAATTGGTTGCATTCCTTGATCGTCGCAGAACTTGCGATGAGGATCGCTGTTCAGAAAAAACTGAAGATAGATAAGGACGTTGTTTTTACCGCAGGACTCTTGCATAATATTGGCAAGGTCATCCTTTCCGAATTCTTCCCGACCGTGCTTATGCAATTTAGGACCGAGTTGCAAAACTACGAAGGCCTTTATACGGAACTGGAAGCGAAATTCTTCGGTTATACTCACCAAGAGGCAGGCGCTAAACTTCTGACGAAATGGAACTTCCCTGAAGAACTGATCGAAGTCGCAAAATTCTATACGGAGCCTGAAAAGGCTGTGCATTTCCCTGAATTAGTTTCCGTGGTGCATATCGCGAATTGCATCGTGTTAGTCGGTGGAATGGGAATTGACATAGGAGGTTTACGAATTCCACTTTCTCCTAAAGCCTTACAGATCACGGGCGTGACGGAGGGAGACTTACAGATGTATTATACTCTTCTGCCCGAAATGGCTAAGCATATAGAAGAGCTAATCTCAGTTTGAAAAATATCGCCCTGATCGGTCCCAGAGGGGTCGGAAAGTCCAAAATCTCTCGCAAGCTATCCAAGCTCACAGGAAAGCCGGTCCTATCTACGGATATGATCGCGGTCTATCTCACAGGCGGCCTTTCCATTCCTGATTTCGTAAAGTCCCATTCCGGGAACTGGAAGCCGTTTCGGGATCTGGAATATGAGATCCTGGAAAAAATTGCTTCGGCTCAAAACCTGATCTTGGATTGCGGAGGCGGGATCCTATTCGATCAAGACGATTCCGGAAAAGAGATCGTAAGCGAGAGAAAGGTCCGTATCTTAAGAGAGAATTCGTTTGTGATCTCTCTCTCCAGAAAATCGGAATACTTGATCGAAAAGATCCAGAACGATCCGACCAGACCTCCTTTAAGTTCTGTCTTATCGTACAAAACAATTTTGGAATCCAGACTACCTCAGTATAGAGCGCATTCAGACATTCAAATTGCCTTGGATGACCGCAGCGTAGAGGAAGTCTGCGAGGAAATACTACGCAGATCCGGCTGGGCCTAACATAAAAAGGGCGTTCTGCCCTTTTGTTGAACTCCCTAATTTTCAGACTTCTAGTAAAATCAGAAATATCTTTACGGCATTTCACCTTCGGGAGAAAAAAAGATAAAAATGATAAAGATAGAACTAGAGGTCCGACATGATAGAAACGGAGGTCCCGAGGAAGAATAAGGCTTCCTTCGAGAAACTGATCAAAGTTATTCGGCAGAGAAATTATAAGAAGGCTACCGAATACACGTATCTTAGATACAATCTTGACTTCCTTTTATTCGCAAACAAACCAGCGGAAAAAGTAGTTACCAAAGATATTGAGAAGTACATCGACCATCTGCGTAAGAAGAAGGTTTCTTCTTCTACCATTCAAATTAATATCAGCTCTTTGAAAATGTTCTTCGAAGAAGTATTGGATATGAATATATTCGAGGACTTCAGAAGGCCCGCAAGGGAATACAAAACTCCTAAGGTCTTAAGCCAAAAGGATATTTCTATTCTATTGGATTTTGCCTCCGAATCGAATCGGTCTCATCTTCTTTGCGCTCTCGCCTATTTCGGCGGCTTAAGAGTGGGAGAGATCATTCGTTTGAAATGGGGTCAATTCGATCTGACCAAGAGAACGATCAAAGTGGACTCCCCGATTCCCACCCAAAACCGAATTGTTTTGATGGATGCGGAATTGCAAAAAGTACTGAAGAAGTTTGAGAAGGAAGTAGGGACCGAAAAGTCCGCCTTCCTATTCCCCGGGAAATATGCAGGGACCCATCTTACTTCCAGGAACGTGGAGAGATTGGTGGGAGACTTGGCAAAGGCAGCGGGTATTAAGGCCCAAGTGACGTTATTCACTCTGCGCCATAGCCGGGCCATTCATCAATTGGCAGAAGGAAAAAGCCTCGAGGATATCAGGGATTTTCTGGGACACAAGAGCCTTGCAACCACGGAGAGTTATCTTCCGATCCGCAAGAATCTTCGACCTCAGGTGAGACAGAAGCATATCCAAGACGCTTTGAAGGAGATCAAGAGAAAGTACAAATACTGAATTCTCAGCCGGCGGAAACGCCGGCATTCGCCTTCTTGCGAATGCTACGTTTGCGTACCAAAAGATCCTGTATCCTTTTATAGGTCTCGGATGTTAATTGCAATCTGGAGAATATTAAGGATCCTGCAATAAAGAAACATCCCACCACCGGCCCGAATAGGATCGTAAGATTATGGCCCAGCTCCGGATCCTGGATTGCGGAGCCTTCTTTATAACCGATCGCTTCCAGTAGGAAGCCGATACAAGCGAATCCGATCGCCCTCACGATCTTAGTGGCCATTTTCCAGAACCCGAAATAGGCACCTTCCCTCTTTTCGCCCGAGAGTAACTCGTCATAATCCACTATATCCGCTACAAGGGAATCGAACAAGAGAATGGAACCCGCAAAGATCCCTCCAAAGAATGCAGCGATCAACGGAGCCTCATACGATCCCGGAGGCAGATTCGGATATAAGAAAACGGTCATGACCCCTAAGAGAAAGCTCCCCCAGAAAGCCGGCCATTTCTTGCCGAAGTGATTTGCAAGATAGATCCAAAGAGGAATGGAGAGGATCAAAAAGAACACGAATGGAAGAAGGATACGAGTAACTACTTTAGAATCTTCTAATAATAATCTTTGCTTATAATATAAAAGACCGATAGAAGAGTTCAAGGTCCTTGCAAATGTAGCCACGATAAATGCGAATAGCAAAGGTCTAAAGAACCTATTCTTCCAGATAGAGCGAGTGGATTGAAGGAAGGCAGAAAAGCCACCGGAAACGATATGATCCGGGTCCTTCTTCCATTTTTCCAAGGGTTTATCCTTTCCTTTTGTGGAAACGTACGAAAGAAGAGACACAAAGATAAGAAGTTCTCCCACTACCAAGGCGGAAGAACTTCTGGATTCGAATAGATCCGCTCCTGCTCCCACCCATAGTGCAGGTAAGAGCAATCCAGCCAAAAGTCCTAGATTCGCAAAGAATAGTCTCCATCCGAAGACCTGATTCCTCTCGTCGGTCCGGGATGTAAGCTCCCCTCCTAACGCGATATGCGGCACTGCGATGATCGTCATGAAAGTATTCGTTAAAAAATATAAGGAGAGAAGATAAATAAACTTAGCCGTTTGTGATTCTAAAGCTGGAGGGGTGAAAAGAAAATAGACTGCGATCCCGAGGAGCAGCCCTCCTACTATAATATAGGCCCTTCTTCTCCCCGTCGTGAAAGAAGTTCGATCCGAAATGAATCCCATGATCGGATCGCTGATCGCATCCCACAGAATCGCAATGAGCATGGCCAACCCGAACAAGGAAGGCTTGAGCCCTATTATGGAAACGTAAAATTCCAGAAGATAGATCTGGGCCATAGTTTCCACAGCCGTAATCCCCATCTCCGCAGAAGCATAACCTGCAATCGCTCTTATATTCATTTTAATTAATAAAACATTTCCAGATGCCGAAGAGCTTACTTCCCCTCAACAAATGGATCTCTCCCATCTCAGCCATCACTTTCTCGCTTTGCGTAGGTCGAAAGAATACGTAATCGTCCGGCTGTAGCCGAGTTGCCTTAGAGCCGTTTAGAATCCCTTGGTTCGTGCTCGCGCCGAATAAGGAATTATCCTGCAAACCCTTAGGGGATTCCTTCTTCGCGGAGTAGGCTCCTCCGTAAATGAAATAGGTCAACTCTTGGTTCGGATCCCAAAGGGGAAATAGAAAAGAAATAGACTCCAAGAACGGGATCTTTGTGCCTTCCAATCTTTTCAAAACCGGAGTCGCTATAAAAACTGCAGGAGTATGTTCTTCTAAGCTATCCACATCGAAGTCTGTGGGTTTTACCAGGGCCGAGCCTAAAGAGACATCGTTAACAACTCCAATGTGTTTTTGATAGAACTTATAGGTCTTACTCCCCCCTCCATTGAAAGTGAGATCGGATCCAAATAGTTCCGGATATTTACGTTTTCCTAATTCTATATGAGAGGAGTATCTCTGGAGAGATTCAACTAGGGATCCCTCCATCGCGGAGACCTTGTCTCCGAAGATCACCGGCACAGAGGCGACATGTGGCTCATAGCCCATGTATCCGGAGAATTGCAAACGATCCGGATTCTTATGGATGAGTTCCAATCCTTGCAGAGAAGCCTCCGGGTCCGCAAACCCTCCCCTATGAAGTCCTATATCGATCTCCAAATTAAGTCTTAGTTTTAGATCCTTCTTCTTTGCAAAATCCAAGTATTGCTCTATTCTAGAAGAAGTATCCGAAAGCCATTGTACTTTTTGAAAATTTTCTTTCTTGGTCTTGGAATAGATATCGGAGAGTGCCGCGACAGGCATCGGCTTTCCTAAAAGTATATCAAATTTTTGGAATTCAGGATCGCCTAGAAGCATGATCAGGTCTCCCGAATGAAAGACCATCAACCGTTTAGAGCCTGTTTCTCGGACGATATATCTCAGAAGATCGAGAGATGGAAGGGATTTTACCACTACCCTATACTGCAAAGGAGGTTGGATCTTTTCTTTTAAGACCTTTAAATTCGCATCCAATCGATCCAGATCTAATAGAACGATGGGTTTTCCGGGACCAGAAGATCTTAATTCCTGATTCAGTTTTTGAAAATAGTCGGAATATCCGGCTCCATTGTCCTTAGGTTTAGCTAAGAAGATCGCTATCACTGCGATCAACAATACCCAAAGGACTTTGTTTTTAGAACTTTCTTTACGCACTTATCCTCTCCAATGAATCCGGATATGGATCCTAAGACAATGCTCTATTCGGGCAAACGGAATTTCGGCAGGGAAAGATTAAATCTTACTGCGATGATCCGAGCGAGTATGACTGCAAATGCAGAAACTGCCGTATTGATCTCTACGTTGACTTCTAGTCTTTCCAAGAGAATATACAGGACCGCTCCCACAAGACAAGCGGTTGCATAGATCTCCTTTCTAAAGATCATAGGGACTTCGTTGATCAGAGTATCTCGGATCACTCCTCCGAATACGGCCGAGATCATCCCTAAGATTGCAGCCGCAAACGGATTCACTCCCGCTAGTAAAGAGATCCTCGTTCCGATCACCGTATAGATCCCTATTCCGATCGTATCGAATAGAAAAATACCGGTCTTCATTTTTAATAAGTATCTTGGGAACACGATGGTGATCACGAATCCAATGAAGATCGCCCAAAGCACATTGGAATCGGATACCCAAGAGACAGGATAATTCCCCAAGGTAATATCCCGTAGCGTCCCGCCTCCGATAGCGGTGATGAATCCAGTAAAGAATACGCTGAATGCGTCGTTATGATGGGTTTTCTTTTCTGCGGCAGCGAGTGCTCCGGATACTGCGAAGACTGTGACCCCCGCTAAATTGAAATAGTATGCCAGATCCAATTTCAGTGACCGTATTTGGCCTGCTTTTTCCTTCCCTTGTTCTTAAGAGAAGGACCGAGTAACGCATTCACTCCAGGCAAGAAGCTAGCGACCTTTGCCAAAAATCCACGAGATCCAGGGATCAATACTTCTAAAGGCTTTTTAGGGATTACTTTCTTAAAGATCACGTTCACTACGTCTTCCGTCTTGAGATAGCGATTCCCGGAAAAGGTCATGGATGCTTCTTCGTAATCTTTTTGTAGATCTAACATCGGGGTTTGGATCGCATCCGGACAGACCACGCTCACGAATACATTCTTTTCTCTTAATTCCTGGGCTACCGCGAGGGAGAATCCGCGAACCGCAAATTTAGAAGTAGAATACAATGAGATCCCAGGAATCGGAGCGACTCCCGCTAAAGATGCAATATTTATAATATGCCCGTCGCCTTGCGCCACCATTCTGACCGATGCCTCTCTGGTGCCGTACATCAACCCTTTCGCATTGATGTCCATATGGCGATCTATGTCCTTAGTAGTGACATTATAGATATATCCTGGAAGAAGATAGCCGGCCACATTCATCAGAATGTCCAGTCTCGCCCATTTCTTGTAAAGAAGGTCCATGCACTTCTTCCAATCGGAAGGAGAACTTACGTCCAGCTTGGAGAATGCTACTCTATCCTTATCCCATTTATGTTGTGAGATCAGGTTTTTCAGAGCCTTCTCATTGATATCCGTAAGAAAAAGACGATTTCCTTCCGTGTAAGCTCTCTCCGCCAGGCTCCTGCCCAATCCCCCGCTCGCGCCAGTGATAAAAATATTCATAAAAAAACTATAATATACTTCTTATTTAATGACTGGGGTCCCGAACTCCAGTTGCCCGAAGGAGAATGTGGGGCTCGTCCCCGGAAAAAGCCAGAACCCGCTCATCTCGGAAGAAGGCATAACGTTATAAAAATCAGGGTTCCTTTTGGAGACCCCGGCAATCTCCTTCTCCAAGACCATAGAAATGTACTGATCCAAACCGAGCTCCAGGGTGTTCCCGTTCAAGATGACTTCCATTCCGCTATTCTTTGCGTATTTACGGACTCCAGGGATCCTGGAATTCAGAGGATTGTAGCTATCCGCGCTCACTCCATTCTCGCTACTTACGAAAATCCCTTCCGGAGTATTTGCGACAAGGCTATGATTTCCATACGTATGTCCGGGAGTGCGGATCAGTGCAAGACCTCCCCCGAGTTCCGTGTCCGAATCCAATAGAACGATCCGGTCCATTGAGATCCCACCGGAACCGTTCGGACAGTACCAGTCGGATTGAGGAGGAAGAAGTCCTTGGATAGAATTCCATTCTTCTCTCATCACAAGCAACTTGGCATTTGGGAAATAACCCGGCTGTCCGTTCGCACCCAACCATTTGCGAAGATCTTGCGTGTGCAAATGATCGTACGAAATATAGTCCACTTGCTCGGGAGAGATTCCTACCTTCTTCAAACAATCTTCGACTGTATTGAGAGTCGGAGCCATGATCCTACGACCTAGATCCTGAAACGGCCCAAAGCTCTGGGACAGTCTCTTAAAAAAAGGTGTCTCCGCGTTTGCGTCCACATCCGACGGAGAGAATAGGAGGGTCTTGACCCCGTTTGAGCTCTTGTATTGGATGATGAAGAGGCGGTTGATAATATGCAGAAACGGTGTGGGAAGGGAAAAGGCATTCAAGAGCGCATACTTCGTAGGATAAGGCACCCGGACCAGATCAAAGGATTTGTAATATAGTATTTGAGGTCCGGAGAGAAATCTCTCTCGGAACCTTCTTGCCCTTCTTCTTACATCTTCCAGACGATCTACTGGAGCAGGAAGATCTCGGGATCCTATGAAATCCTGGATCGGTTTCAGGTCGGTAGCCTTCTTTACGGAAGTAGAAGCCTTTTTACTCTTAGAAGCGATCGTCTTTGCCATACTCATCCCCCACTAGATCGTTTTTTATAGAATGATCCGATCCGTTCGATCAGAAAGGTTTGTACAATGCGAGGTATGCGGAGAATGTACCTAATATAGGAAGTCCGTACCAAAGCACTTTTGCGAAGTTCGGTTTTTTGTAATATACGGTCAGAGCCCCGCCGAATACTAACCAAAGAACGATCTTAGCGATCACCCAACCAGGAAAGGCAGTCAAGATCCCGATACGGGCTAGCATCCCGAAACCGCCTAGGAGGATCAGTGTCATTCCTATGCCGTGAGCAAGAGCGATCAATTTTCTAGGAGCGTTTTCTTTCGTGCCCCCGCCTATAACATGAAGTGCCAAACCGCCGTACGCGGAGAATAAGAATAAGATTCCAAGTATATGGATCAGTTTATAAACCGGATAAGAAATCATAGGGGTTAGTTTCAGGATTTCCTAACCGGTTGGAAAGCGAAAAACGAAACTCTATTTCTCTAAAAGGTGTTGGACCCCGATCCAATTTCCTAGAGGAGGGGATTCAATATATTCTTGGCAACGCTTTCTATACAAGATCGCAACAATATCTTCCGGATATACTTTCAGAGCTTGTTCAAAATTGAGAAGGGCCTCTTTGAAATTTCCCACCTTGTATAGAATGATCCCTCTCGAAATGAGAGGAAGGGTTGCGTCCTTGAGTTTTCGGATATGCGGATCGTCGGATTCGTAGATCTCATAGATCACAATCGGTTGGCTTTTTCCTTTGACTACGACCGAATCCACTTCCCTCACGGCGAGCTCATCCGCGATCGTGAGACTGGAGAGAGTATTCTGAGTGACGAGTATATCTGCCTTGTACAAATTCGTTAAGCTCTCTAAGCGAGATGCCACATTCACTGTGTCCCCGATCACAGTCGTGTCCAATCTATGGGAGGATCCAACCGTTCCTAACATTAGATTTCCTGTATTGATCCCGATACCGATCCGGACCCCTTTGATATGACCGTGGCCTTCCTTGACTTCTTCCGTTAATTCCCTCACTCGCCTTCTCATCTCAATGGCAGCGAGAACGGCCCGGTCCGCAGCGGACTTCCCATCCCAAGTAGTATCTGAAGTAGCGGATTTTTCGGAGGAGAAGAGAGCGAGGATTGCGTCTCCCATGAACTTGTCCACAAAGCCCTCATACTTCTGGATGAGAGGCTCCATTCTTGCAAGATACCCGTTGATAAAGCGAAAGTTCTCTTCCGGAGTCATCTTCTCTGAAATAGTGGTGAAGGAACGAATATCCGTAAACAGAACGCTCATTTCTCTTAGCGCGGAGTCTCCCAGGTTCACGTCCACTGCGGAATCCTTTCCAAGCACGCTTAAGAATTGCATAGGAACGAATCGGAAGAATGCGTTCTTCTGTCTAGCCAATTCCAGTTTTTGATGACTGAGCTCTATATTCAGATCCTCGGATTGTCTATACAAAGCGATAAAACGATTCGCCAGGATCGTAGTTAAGGATATTACAAAAAGAAGATATGCAAATTGCATGAATCTGAATCCCAGTCGGAAGAACATGGAATCCAATAGATCGTAAACCGCCAAAAATACGATGATGAAGAGACTGATCGCCATCACGGAAGAATCCTTCTTCTTCAGATAGACTGCCTTTCCCATGAAGTACAACATATATACCAAGGAAGGAATGATGGAGATCTGCCATATCCTCAAGCTCGTGATCAAATACCGGAACGGCGCCAATAAGGAAAAGAAGAAGATCACAAAACTAAGACTAGAAATAGAAAGGATTGGCCATTTAGGAAGAGTAGACCCGTAAAAATAATCATGCAAGAATAGAAGGAAGAGAGGGGCCAAAAGTGCGACCGATCCATATTCCATTCTTGTGATCAAGCTAGTGTCCTGTACAAAATCAAAAATGATGGAGGACCGACTGAGGGAATAGATCG
The DNA here is from genome assembly GCF_004770615.1 of Leptospira langatensis. NCBI lineage: Bacteria > Pseudomonadati > Spirochaetota > Leptospiria > Leptospirales > Leptospiraceae > Leptospira > Leptospira langatensis. The sequence continues at coordinate 216,959 of NZ_RQER01000005.1, forward strand.
CCATGGAAATGGAGAAGACCCCGAAATACAGATTGTACTTATCCGCTCTTCTCTTGGAAAAGATAAGAAGATGGTAGAGACCGAAAAAGATATAGATCGTATTCAAGCTCAGGTTGATGAGCATTCCGATCTGTCTGGAAAAATCGTATTCTATTCCCAGAGTATAATCCCCGTTCACATAGAATCCCAGATCCAGATTCGTAGGAGTCAGGAAATTATCTTGTGAAAGAAGGATGCCCGGAGCGTCCCCAAGCAAATGGAAGACGAGAGTATTCTTCCCTTCTTGCAATAAACTAGAGTCTACTATGAGTTCTAGATCCCGAAAGGATCTTCTTTCCTTCATCTTTCCTTCCGGACTGAGATGGATCTCCCTGCGAAGAAGATGACCGTTCAGATAGATCTCCCAATTCTCCCCGATAAAACTTAAGAACAGTCGGATGGGACTTACAAATATGTCCTTCTTGGTCTCTTCAGTTAGCTCGAAAGAGGTCTGGACGGTGAACTCTTGCAACTTGTCGGAAACTGGGGTATTATAGAGTTGGTTTAGGACGATAGGGAATGTTTCGATCTTCAGAACGGAGGGACCGCTCTCATTAAAGCCCTGGATATATTCTTTTTGAAAACCTTGGATGGAATACCAATCCAATCTTTTTAAGTCTATGTCCTTCCATTTGGATAGGGATCCATTCTCTTGAGAGAAGAGGAGGTTCGGCAGAAGGACCAGAGATACGAATGCGAGTAGGAAGATTTTCCGAGCTGAAAGAGTTTTGTATATTTGCGCCATGCGTTATTCGTCTTTTTTTCGTTTTTTACGAAGAAAGAGATCTCTTTCCTTCGTATGAAAGCCCTTGGTTTTGAAAACATATAATCGAATTCGAGAGCAGTATATTTGATGTGAAAAACCTCGATAATTCAAGGTTTTTAGCGGTTTTTTTCCTTTTCTCTAAAACGATTTTGGATGAAACTATCCGTAGAGAAATCGGGAGGCGTTTATGTCCGACACATGGGAAGGAAAGAAGCTACCAGAGGTGAGCCTGGAAAGTTCAGATGGAAATACGGTGCATCTTCCTAAAGATTCTGCCGGTTCTTGGACATTATTATATTTCTATCCGAAAGACGATACTCCTGGTTGTACAAAGCAGGCTTGTTCGTACAGAGACAATCTAGACGAGTTCAAGAAAGCGGGAGCAAGAGTATTCGGGATCAGTTCCGACTCCCTGGATAGCCATAAGCAGTTTATCGGCAAATTCAATCTCAGCTTTCCCCTCTTATCCGATCCGAAACAAACTCTGAGCGGACCCTTAGGTGTGTACGGGGACCAAGAATGGCAGGGTCGAGTCTTCAAAGGACTGTCCAGAGACAGCTTTCTAGTCGGACCGGACGGCACCATTCGCAAGGTTTGGAGAAAAGTAGATCCTACCAGAACCGTAGCCGAGACCTTGGAGGCTATTTTGAAAGAGGCCGGTGCCTAAGGCGTGATCGTAAAATATTCCCTAGACACGTACAAACCTCATCAACATTTACTTCGGGTGGAAATGGAAGTCCATCCAGACAAACAGGAAACTCTTCTTTGCATTCCGAACTGGTCTCCCGGTTCGTATAAGATCCGAGATTATTCCAAGTCGATCCATAAACTGGATTTCGTGAGTCCCGGACCAGGCTGGACCTTAGAGCAGATCGAACTGGATACTTGGAAAATACATTCCAAGGGTGAAACATTCAAAATTTCTTATTTAGTATACGGATACGAACATACTGTCCGTACTAATTATTTCACGAGCGAATTGATACTGGTACATCCGCCTGCTACCTTTCTCTATCCCAAAGACAAACTCTATCTAGAGGTCGAAGTCTCCTGGAAGAATCTCGCTCCATTCCGTTATTGTCATACAGGATTAAAGAAGAAGGAAGGCTCCAAGAATACCTGGAAAGCCAAGAACTTCGACGAATTCTTTGATGCACCTCTCCTTCTCTCGAACGAGAAGGAGATCACCTTTTCTGTCCAAGGCTGTGCCTTCGATCTGGTTATTCTAGGGGACGTCCCTTCTGCCGATAAGAAGAAGATCGCAAAGGATCTGGAAACGATCATGAAAACGCAGATCACCCATATGGGAGGGACCGAAAACCGGTATTATCTGTTTATCCTAGACATGACTGAGAATCTGTACGGCGGATTGGAACACTTAAACTCCAGCGTCAATCAATACGATCCGAACGGTTTTCGTAGTCCGGAAAATTATAGAACTCTAATGGAGCTCCTTTCTCACGAGTACTTCCATCATTGGAATGTAAAGCGGATCCGTCCTATCGCATTAGGGCCCTTCGATTACCAAAAGCCGAATCTCACCAAGGAATTATGGATCGCAGAAGGGATCACAAGCTTCTTCGATGCCTATTTCCTTCTTCTTTGCGATATCTATACTCCCCAGCAGTATCTGAACAAGATCTGGAAGGATATTCTGGAGCTGGAAGAATCCGCCGGAGAATCCTGGATGAGCCTGGAAGATTCCAGTTTCACCGCTTGGACCAAATATTACAATCGCCCCTTCGATCCGAATTTTTCGAATACGGGTATCTCTTATTATACGAAAGGAGCTGTGCTCTCTATCGCAATGCATCTTTATATTCTTTCCGAAACCAAAGGAAAGAAGTCCTTATTCGATGTGATGCAGGCCTTAAACAAGCAATATCACCAAGAAAAGAAGAGAGGATTCACCAAGGCGGAGTTCTTCCAAGCCGCTAAGAAGGCCACTGGTTTGGATCTAAAATTAGAATTCGACGCCTATATCGGCGAGCCCAAACGGATCCCGATCGAAGCCTATTTACATCTCGCCGGGATCGAAAGAACTCCTTCTAAACCGAAACTGGAACCTGGCTTTAGAGTGAAGGAAGACAGAGGAAAACTGATCATAACCAAGATCCTACTAGGCAAATCCATCCAGGATACCGATATCAATGTGGGCGATGAATGGATCTCGATCGATGGAAGAAGGACCCTTCCGGAAACATATAAAGAATTACTAAACCAATATCAGCCAAAGAAAGGGGCGGAGATATTAATATCCAGACGAGGACAGATCCTAAAGAGGAAGATCAAGTTCGATTCTTCTCCTTCGAATTGCGAGCTTTGGATAGACGAGAAGGCAAAGCCGGAAGCTCTTGCGATCCGGGAAAAATTCCTACATTGGAATAAGGAAATTAAGGTCTCCGAGACAAACTCCAAGAATAGCAAACAGAAACAGGCGTCTCCAAAAAGATCTAGATCGAAGTAATCCCTCCGTCCACGGTCCAGTTTGCAGAGTTGATATAACCCGATTCCGGAGAAAGTAAAAAAGCAACGACCCTGGCGATCTCACTCGGATCTGCAATCTTCTTTACGGGAGTCATATCTATTATCTTTTTGCGATGGTCGTTTACTTGGTCTTCTTGGATGCCCATCGTAGTTTCCATATAACCGGGACTGATCGCATTCGCAGTAATCCCATTTTCTCCCCATTCCGCTCCGATAGATTTAGCAAAACCTACAATACCGTGCTTAGAAGAAGAGTAAGCAACAGATAACGCACTCCCTTGCACGGAAAGAGAAGAGGCAATATAGACCAAACGACCGTATTTTCTCTCTGCAAAGACGGGAAGCAAAGACTTGGTGATCTGAAATGCGGAACGAAGATTGATCGCAAAGATCCTTTCCCATTCATCAAGAGAGACTTCTGTGATCTTGTGATAGGGTCCGCCGTATCCTGCAGAATGCACGAAACCGTTCAGCGGCGACTCCTTGGGAGAAGGTCCCGAAAGAAATTCGGCCTTAAGCATTCCACATGCCTTATCCAATTCCGAGACGGAGGTCAGATCTATTTTATAATAAGTCTCATTCGGAAGAATAGACTTAGGAGGCAATACATCCCAGTTCAAGATTTTGTAATTCAGATCGCTTAGAAGGGAAACCAACGCCCTTCCGAGACCGCCACTTCCCCCGGTAAGTAATATAGTTCCGGGATTTTGCGGATTTTCTTTTGGGTTCATTACGTTACTGTTTCAGAGTTTTAGAAGAAGGAAAGCTTTCGGATTTCGGAATCGACAGCTCAGGGGCATGTGAATTCTCTGTTTGGTATGGAACATTCCTTCGAAAGGGTCAACCATATTCTGGAAGCCCTTCCCTATATCACAAAATACTCGGGCAAAACAGTGGTGATCAAGTACGGCGGAGCCGCAATGGCAAAGGCCGACTTAAAGGAATCGTTCGCGAAAGACATCGTACTCCTCAAATACGTAGGCATCCATCCAATCATCGTTCACGGAGGCGGACCCGAGATCAATAGCCTTCTGGATACACTAAAGATCCCGACAGAGTTCGTGCACGGGCATAGGGTCACGAACGCCGAGACCATGGACGTGGTAGAGATGGTCCTCACAGGAAAGGTCAATAAACAGATCGTTTCTATGATCAATACCCAAGGTGGAAACGCAGTGGGTCTCTCCGGCAAGGACGGAAATCTTGCAGTGGCTTCTAAGACCAAGATAGAAGTGGACGTCGAAGGAAAGTCCGGAGAGCTGATCGATGTGGGTCTCGTAGGTAAGATAGACAAGATAGATCCCACAGTCATTCTTTCCCTTCAAGAAAAAGGATTTATCCCGGTGATCTCTCCGGTGGCGGAATCCGCAAAGGGAGAATCCCTGAATATCAATGCGGACACATTCGCGGGAGAACTTGCAGGTGCCTTGAAGGCGGAAAAACTCATCCTTCTTACGGATACGAGCGGGATCCTGATCGATGGAAAACTTGTGACCGGCCTGAACAGAGCTTTAGTAAAGGATTATATCAAAAAAGGTGATATTACTGGAGGAATGATCCCTAAGGTGGAATGCTGCCTCACCGCAATCGACCAAGGAGTTCGCAGAACTCATATCATTGACGGAAGAGTCCCTCATTCTATTCTGATCGAGATCTTTACCGACCAAGGGATCGGTTCCTTGATCGAGTAAGTGGAAAATCAAGTAGATCCGAGAGAAGTTTCGAATCTCCTTGACAAGCTTTGGATTTAGATTTGAATAAACCCTCCGATTCTAAGATCATACAAAAACAGAAGAACCGCGACCCCAAATGAGTTTCAAACAGCTCTCTCTTGCACTGATTTCCGACATAACAGCTCGTATCAACTCTACGGACGACCTAGAAGAACTTCTTGGGATCATCATAGAGACAACCAAAGATGTCTTAAACACGGAAGGCTGTTCCCTACTTCTTTACGATAGAGAAGAAGATTGCCTAGTCTTTCAGGTGGCCAAGGGCGACAAGGGAGATTCTCTTACAGAGTTAAAAGTTCCTAGAGGAAAAGGGATCGCCGGAATGGTTCTCGAAACTTTGGAACCGGTGATCGTAAACGATGCAGCAAACGATCCTAGGATCTATAGAGATATAGACGACGCCGTCGGATTCACCACAAGAAACCTGATCTGTGTTCCCATGAAGGCGCAAGGCGAAATGCAGGGAGTCCTAGAAGCCGTCAATTCCATGGAAAGGCCGGAGTTCACGAGCAAGGATATTAAAATATTAGAATATCTTTCCGATCTAGCGGCAATCTCCATCAGGAACCGAAGATTGATCCGGGATCTGAAAGCAAGAGCGAGAGAACTGGACTGTCTCTTTCAGATCAGTCAGGCCATTTCGAATATCAGCGAATTAAACGAATTCTTAAATCTTACTGTGCATTCCATCTCCGACGTACTGGGAGCGGAAAGAGTTTCTTTGATCTTCCAGAATCCAAGGACCAAGGCCTTCGAGTTATCCAAGTCAGTCGGCTTCAATTTGGAAGAAGAGTCCCATCTAGTGGACGAGTCCAGAGGGATCCTGAACCAGATCCTTTCCGAGGGAAAGGCACTGCTCGTGCAGGGAGTGACCGATATCAGTCCTACCCTTCTCAACCCGAACCGATACAAGACCAAATCCTTTGTTTCAGTACCGATCCGACAAGATGGGACTATCATCGGGATATTAAACGCAGCAGATAAGAAGAGCGCAGACAGTTTCTCTCACCAGGACCTCTCCATTCTAAGCACGATCTCCAACCAGATCGCGGAAGCATACAATAGCCTTCTTGCAAAGAACCAAAAGGAGAAGTTAACCTCTATCCGAAGGGATATGCAGATCGCTTCTCAGATCCAGATCAACTCTCTTCCCAATATCCCGAAGAAGATGCATCTACTAGAGATAGAAACTTCCTATACCGCTTCCAAGGAGATCGGAGGAGATTTCTACGATCTGGTCTATCATAACCCGGACGAAGTAAGTATCCTGATTGCAGACGTTTCCGGCAAAGGGATCTCCGCAGCATTATTCATGGAGTTCTCCAAGACGATTATCGCGGGTGAGGTCGCGAGGAATTCTTCTACAAGCATCAGCCTTATGGGAGCAAACCGGATCATCCAAGAGAAGTCGGGATACTTCATGTTCGTGACAGTGATGCTAACCCGGATCAATATGCTCAAGAAGAGGATACGTTATTCTAGCGCCGGCCATAACGAGCAATTATTGTACAAGGCCAAGGACAAGAAAGTGATCCTTCTTTCCGGAAAGGGAATGCCTCTGGGGATCAAGGAATCCGAGATCGAAGAGCATGAGGTAGAATACCAACCGGGAGATCTACTCGTTCTTTATACGGACGGAGTGAGCGAGACCACAAACGAAGGCGGAGAAATGTATTCTTTAGAGAATCTCGCCAAACTCGTGGAACGCAACGGGGATATGCCGGTCGAAAACCTAAAGGATCTGATCCTGGATACCACTGATGCGTTCCGAGGAGAAGCGGATCCTCACGACGACTACACTCTAGTCTTAGTTCGACTCAATTAGAATATTCTAAACTTCTTCTAATCCTCTGCATTCATGTGGGCAGGTTGCCCGGTTGATGCAAGTAGGGTTCTCCACAAAGTGCTTCTTGTAGGCTGCAAAACCTTCCTTTCCTGGATCGCAATATCGATAGGGAGATGGGTAAATACATTATTCCACATTCCGATGACTATATCCGTCTTCCCCGCCATTCCAGCATGGACAGCATTCTGGGCCAGGAAGCCGCAGAAAATAGAATCTTCCGGGTTCGCAGGAATAGAACGAATGATATAACTAGGATCGATGTACTTTACGTTTACCTCGATCTTCTCCGATTTGAAAAAATCCTGGATGGAATTCTTGAGATAGACGCCGATATCACCCAACTTCAGATTTCCGGAGGCGTCTCTTTCTTCATTCTTTCCGAAGAATTTTTGGCCCGCACCTTCTGCCACAATGATGACAGCATGTTTGCGTGTTTGGATCCTCTTCTTTAAGATGTCCAAGAAGGCGCCCTTCCCTTGCAGATCAAAATCAACCTCAGGGATCAAACAATAGTTCACATTCTGAGAAGCGAGAGCAGCATTCACTGCAATAAAACCGGAATGACGGCCCATAAGCTTGACCACACCGATCCCGTTCGGAGCTCCCTTGGATTCCACATGAGCGCATTCCACCGCTTCCATTGCCTTGGAAAATGCAGTAGAAAAACCGAATGTTTTTTGCACGTAATTGATATCGTTATCGATGGTCTTGGGCACGCCGATGACGGAGATTTGCTCCCCCCTTCTCTCGATCTCCTTTACGATCTCCTTGGCTCCCCTCAATGTCCCGTCCCCTCCTATACAGAAGAGGATCTTTACACCGTACAAGGAGAGACGATCCACCATATCCGTGGCCTCTTGGTTCCCACGAGAGGAAGCGAGGATGCTTCCCCCGTCCCTTCCTATATGGGCCACGTTTTCCGGGGTCAGCTCGATCGGCTTATGATCGTATTTCTTGACCAAGCCTTGGTATCCGTATGGAAAACCAAGGATCCGTTTCACTCCATATCTATAATTTAATTCCATCACGATGCCGCGGATCACGTCATTGATCCCGGGACAAAGACCGCCGCAGGTTACGATCCCCGCGGTCACGTCCTTGGGATTGAAATAAATTTCCTTTCTAGGCCCGGCTTGCTCAAAGAATTCCACCCCGGCGCTCTTGTATTCTTGCCAACTTTCATCCGTCTCAAAGACGGTCCTAAAAATGACCTTCGATTCGTCAGCAGTATAATATTCGTAACCAGCGGGACTTTCTATCTTGCAGGGTCCGAAGTTTTTGATCCGGGTATTCATGCTAGCTCGCTTCCAAAAGAATTTTCAAAAGGACATTTTTCGGAGAATAAGACGGATTTTTCATTGGCAAAGCAGATAATTTCGTCATATATCAATAAATATAGGGTGGAAACGAATCCAAAGATGGCAGATGATCTCGATTTCCATATGCATACGCCCGGACCAGGCCCCAAAAAAAAGACCCATCCATATCTCCCTATTTTAGGCCCCTTTCTTCTCAGTTTGTCGGTGCTATATGCAGAAAGCAATTCCCCTTTTTGGGATTCCTTCGGAGTATTTTCCTCGAAGAAGTCTCCGATCCAGCTAAAAGGGTCCTCTAACGAAACAAATGAGAAGAAGGAAGAAGAAACACCAGTGCGTTTCTTCTCCGCGGCTACATTCAAACATCCTTATGAAATGAAAGTCTTCGAGGAATATTTCCCGAACGAGCCTTCTGCCTTAGAATCCATCCCAGGATTTACAACCAAGGCACCTTCTCAACCGAGAGTCCATTTACAAAAGAGAGAATTCTTTTCCTTATATCCTGCATTCGGAAGAGAAGAAATATTCGTGATGGGCTTAGCCATGAGCCAAAGCAAGGATTCGAAGACAGAAGCCTACGTAGGAACTGCTTCGGAAAAGAGAGCGTACGATCCGTTAACCGACGTTCGAAGCACTACGGCTGCATTGCCCGGAGGAAACCAAAACCTTTCCAAAGGATTGGATAACCAAGCGGGGAATATACTCTTCGGTTATCTATTGGGACGCGCCGGGATCCAAATGGACGTGGGCTGGAGAATGGCAGGGAATAACGTGGGTTTGGCGATCCCCGAATCGGCAAAGTCTTCTATCGGGATCTCGTATTCATTGATCTCGAATACGAGCACGCTGAACAAAATGGATTTCTTTTTACAATTTTCGGGGATCAAACGCTTCAATGACAAGACCTTCTTAGTCGTCGACACACCTCCTGCATTCAGGGGCTGGCAGCAAGGCTACGAATATTATGTAAACCCAGGCTTTTCCATCTCCACAAAGAACCTGAGCTTCGAAGGATTGGTCAGACTACCGCTCCACCAGCCATTCCCCAATACGGACGGATTGTTGACCCCGGAAGTCCAAGGCCTTTTGGGAGTGAAGTATAGATTCTCCGAAAGTTCTCCAAATAGCCCGAAATAGAGTGGATGGTTAGGTCGGATTTTGTAGTAACTTCGACGGCTTTTGGGTGCTTCTTTTTGTATATTCCCTCAATCCACCGGATTTTCAGAACATTCTAAAGCGTTAATCATGAAAAAAACCTCTGTATTGCTTCTGATACTCTTCTCTTTGTCTCTACGTTCGGAGGAGTCGGTTTATACCAAAGCAGGAAAGAAGGTTCTGCTTAAGGACGACTATACCTGGCAATATGCTCCAGATCCAAAGTCGCAGATAGAAAAGAAACAAGGCTCGGCCCGAAATTTAGCAAAAAACAAGGACATGAGTGCGAGCGCAAAGAGTAAATTCGGCAAATATTCCATCTTCTTTAATCCCAACGATTGGAACCTTGTGGCGAGCAATCCTGAATTTGCAGAGTTCCATTTCGTCAATCCGAGCAAAAGTTCGAATGCAATGGCGATCTATGACGGAGCAGAAATTCCGCTCGAAAACTTTCCAGAATTACTCATTCTAAGCATAAACCAATCCGACCCGGAAGCACGGATCCTAAACATTGAGGATTGCTCCATCAACGGAACATTAGGCAAAATAGTGACCTATAAAGCTCATACCAAGGGCCTTAAATTGATTTTCTATACTTTCATTACCAGTGGATCCTTCGGTTCCATCCAGTTCTCCACCTTCACTTTGGAAAACCAGTTCGACAAAGAGAAGGCGAACTTTGAGAAGTTATTGTCTGGATTGGTTGTGGATTAGGAAGGTTTGTCGAAGATACTACAAATTCTTCTTTCGATCGAAGGCCAACTGTAGATCGAGCTTGTTGATTTGCTCTTTTTTTCTACCAAATCTCAAAAGTAGAACGGAGTTTGCACTCTGGTCGATCACATCTATCTGAGTTTCCGTTACTGGGCAACTCACCTCGTCGCAGCTGATCTCACGGACCTTCAGCCAAAGATCTTCTCGACCGATCTTTTCTCGGATTTTCGAGGCCAACCAAGGGTGGAATGCAAATTCAGCCCCAGGAGCCAGTTCATAAGAATATTCACTATGAGCTACGTGCCCGGGACCTGTAGTAACTTCGACAAAAGGCTTCATCTCTAGTTAGACTTTCGAAACTGCCTCTTGGGGGTCATACGCCAAATTTGGAGCGAGCCATCTTTCTGCTTCCGAAACGGAAATTCCCTTCCGTTTGGCATAATCTTCTACCTGATCCTTATTGATCTTTGCAACGGCAAAATACTTCGCTTCCGGATGCGCGAAATAAAGTCCACTGACAGAACTCGCTGGCCACATCGCAAAATGTTCGGTAAGGGTGATCCCAGTATTGTGCTCCGCATCCAGCAAATCGAATAAAGTCCGTTTTTCCGTATGGTCTGGACTCGCAGGATATCCCGCAGCAGGACGGATCCCACGATACTTTTCGCGAATCAATTCCTCGGCTGAAAGATTCTCATCTGAAGCGTAACCCCAAATCTCTTTACGGACCTTCAAGTGCATGTATTCGGCGAATGCCTCGGCAAATCTGTCACCGAGCGCTTTGGACATTATAGAATTATAATCATCTAATTTAGAATCAAATAAAGCAGCAAATTCTTCCACGCCATGGCCCGCAGTAACCGCAAATCCACCGATATAATCGGCAACACCGCTTTCTTTCGGAGCAACATAATCCGCCAAGCAATAATTAGGTTCTTCTTTGCCTTCCTTACTGATCTGTTGACGAAGAGTATGAAAGACCTTCTTTATTTTTGTTCGACTTTCATCTTCATAGACTTCTATATCGTCACCTACGCTATTTGCGGGGAAGATCCCGATCACCCCTTTCGTGCGGTAGCGCTTATTCGGAATAATATCTTCCAATAGCTTCTGAGCATCCTTAAATAGCTCTCTTGCTTGCTTTCCATAAGTTTCATTCTCTAGGATAGAAGGATACCTGCCCTTTAACTCCCAAGCCTGGAAGAAAGGAGACCAATCTACATAAGGAAGAAGCTCATCTAAAGATATCTCTTCGTCAAAAACCCTTACTCCAACGAAATTCGGCTTAGAGACTTTAGTGACATTCCAATCAGTCACATAGCGATTTTCTCTTGCATCTTCGATGGAGACTAACTTACGATCGCTTCTAGTATTAAAATAGATCTCTCTTTGGGTTTTTTGATCCTCTTTGATTTGCTTCACATACTCTTCTTTTAGGGAAGGATTCAAAAGCTTTCCAACTACGTTTACTACGCGAGAGGCGTCGATCACATGCACCACAGGCTGATCATATCTTTCGGAGATCTTAACAGCAGTATGGGCGGAACTTGTAGTGGCTCCACCGATCAATAAGGGAATATCAAAACCGGTTCTTTGCATCTCCGCAGCCACATGGACCATTTCATCCAAGGAAGGAGTGATTAATCCGGATAAACCGATAATATTTACGTTATGAAGTTTGGCTTCTTCCAAGATCTTCTCGCAAGGAACCATCACTCCTAGATCAATGACCTCATAATTATTACATGCGAGGACTACACCCACGATATTCTTTCCTATATCATGAACGTCCCCCTTTACTGTTGCGATTAGGAATTTCTGTTTGGCAGAACTCTGAGTACGTTTACGATTCTCTTCTTCCATATAAGGAAGAAGATACGCCACAGACTTCTTCATTACTCGGGCGCTCTTAACCACCTGAGGAAGGAACATTTTCCCTGAACCGAATAAGTCCCCTACCACTCTCATTCCGTCCATAAGCGGGCCTTCGATCACATTTAACGGCTGATCGTATTTTAGTCTCGCTTCTTCAGTATCTTGATCGATATACTCGATGATCCCTTTGACGAGAGCATATTCCAGTCTTTGTTCGACCGTTCCTTCTCTCCAGGCTTCTTCTTTCTTCTCAACCTTATCGCCTGATTTGACAGATTCCGCAAACTCGATCAATCTTTCAGTAGCGTCCGGTCTTCGATTCAAAAGTACATCTTCTACTTTCTCTAAAAGGTCTTTCGGAACCTCTTCATATACAGCAAGCATTCCAGCGTTAACGATCGCCATATCCATTCCTGCACGGATCGCATGGTATAGGAATGCAGAGTGCATCGCTTCTCGAACCGGATTATTCCCGCGGAAGGAAAAAGAGATATTACTCAGACCGCCACTGATCTTCGCACCAGGGCATTTCTGCTTAATTTCTTTAATCGCTTCGATAAAATCGACTGCGTAGTTATTATGCTCCTCGATCCCTGTTCCTACAGTCAGGATGTTCGGGTCGAAGATGATATCGAACGGAGAGAAATTTGCCTTCTCTACTAATAAATTATAAGCGCGCGCACAAATACGGACCTTATCATCTTTGGTAGCCGCCTGGCCCTGTTCGTCAAAAGCCATTACTATGACTGCCGCCCCGTACATCTTAACCAAGCGCGCCTGAGCTAAGAATTTCTCCTCCCCTTCCTTCAAAGAAATGGAGTTAACGATCGGCTTTCCTTGGATACATTTTAATCCAGTTTCCAGAACGGACCACTTCGAACTATCGACCATGAAAGGGACTTTTGCAATATCAGGTTCTACTGCGATCAAGTTTAAGAAATGTCTCATGGAGGCTTCCCCGTCCAAAAGAGCTTCATCGAAGTTGATATCGATCACGTTAGCTCCAGCTTCCACCTGTTGAAGGGCGACTGAAACTGCTTCTTCAAAATTTCCTTCTAGGATCAACTTCTTGAACTTCGGAGATCCAGTTACGTTAGTTCTCTCTCCGATCAGAATAAAGCCCGTATTCTCATCAATATTCAAAGGCTCCAAACCTGATAGTTTAGTCTTCTCTTGAATAGAAGGAATGATCCTAGGCTTCTTATTCCGAACTGCCCTTGCACCTGCAGAAATGTGAGCAGGAGTCGTTCCACAGCAACCGCCAGCAATATTTAACCAACCTTGATTGGAAAAATCGTCCAAGTAATTCCCGAATTCTTCCGGAGTTTGATCGTATCCACCAAAAGCATTTGGAAGACCCGCGTTCGGATAACAGCTTATATAACAACTCGATATTCGAGAAAGCTCCTCGATATAAGGCCTCATTTCACCTGCGCCTAACGCACAGTTGATGCCCACAGAGAGAGGATTTGCATGATAAATAGAATTATAAAATGCCTCAATCGTTTGTCCCGATAGAGTTCTACCGGATGCGTCTGTGATAGTTACGGAAATTGAGACAGGAATTCTTACCTGCAAATCATGAAATACATTTTCAATCGCAACAATGATAGCTTTGAGATTTAAAGTATCGATATTTGTTTCAGTCAGAAGAATATCGACTCCTTCTTCCACAAGTGCTCTCACTTGCTCATAAAAAGACTCAACCAGTTCATCGAAAGTCACTGCTCTAAAAGCCGGATTATTTACATCTGGAGAAAGAGAAGCGGTTTTAGTAGTTGGACCAATCGAACCTGCGAGAAACAGAGGTTGATCCGGGTTCTTCTTCGCAAACTTCTCCATTGCAGAGCGAGCCACTCGAACTGCTTTGCGATTCAGCTCGTCCACGTAAGCCTGGGCATGATAATCCGCTTGAGAAATACTATTTGAACTAAATGTATTTGTTTCTAGGATATTTGCCCCGGCTTCTAAAAATTTAAGATGGATCTCTTCGATCACTTCCGGTTTAGTAATTACTAATAGATCATTATTCCCCTTTAACGCAGAAGGATGATCTTTCAGTCTTTCATCCCTGAAATCGGCTTCGGTCAAACCGTACTGTTGGATCATGGTACCCATCGCTCCATCCAGTACTAATATTCTCTCTTCTAATAACTTAAGAAGCTCTTGAGACTTGGGATTCGTATATGCGGGAAATCTATTTTTCATAATTCTCTAATATTACATTGTCTATCTAGTAGAGGAGTCTTCAAATCGCGAATGATCGGCAACTTCTTAGATTCTGTTGCGTTGATACCGATCCATTCTTTCCATATTACTGGAACTTCATCCTCGGGAAAAATCGCGTTCACGGGACATTCTCTCAAACAATCGTTGCAATGAATGCATATATCCGGATCGATCAAGAGGTAATCCTCCCCTTCCCGAAACGCTTCGACCGGACAAGCCGCGGCACAATAAGTAATCTTACATCCTATACAAGGAGGAGTTACTACATATGCCACGGCCAAATACCTTACTTCAAACGCAGATCAGTAGCGATAGTGCTCTGGTTTGAATGGACCATCAATTGGAACTCCGATATACTCGGCTTGCTTCGCGTTCAACGTTGTTAAACGAACCCCCAGTTGCTCCAAATGCAAGGCCGCAACCTTCTCATCCAGTTTCTTAGGCAGTCTGTAAACGCCGATCTCGTACTTGTTGTTCCAAAGTTCTATCTGAGCCAGAACTTGGTTCGTGAAGGAGCAAGACATTACGAAAGAAGGGTGACCAGTTGCACAACCGAGGTTTACAAGACGACCTTCTGCAAGAACGATAATAGATCTTCCGTTCGCAAAAGTATATTTGTCGACCTGAGGCTTGATCTCTTTCTTAACCACACCGGATTCTGAATTCAATCTAGACATCTGGATCTCAGTGTCAAAATGTCCGATATTACAAAGTATGGATCCGTCTTTCATCGCTTTCATGTGTTCAAGAGTAATGATGTCGTCGTTTCCAGTCGAAGTTACTACAAGATCAACGAACTCGATCACATCTTCTACTCTTAGAACTTGGTATCCTTCCATAACGGCCTGGAGAGCGCAGATCGGATCGATTTCAGTAACGATCACGCGAGCGCCAAAATTTCTTAGGGAAGCTGCTGAACCCTTACCCACATCTCCATAACCACAAACTAAAGCAACTTTCCCCGCCAACATAACGTCAGTTGCACGTTTAATACCATCAGCCAAAGACTCACGGCATCCATAAAGGTTGTCGAATTTGGATTTAGTAACGGAGTCGTTTACATTGATTGCCGGAATTTTCAATCCGCCCTTCTTCAAAAGCTTTTCGAGCCCCTTTACACCTGTAGTAGTTTCTTCAGAAACACCTTTAATTTCGGTCAGAAGTTGCGGGAACTTCTCATGAACATACATAGTAAGGTCCCCGCCGTCGTCCAGGATCATGTTCGGGCCCTTTCCATCTTCAAAGAAAAGAGTTTGCTCTACACACCACCAGTATTCTTCTTCAGTTTCGCCTTTCCAAGCAAATACAGGCACGCCGGTTTTTGCAATAGCCGCCGCTGCGTGGTCTTGTGTGGAGAAGATATTACAAGAAGACCAGCGAACCTCAGCTCCTAACTCGGTAAGTGTCTCAATCAACACAGCAGTTTGGATCGTCATGTGCAAGGAACCAGCAATACGAGCTCCTTTAAGAGGCTGTTTGCCCTTATATTCTTTGCGCAAAGCCATCAAACCCGGCATTTCTTTCTCAGCAAGAATGATCTCTTCGCGGCCCCAATCTGCGAGAGAGATATCCTTAACTTTATATTTTAAACCTTTTTCTTGTACTGTAGCGGACATTAAAGTCCTCCTCTTTTCTTAGCTTTAATAATTAATACTTTGAAGTATTTCTGTGACTCAACTTCCTCGATGGATTGAACTTGAAAGCCAGTATGCTCTAACCAATCTGTCAAAAGCTCAGGTTCGAAGCCTAACCATAAATCCGCGAAATTGTCCCGCATGATCTCTTGATTATGTTTTTTTAAATCAACGATAATGAATGTTCCATTCTCTTTTAAAACGGAATGAACTTCTCTCATGGCCTTCGCAGGATTAGAAAGGTGGTGAAGGACCATCGAAGATACGACAGAGTCTGCTTGATTTGCTAATTCGACAGGGAGAGATTCAATTTCAGATTCTAAGAAATGAACCTGCGAATTGTTCAAAAATAAGTTCTTAGCTTCCTTGATCATCTTCGCTGAAGAATCAATTCCAAGAACCTCTTGGCTTTTCGTTAATAAATAAGGAATCAGTCCACCCGGTCCACAACCAAGGTCGAAGATCCTACGAGAATGTTCCGGCAAAAGCCCTAGGATCTTATTCCTATATAAAACCGGATCCAAAACATCGCTTTGAATCGTTTCCCAGTTTTGTGCAACGTCATCAAAGTACTTAGCTGTCTTAAGGTCTCGCTGCTTTAAAATTCCCTTTGTCTTTGCTAAGTCTTGTTCAGAATAAGGAAGGCTACTTTCAAATTTCAGTAATAGTGCATGCAAATGAGCAGAAAAGTCGTCAGTCTTTCCAAGTTCCTTTGGTCGGTAATAGACCCAAGACCCTTCTCTTTGTGAAACGAGAAAGCCCGCATCAGTAAGGATCTTTAAGTGCCTAGAAATACGAGACTGCCCCATGTAGAGAACTTCAGTCACTTCCTGAACATTTAGAGGTGCAATAGACAAGATACGAAGAATTCGAACTCTAGTTTCATCCGATAAAGCCTTTATTGCGAGAAGTATCTCCTTATCGTTGCCCGAATACTTTAAAGGGGCGAGCCCATCAGGAGTCCCAGCCTTCCCAGTAAATGGTTCGTAAGCTGCAACTGACTCCCGGCCCATAGAGACATCTCGAATACTCATATCGATTCTTTCAGCATATCAAGATATCTTGATTTCTTCAAGCAAAATATTTAAGAATCTGCGTTTCATTATGTCTTCTGCTGACAAAATTCAGCTAAATCCAATGGGTAGACCCTCTGGGCAGGTAAAACCGGGTCGGACACTGAAATGAAAATAGCCTTATTTCTTGCGCCTCCAAATCTAAAACCCTGGAAACGTGCAAAACTTCAATTGCTGGAGGCTTTCGCCCATTCCAGAAATCGCTCAAAAACTTTTTCATGAATTTACAAGAATCCCAAAAGATCATCAAGGCAATGAGCAGATTTATTGAGACACCATGACCAATCGCGATACTCTTTAATTCCTGATAGTGTGCTTCAATCGGGCGATAGCTATGCCGAATTAGGTTCAGACCCTTTTCTTGAAACGTAGTTCGCAATGAACTTTTTCCTAAGTAGTCTTGTGCTCGAAGAAGATGGGAATATCTTCCTCGGAGAATTCCTAAATAATATTGAAAGTTATTCTTATAAACCGAAGGAATTTGTTCCCATAATTCTAACGGGATCAATGCGGTGGATGGATAGGAATGTTTAAGGATTTTATCCTTCTTTTCAACTTTATCTTTTTGAAAAACAACTGATAGGCTCATACCAAGTATCAGCTCCAGTTACTTCAAAGTGATCGCAAAAAAATGAGATAGTGTGGTTTTGTCGTAGATACTACAAAACTTTCGAAGAAATCAATCTGTCGTTTTAGTATGATGCAATAGTTCTTGATTTTGCAATTTTTGATCTCTTAATAACTTATAATTATCTTCGCTGATTCTTTTAAATCCATCGAGAATTTTCATTTTCTCTCGCATGAATTCCTCTAAAGGTTGCTTCAAAAGCCCTTGAGGAGATAGCACGGCTTCTTCATTCGCTTTTACTGGAAAACTTTGCCCGTTGTCTGTAGTAACTCCGACCTCCCCTTCTTTCACAAAAATGCCATTTGGAATATCAGAGTCTTCATGTTCAGGATTATCTTTTTTCTGATCGTCCGTTTCCTCACTTAAAGCGAATTGTGTACCACGAACACCTGCATTATAGGAAGGAGAAGAAACAGCAAAATCTTCCTTCTTCCCGCTTTTATCTACTCTAGCGAAAATCTTTCCCGAAACGAGGGCGACTTTCGATTTATTCTCCTTTCCATCCGAACTCAGTTCTGCCAAGCGAACTTTCGTGTAGGGAGATATGCGAACGACTACGGAAGGCCCAATCTGTAGATCAACCTTTCCTTCTTTTGTTTCTATTTCATCCTGCTTTTTTAGAACAACGTTCTTTTTAAGGCTTACTTTTTTGCCATCTTGAAGCCCGGAAGCTTCTCCAACCACAAATAGAACGATAGCAACCTCATCTGCCGCGAATAAGGAATGAAGATTCACACCGAAGGATAACAGAAATATTGATATTGCGAGAATTTTTCGGAGGTTCATCAATAAGCGCCTATTGTATTTCTTTTCTTACTTTGCTTAAAATTGTTTCAGGAAATATAATATTGACAACAACTAAAATTTCACTATTTTACCGGAATTTCTGCATCGAACGGAAAATAAGTCGTTTGAACAGAAGAGTCTTCGTTTTCGTATACTTCTTTCACTAACTCGAAACTCAATTGCTTCTCCTGCGACGTGACCACTGGGAAATTGAAATACTTATTTGTATGAGTTAATTTCTTTCCGTTTGCTTCTCGTTCAGCGGCGAACTCTAAGTGACTTTGGACTCGATTTTGTAGTAACTTCGACGAAACTCCGCCCGCACTCAACAGCTTCTTCCTAGCAATCGATAAAATCCCAGGATCTAAATCAAACCCCACGCTATTCCGAGAACTCAATAGAGCGGCTAAAGAAGTAGTCCCAGTGCCCAAAAACGGATCTAAAACGGTATCCCCTTTGATAGAAAACATATTCACAAGGCGATAGGCGAACTCTAATGGGAAAGCGGCAGTTCTCTCGCGCGAAGCTCCTACATCCTTAAAAATCTGCCTTTCTCCTTTCAATTCCCAGATATCGGAAAACCACTTATTTCTTTCTTCCCAGAAGAAGGCGCTATTTCGTCGTATCTCCACTTCTTCTTTCGAGTATTTTCTTAAAGAACCTCTTCGAAAAACGAGAATGTACTCATGCTCGTAAGTAACATAAGCACCAACTGGAAACATCCCCGAGCCCATGAACTTAGTGGGGGAATTAGTTTGTTTTCTCCAAAGGATATCCGGTAAAGAAGTGAAGCCCAGATTCCGGCATACTTGTAGAATTCGAGAGTGATTTGAGAAAAGGGAGAATTCTCCTCCGATACTTCTTGTCGCATCCCCTATATTGACTAAAAGGATCCCCCCGGGTCTTAAGACACGATAGCATTCCTTCCAGACCAGATCCAATTGGACGTGCATACTCTCAAAAGCATCGTTGCCTAAATTTTTAGTTAGGAATTTCTTAGTGTTCTTATCCCAACTTTTAAAGAGATCGTCCCACATCTCTACCATTGGATAAGGGGGAGATGTTAAAACAAGATCCACACTCTCGCTGGATAGCGCTTTCATTCTCCTGGAATCGGAATGGTGTAGATAATGTTTCGTATTCGGAACCAATACAGTTTTCATATTGGTTCCGATTTCAGGAGAAGGTGATCCAAAAGAGAAAGATCAGAGTATAATTGGATATTTTTCAAATTTAGAATATTATAATAAATCTTGTATCAAATAAGCAAAGAAGAGAGATCCTTCTGGCCTATTTGTGGTGATGGATCTTCTTATCTATTAGTTCGTTTAATAAGTCGGCGAGATCCTGAAATTCGTCCCCACTTCGGATCCGTATCTTATCCACTTCCTTGCCGTCCAATAGCAAGCGTAGGTTTTTCTTTATATTATAGATCGGCCCTGCCATTTTATGAGAATACACTAAGACAAAGGCAGCCGATAAGAACAGATATAGAGTGGAGAAAAGAATGATCCCACGAAACTGGATCGTAAAAAGATCCAAGCCATGGTCGTAATCCGGAAGAGCATATTCCTTCTCAACGTACTTTTCCTTCTCTTCTCCGTTAACGACCTCGAAGCCCTTTTGATAGAACTTTACGGTATCCTCGCGAAGTCGAAACACAACGCCTTTATCGTATTTCGTAGAATGGATCCAGAATAGGAAACCAAGGGTAAGCAGAAGTCCGAAGATAAACAATAAAGAAAAGTTTAAGAAGAATCTTAGCTGAAAATCCTTATCGATCAGATAGTTTGCGAGATGCCTTTTGTATCTGGGAATTTTTGTAGGTGGGTTTACGGTTTCTTCAGACATATAGAGATGAACCTTCTTAGGTAGAATTTCTCGAAAATTCCCCACATGTCAAAAATATTTCTTTTTTATCGAAGTTGAATCACCTCATTCACGGAATCCCTCGGTATCTTTATTTCGTTTTTGAGGGTTTGCAAATACATAAAACTTTCGTCCATATCGACAATCACCCCTTCAAGCGATTCCCCATTCGAAAGCACGACTCTTTCCAATCTTTGGTATTCCTTAAAGAGATCTTCTTTATCGGAAAAAGACCTCTCCGTGTTTCTCGGGATCTCATCTACCTTGAGTTCGGTGAACTTCAGATTTAGGCCTCGTTGTTCCGCGGAAGATAGAAAAGAACGATGAAATCCTTTCGGTTCAAGACGGATCTTTTGCCCTGGTTCTAAGACCTGTTCTCCTCTATCCGACTCGTTGGTATTGATGGCAGCCACCCTTCCCTCGAGGACCGAAACTATAGTCCCTTCTGCCTTATTCTCGCGAACTTCGAATTTGGTCCCTCTCACTTCCACTAACCCGGAAGATGTATAGATGCGGAAGTCTTCCTTCTTCAAATTTTTATGCAAATGAACGAGTACGGTCCCCGTTTTCAATCGGAAGGATTGCTTGGAATCTCTCAGGATCTCGAGCTCGGTAGCTTCTTCCAATACCATTCCTTCTCCCTTTGAAACCGTAAGGAAAAGTTTGGAACCCGCTTCTGTCTTCAAAGTCTGGCCTCGACCTACAGATTCTCCCTCGTTCAACGCCAGTTGTTTTTCGGAATCCGAAGAGGAAAGGTAACCCTTTCCGACGATCTTAGACACGGAGATGGTAAACTGATCTGCAGCGGGAGAAGATTTAGGATTTTGTAATAAGAAGACGCCAAAAGCGCCTAGCAAAATTGCAGCTGCAGCAGAAAGCGCGTAGATCAAAGGGCGTTTAAACGGAAGAACCTTGGAAGATTGCGCTTTTTCATATATCTGTTCGAAGGAAACCTCAGAAGAAGGCTTCACCCAGGATTTCGAAAGTAGTTTCGATAAAGCATCGATAGAAGAACTATATTCGTTCT
This sequence comes from Leptospira langatensis, assembly GCF_004770615.1. Classification (NCBI taxonomy): domain Bacteria; kingdom Pseudomonadati; phylum Spirochaetota; class Leptospiria; order Leptospirales; family Leptospiraceae; genus Leptospira; species Leptospira langatensis. The sequence goes on from NZ_RQER01000005.1 coordinate 238,136, forward strand.
TCTCCCCTTCGATCGCTTTCCTGATTTTCTCCTCGAAATTCTCTTCCATCTTCCCTTAAGCCTTCTATTTATCCAAATTACATCGGTAAGATTTGCTTGCTCTTCGCGATCTCCAGCAACTTGGCAGTTGCCTTGACCACAAGCCTAGATGCAGTAGCAACGGAGATATCCATCACTTCCGCAATATCCGATAACGTGTAATTTTCTATATTCTTTAATACTAAAGCGTATCTTTCTCCTTCTTCCAAATCGCCCAGACATTCCATCAATCTGGTCTCTAAGTCGGAGAGCTCGGTCTTTCGAACGAAACTCTGTCCTTCTTCTTTATAATGCCCCATATCATCCGAGCCGGATTCCTTCACGGTAGAGAACTTCTTGGCGTGATTAATGGATCGATTTCTCGCGATGGTATATAATAGTTTAAGGGATTGTTCCTTGTTCAGGTCAGAGTCCGAATACTTCTTAAAAAAATTAAGAAACGTATCCTGCATTAGGTCAGAGGCAACTTCTTGATTTCCAGTGTATTTGTACAGGAAGTCAAAGATTCTCCCGCTGGATTCCCTATATAGGGTTTCCATAAAGTCTTTTCGGGATGCCATTGCACAAATATTTCAGCTGGAAACGCGAATTCAAGTAAATTCCGACGGTCAATGTAACTCTACCCTTCTCTATTTTCTCCTTTGGGCTTTGATTGAAGTAACAAATCTAAACTGGCTTTTTTACATTCAGAGGAAATTTTCGAGCAAATAATTCTTCTCGCTATCCTAACTCCGCTCTGTCTCTGACCGAGAAGAATAGCAAGGTGATCGGAGATTTCTCCCTTCAAGCCAGGCCCCGCCTCTGGGAAGTGACAGGATCGGGAAAGTCAAGCGGGAAGAAGAGCGGGAGGTTTTGTAGTATCTTCGACAACCATTCCCTTAATACGACATAATTCTACTCCAGACTGGCCCCTGATTTTCCGATCTTAGGAAAAGGCCCAATCCTAAATGAGATTTACTACGCTTTTGTTCGCTTTACTTCTAAGCTTCGGCATACTGGGATCTCATGGGAATCTATCTTCTTCTCCTGAAAGCGCTTTCCCAGGAGAAAGCCCGAGCGTAAAGCCACTGCTCAGGATTTTACCCGCATTTAGAGAAGAAGAATGTGATTGGGCAATCCGCTGGGATATCTGCCTGAAATGCATTCGGAGAGATTACCGTTACGCTCAGAAGATTCATTTCTTCCCGAGCGGACAGTATCGGGAACATGGTTGCTATACGGAAGAAAAGGGTTTCTTTTTGATTACGAATGAAAAGGGAGAAGAGTAGAAAGAGCCAAGTGGATCACCAGGCTCTTTCTTAGGAGATTACTTTTTGCAGGTTTGAAGAGCTACGATTGTCTTAGCAGATCTTAAACAAGTAAGATCGTACTTTCCGGTCATACATTCTTTCAATAACTGAGTGGAAATTTGAGCTTGCATAGCTTGGAATTTTGCAGCTTGATCCGGAGTTTGAGCGGCAGAAAGATTCTTAAGAAGATCACCTACTACCGGTTCGCATTCCGCTTGGCTGACTTTTGCTCCTCCGCAAGAAATAATACCTGCAAGAAGAAAGATAGCAAGGATTGAAAAAAGCGTTTTTTTCATGCAACACCTCTACGAATATTTATTATATGTCGCGAAAGTTCAACGACGAACGCCATTTTAGCGACCACGGTTCTATAGAAAAGTTATTTTTTTACCGGGAATATGGTTATGCCATAATAAGATACAGACTTCTCACCCTTAAAGGTCAAAATCCTCTTCTTAACATCGTACTTCCAAGTTCCTGCATTCACTAATACATCGAAGCCCTTTCCATAATGAACTTCCGGAAGAAAGATCTCCACGATCGGGATTTCGTCTCCTTCTTTGCGGAAGGAATACTTGAACATAGACTTCTCCATATCAAAGCTGATCGCTTCCGGATCCCCTTTGGTCCGTATCGGATATGGACGAGAGAAGGCCTTTACTGCCCTTCCCCCATCCTCGTCTATGCTCTTAGGAGTATCTATGGAATAGAGAGAAAGATCTTCCTCATTCCATCTATCTCCTAAGCTATTGGTATTGTCTGGAGTATAGTTCCATAACGTATAATGCACGAAGTTCTTTTCGATCGCAGATATGATCCTATGAAGCGACGCTTCTAAATGAGAATAGTTCTTAGTCCGAAAAGCCAGTCGCCCATTCATATCCATAGGGATCCCGGTCTCTCCGATAACAGTGGGACAATTTCCCATTTTCTTAATGGAAAGGTCCTTGATCATCTTGATCGTATCTTCATACGCTCTGGCTACGTTATTTCTTCCGAATACAGGCACTTGCTTGAAGATATGTACCCCAAACCAAGGAATATAACGTTTAAACATGAGAACGGAAACATCATACCAATGAGTCGCGTTTATAACAGATCCTTCGCCTGTTTTCGGTTTTTCCTCCCAATCTATGTCTAAGCTTCCCGGATCGGATTCTATGAAGATGGAGAACTTTTTCTGTACGGATTGGATCTTAGTTTTGAATTTCTTGATAAAAGGTTGCATGAATTCTGAATAGAATTCCACCTCTCTTCCTCTGTACTGCCTGAAATATTTCGGTTTTAGGAGCATTGGTGCACCATTCGGATCATAGTCCCAAACACCGTGCTGTCTCCATATACAGGTTTTCCCTTCCTGCCAAAGAGGAATTCCGTTTGGATTCAGTTTAGTCCTTCCGAAATGGACACCCGTAAATCCGAGCATGTACGCGTTATGTGCGTTTACTGTCCTTCCCTCAGAAAGGAACATTTCTTGGAAAGGAGATGTCGAGATGATCTTTCCGAAACCGAGCCCGGAAAATTCCCCTATATTTTTCTTACCGATCCATCCTGGAGAAGGCTCGTTCAAGGAATCGAAACCTAGGACATTCTTATATTTCGAGACCTTCTTCGCTACCCTACACATGGCTTCTATATAATGATCTTGTAAAAAGATTTCCGCATTCTTTCCACGGATATTCAACTTCGGAGCGAAGGTCCTTCCCCCGAAGAAAAGAGTAAACATAGTGGCGCAAGCATACTTCTGATAATTAAGAGGCCAGGACATTCTTCGGTAATTTCTACCTTGGAAATGATGCACGATCGCCGTGTCGGATTCTTTGATCTTCTCTATGTCCATTCCGACTTCTTCTAAGGTCCAGCCGGGAGCCCCATCACCGCCGGTGAAACGAGACCAAACATCTTGGTGAGGATCCATGAATACGTAGAAGCCTTTCTTCTCCGCAAGCGCAATCATCCTTTCCACATAATCCAAGTAGGCCAGATCATACTTGCCGGGTCCTTGGTGTTCAATCGCTTCCCAAGTGACTAAGAAACGAAGAAAATTAAATCCCCATTTTCGTAAGCGATCCAAATGTTCCGACGCTTCTTTTTCTTCGAGAGGTCTTCCGATAAAGGATACTTTTCTATGGTCGTGAAAGCTCAAAGACTGATCGAAATGCGTGGTTCCGTCGGGCTTATAGGGAAGCTTTGCGCTCCCGGAAAGATTCACTCCTCTTAGCTGAAGAATATATCCTTCAGAATCTACGAAATTCCCGTCTTTGATCTTTACTTCCAACATTAGATTAATCTTCTCCGAATTGAACCTTTGCGTCTTCGTATCCCCGGCTGATCAGATAATCCGCTTGGACTTGAGAAAAATTTAATATACTTCCGAAGCCTAAAGAGGTTCTTGGGCCTATGACTCGGATCTTATAGTCCGCCTTCTCCGGTTCGGAAAAGGAAAGAAGGGACAGGGATTTACTAAAGCCTCTCTTCTTCTCTTTCTTCTTCTTTTGATATTGCAAATTGGCCATGATGGTTTGGAAGGAACCGATCAAAGAAAGCTCAAAGACCCTTTCGAGACCTTCTCTTCTACTTCTCGGTAAACCCATGTTCACTCCGCCAACGGGAGAAAGCAGAACGACCACGATCTCCTTGGCCCCTCTTTCCACTGCAGGAAGAATCGGAACGTTAGCCATCACTCCTCCGTCCCAATGAGGTTTTCCATCCACATACTGCCATGGAAAGATCAAAGGAATGGCGGAAGAAGCCATGACATGTTCTATATCTATATCCTTATTCCCGAAGAAAACCAACTCGGCGGTCAGTATGTTTACCGCAGTGATGATCACTTCCATTGGATTCTTTCTTAGTTTTCGAAAATCAAGTTGGGAATAGAGCAGATATTTTAAAGGTGTTGTATCGGCTAAGGGAGAAAACCGGCGAAAGATAAGGTCCAGAAAGTCGTTCCAAATGGAATACTTCATTACCTTTTGGATCTCTATGGATTTCCATAGTTCGGTGATGGCGGCTGCGTTCATTCCGCATCCGAGTGCGCTGGCTGTAATAGCTCCTACAGAGGTCCCGCAGACTACGTCGGGTTTGAAGCCGATCTCTTCTAAATACTTTAATACGCCGGCGTGATAGGCCCCTCTGGCTCCCCCACCCGATAAGATTAAAGCTCTCTTCATTCCGATCTAAATCCCTGCCCGGCCAGTCTTCGGCCTTGCTGGTAAATTTCAAGACGTAATATTCGTTTGGAAGGGTTGGGTTTGTCGAAGATACTACAAATCGGAGAGGTGAGTTACCTTCGAGATTATGCGGGAAGGAAATCTTGTAGTAACTTCGACGAAAAAGGAATATTCCTAACTTGTGATATTCAGGAATTAAAACCTTCTGAGTGTCTGCGTCCAGCAAAGCTGAATGCCCGAAAGTGACCAATTTTCAGAACTCAGAAAGGCCAGTGGTCTGATGGTATTGCAATAGGTCCGAAAGGCCCTTTTGCAGGGGTCTGGGCTATTGCTCAGCCACCTCACAGGTCATTTTCTTGCTGCAACTGTCGCTACTCAACTAAACCACCTCCTTTTACGTGTGGCCAGACGATATTCTGTCGCATTAAAAAGTCAAGAAATGTCCTAATTTTTTTAGAATTTCAAAATGACTTTTGCATCTCGGTGGTTCAGGAAACGACTTTCACCTTTCTGGAAAGATAAAGAGCAAGAAGATTAAAGCCAACCGCCAGATATCCTACAATATCAAATCTTTCGAAAGTTCCGTCAGGCAACTGAACGAGTACGGCCCCGGCTAACAAAGCCCCCAGCCCTGTTGCAACGCTCTGCAAACTGGAATTTACGGACATAAAACTTCCGCGGATCTCCGGCTTGATAGAAGAAGTCATCAATGCCATCGCAGGGATCACCCGACCGGAAACTAAGATCATAAAGAAGGTAGTCACAACCAAGGCCAAAGGAACCGGAAAACCCTTAGGAAGATGGGTGATCGAAAGAATTGGCAAAATAGCCAGAAGCACCAGGAACATAAAGATCCTGTGTTTTCCGAATCTGTCGGATAAATAGCCAACCAGCCAAGACGAAGCGAACGTACAAATCCCTCCGATCTCATAAATGCTGCTCACGTCATGTTTGGAGAAGCCCATATTCCTCTCCATGTACACCGCTATCGAAGTTACGACAGTAAATCCCCCCAAGATCACAGCCATGAAGAAGACCAAGGCCCTGATATGATCCATATCAGCGAGGACCTTCCCTAATTGGCTGAAGTCTGCAAGAGGGGTCTTTTCCATTTTAGAGGGAATGCTAGGCAGATACAGTAAAGCGAAGACCAGAATAGGAATTCCGACTGCAACAATGAATCCAAAAGTGTAATTCCAACCAAAATGGATCGCGATCCGGATACCGGAAGGAACTCCTAGCACAGAAGCGGCAGAAAAGGCACCCATAACGCCACCCATCGCCTTCCCTCTCTTCTCAACCGGGAACACATCTCCGATGATAGAAAGGATCACTCCGCTTACCATTCCCCCGAAAATACCGGCAACGACACGAGCGAACAAAAGAAAGGTATAGGTTTGAGCAATCGCGCAAAGAGCTGTTCCTACCAAGAAACCGGTATATAAGAAGATGGCGGCGGACTTACGATTAAAACGATCGATGAAGTTCGCTCCAAGTAATGCTGCGACAGCGGCGGCAAATGAATAGGATGACAAAATGAACGAAAACATCGTGGTATCGATTTGAAACTGCTTCAAGAAGTAATCTTGCAGTGGGAACATGATCATGAAGTCCATGATGTTGGTGAATTGTATGCTTGCTAAGAGAAAGATTAAGAATATTTCGTGATGTACTATTTTGGGGCGAGTTGCTGTTGCTACCAATTCCATGCTTACCAGGTTTTTTTAGGTAAGCCACAAAGGGAGACTTTTTTCATTTCTTTACATTTCAATCGAGTAAATTTATTTCCTAATCAACTCTGCTTATAAGAAAAGACCGAAGTTCAGTTTAGAACCGGGTCGTATGTCTTATATCTTTCGATCATATCCGAAGAATATTGGTTTGGCGGACGAAGGAAGGCCTATCTTTCTTTCGATTCCAAGTAAATAAATTTCTAATTTTCAAACTTTAAAGAAAGAGCTTACGAAACGTGTCTTGTATAAACAGAGATCTTCCTTCGTCTATCTGAGTATCCGCATGGAACTTAGAAAATATATAACGAAAGATTTTTTATATTCGAAATCGAGCGAGATCCGCAAACTCAGATCCTTCGATAACGATAAATCCGTCCGGATCCTAAGCGTTTTCACCCTTTTGATCTCGACCATTCTATTTTCTCAAAACGTATTCTTGCCGGACGTTCAGATCGATCACGCTCTCCAACTCATGTATGGAATGTGTTTCGGAACTTCCGCATTCTTCTCCGGATTTATGCTAGCCATCTTAGCCCTTAAGGATCTAAAGGGGAAGGCTCTTTCTCATGTTGCCACTTTGTCTTATGTAACGGTTCTCACTTTGACCACTACATCCACCACGCTTGTGGATTTTTCTCATATCACCGACTACTCCGCGTATTGTTTCGGTCTTCTCATGCTTCCGCTTTTCATCCGAACTAGTTTCTTTGTGTATATCTTTATTGTTTTACTTAACTTCTCCTGGTTTGTTCTCGGATTCATCTTTGTTTTGGGAAATGAGTTCAGCCTATCCGTTGCAACTCCGATCATCGCTTTTTCTATCGCAAGCTTAGGCGCCGCAATCAGCGTAGAAAGCGCTCGTCTAAAAGGAAATCTATTACAACTCCAACTAGAGGAATCGAATCGGAACTTAAAGGAACTTTCCCATAAAGACGCTCTTACAGGCTTATTCAATCGAAGACATTTAATGGAATCCTTGCATACGCTTCTCTCTGCCTCCAAAAGATACGATTTCCCTCTATCTGTTCTTATTCTAGATTTGGATCATTTCAAAAGGGCGAACGATTCCTTAGGCCACCAAGTAGGAGATAAGCTACTCGCAAACATAGGAAGACTCTTAGCCAGCTTAGTTCGTGATTGCGATGTTGCGGCTCGCTATGGAGGAGAAGAATTTTGCGTAGTCCTCTCCAACACGAATCGAGAAGGGGCCAGATTTGTTGCGGAAAGGATACGCTCTAGAATAGAAAATGAAAGCTTCGATGATATTCCATGGACGGTCACTGCAAGCATCGGTGTTGCGACTCGGGAGAAGGATGAGAGCGCAGAAGATTTCTTAAAAGCCGCAGACTTAAAATTGTACGAATCAAAGGCCAGCGGAAGAAACAGGGTTTCCGCTTAACCCTTCTTCCAAATAAGAAAAGAAGAAGAATCTTCCCAAATATTGTCCCAAAAAACTAACTCCTAACGCTGGTATGGTAGCAGGAAGCCATTCCGGTCCGAAGGATCTCATCAACAACCAAACAATCATTCCTGAGAACATCGCATACACGGCACCGCTCGCATTCGCCTTCTTCCAAAACAAGGCGGCCACCAACGGTACAAAAAGGGAAACAAGACTAATAGAAGAAGAATCTGCAACTAGCTGATAAATATTCGTTTCGCTCAACGCCATTCCGGTGGAAACGATCGTTACCGTTAGCACGGAGATCCTCATCACTCTCAAAAGTAATTTTTCAGAAGGATCCTTTAGGGTAGGACGAATTAGATTCTCCCCTAAAACGGACGCAGGAGCCAGGATAGCCCCCGAAGCGGTGCTTAAGATCGCGGATAACAATGCGCCGAAGAACAGGATCTGAATTAGTAAAGTAGAATGTACCAATACTACGTTCGGTAGGATCATTTGATTGTCTCCGGCTGCAATCTCGGGATAGACCCTTCTCGCAAAATAACCCGCAAGTAGAGGCAGAAAAGCTACTGTGAGATACATCCCTCCCCCTAGAAAAGAAGAATACACGGCAACCTTTTCCGATTTAGAAGACATGACTCTCTGAAAAATATCCTGTTGGGGAATAGATCCTAATCCGATCGTCATCCATGCGGCAATATAGGCCAGAATAGCCTCCGTTTTCATAGGAGGAAAGAAAGAGAAGAATCCGGGCTTCGCAGTCGCGATCACCGTTTGAAATCCCCCCGCCTTTTCTTGCAAGTCCCATACAAGCACAGCCAAACCGATCACGATCAAAATGGTCTGCATGAAATCGGTAATGGAAATCGCCCACATTCCACCTATATAAGTATATATTAATACTACGATGGACGCGAGAAGGATACCTACATAGATATCGAAACCAAAGAGAGTTTGGATCACGATCCCCATTGCAACCAGCTGAGCAGCGATCCATCCGAAATAAGAGGGGATCATAAAGAGTGCGGAGAGGAATTCCACTTTACGGCCGAATCTGTTCTTATATAAATCCCCGAAGGTAAGTATATTCATTCGATACAAGGGCCTTGCGAAGAAGATCCCGACCAAGAACAAACAGAGCGCGGCACCGAAAGGATCTTCGATCACTGCGAGTATTCCCCCGTCCACAAACTTGGAAGAAGCGCCCATTAAGGTTTCCGAACCGAACCAAGTGGCAAATAATGCGGAAGATGCTAGGAGTAAAGGGAGTCTCCTTCCCGCCAAGACGTAATCTTGCGAGCTTTTAACGAACCTAGAAGCTATCGCCCCGATCAGAATAGTAAGACATATATATAAGATTACGAATAAACCTAGCAAATCCAAATCCGATCCGAAAATTTCCGAATATGCGATCCTGAAAGTGGAAGAAAGGAATGCAAGCTTTATTAAAATTTGGCTCTTATGAGCTTTCAACATCTTCTCTTGGACAATAAAAACGGCTTGCTCGTCGTAACCTTGAACCGGCCTGAAATGAACAACGCTTTGAATATCAAGATCAGGGACGAACTCGAATCGATCTTTTCCGATTCTAAGAATGATCCTTCTGTAAAAGGGATCTTACTCACTGCGAACGGTAAGAACTTCTGTAGCGGTTATGATCTGCAGGAAGTGATAGATACCAAATTAGATTCCTTTCGTCATCGTATTTTAGAATATCATTATGAACTATATTCTTATCCCAAGCCTGTGATCAGTGTCTTGAAAGGTTTTTGTTCCGCGGGCGGTTTCGATCTCGCTCTCTGTGGGGATTATATCATTGCGGAGAAGAAGACATTTCTGTTCAGACCGGAAATCCGTTTCGGCGGCCCTCCCCTACTTACTACTCTCGCTAGAAAAATAGGGCCTACAAAAGCGCTTTCTCTTACCTTATTAGGAGACCCGATACGAGTGCAAGACGCAGTCTCCTTAGGGATTATCGACGAATTATATACTGGCGAAGATATAGTGCAGCACGGGCTGAAGGTCCTAGAGAAAATGACTCGCTGGAATACGGATCTGATCCGAGCCGAGAAAGAGATCTCTAATAATTTCTTTCTAGGAAATCTTTATGAAAATCTAAAAAAAGAATTCGATATATTTGCAAAATTCCTGGAAAATCCGAATTTCCTTTCTATTATTTCGGAATATTCGAAATCCATAAACCAAAAGTCGGAATAAAAATAGGATCCGATACTGTTCCTACTTCAAGGAGGATTGCTCTGGATGAATTGAGACAACAGATCCGCTAAAAGCTCTCCCTTCTCTTCTTGTAAGAAATGACCTGCACCTTCGATAATCGTGTGCTTTTGTCCTTTCGCTCCTGGGATCACTCTTCTAAAGAAAATATCTCCTCCCTTTGTGATTGGATCAGAGTCACTAAACATTGTGATAAAAGGTTTCTTCCAATTCTTATAGAAGAGCCAAGCCTGCCTGTTCCTCTCCGATTCTGGATTGTCAGGAGAGATAGGGACCAAAGTTGGGAATTTACGAGCAGCGACCTTGTATGACTCATCCGGAAAAGGAGAATCATATGCTTTCATCACTTCTGCACTCAACTTTGTTACACATCCATTCTGGATGATCTTTCCGATCGGAAGCTTACTTACCTCTTGAGAGAACTTTAGCCATTTGAAAAAATCTTCCTTAGGAGGAACATCCCCCGTAGGCAAGAAGGTATTAGAAGCGCAAACTCTGCTGAAGCGATCATCCAGATCCGCAACTGCTCTAAGGCCGAGCAGACCTCCCCAGTCTTGACAGAACAAAGTAATATGCTTTAGATCTAGAGAGATTATGAACTGCTTCAGCCAGTTGATATGATTCTCATATGTAAGGATATTCGCATCCGTGGGTTTATCAGATTTTCCGAAACCGATCAGATCCGGAGCAACAACCCTATAACCTTTCTTTGCGAGTGGAGGGATCATCTTTCTATATAAGTAAGACCAACTCGGCTCTCCATGCAAAAGGAGCACGATCTCCTTGGCATCTTTGCTACCTTCGTCCACGTAATGCATTTTGAATTCTCCTACGCGCACGTAATTCGGAGAAAAAGGATAATCTGGCAGGTTCGCGAAAGATTCTGAGGGAGTTTCTAAATAAGTTTGCATATCAAATCAACCTAACTCGTAAATTAAGATCGTTCCGGATTTAAAGAGCAATATCTTGCCTTCTTTTCAATCCTTGTCAAACTTCTTCGGAAGGTTATATGATAGAAAGATGGTAAATAGCTTAGTCTTCTACGAATAACTCGTCGCAGAATTGAGAATCCTTTACGATCCTACTTTCCAGAAGGTTGAACGCGACCCTTCTAAAATAAGGTCGGATCAATTTTTCATAATATTTCTTGGATCTTTGGTATGCATACGGATCTACGAAGTAGATCTCTTTCTTCATTCTATCGTAATCGTTCTTTGTTGGAACGGTGAAATACAGATAATTCACTTGCCTGTACAGTTTTTCAAAGACCTTAGGAAGGTGCTTATCTTCTATATATTGTACTACTGAATTACAAATTCCAAGATCGAAGGGAGGAAAATGAAAATGCTTCATCTCCAAGTCTTGTATAGTGGAATGCAGAAATGAAAGATTGTATCCTCGGATCCATTTTTGCTTCGCGATGGAATCTATCATCTCTTCGGAAGGATCCACCGCAAAGATGCGATTTGGTTGAAATACTTTTACGAATTCTTTTAATAGCAGCCCTTTCCCGAATCCGAAGTCCGCGATGCTCCTGGGTTGAAGTTGCATCAGATCAAAAAGAGACTTTATATATTTTGCATGTTCTTTGGCATTAAAGGATGCATCCACATCCTTCCCGCTGCCATAGATCTCATCCCAATAAGAAACCTCGAAAGGAAGCCCATTCGCTCCGTAGGCAATATAATCCGAGTCTTCTTGCTTTTTCCTCATGCCTCAGGGGCCCTAGAAGGTATCAGTAAGGAGACCAAGAAGGCCTTGAGTCCGTCATATCCTTTCTGGTCTTGGATAGAAGTCTTGGCTTCTAGAGCACGGGTCTTCAGGGTCTTTAGGTCCGGATCCGTTTGGATCCTCTTCCATAATTGTTCGCTCACTAAGATCCGCTCGGAAGACAAGAATAAGAATGGAGTATTCTTTGTTTTCACTTCTCTCTGCAGTAGCTTACGATCCACCGCCCAGATCTCCGAGAGCAAAATATAATCCTTGTCCCGCATCTCTTGCGAAGAATTAAAGGAGGTCTTCTGTTTGGTCGTGAAGTAAAGATAAGATGCGATCTCAGGAGAAACATAGATCCTCTCATCCGGATTGATGACCAATCTTCCCCGCAGGGAAGCGATATCCTTGGCGAGAGAGTTCAATTTCGCCTTATCCAATCCTACTAAAGGACGGATCGTAAAATAACCGGAAGTCGCGATCAAAAAGAAGATCGCAATGGACGCAGGAAGAGAGTTCAACTCCTTCTCCGAGCGAAGCAAGAAAACCCCCAAGAATACGATCAGCACGATGGAGCCAAATCCAAGTAAGTAGGCCAAAATCGTTCTCCCCATGAAAGAGAAGGAATGATGTCCGTAAAAATCAAGATTTCCTAATATGATCACGAGCAGCACGAATGCGGAGAGATACCCGAATAGGAATAATTTCGGCAGATTCCTTCTCTTGAAGAAGACGGATTGCTGTTTCTTCTTCTCCCGGATCCCTACAGTGCCTGCCTTGATCACGAAAATGGTAAAGCCAACCAAAAAGAAAGTAAAGTGAGAGAAAAGACCTAACAAAGTGCAAGAGACTAAAACTAGAAGATCTAAGACCGTTTCCATCCTAAAGGAAAGGAATAAGAGAAGAAGGAAGGTCAAACTCACCAATTCGCCTAACATATGCAGCGGAACCGCATACGCAAGAGGATTGATCGCAGCAATATAACAGAGAAGATAATGATTTAACTTCCATGTTTCCTTCTCCATTAGATAAGCACAGAGATGAATGGCTAGACTTAAAAAGAATGCGCCAAAGGTAACGTACGCGGTAATATAATTTAAACCCAAAACGGATTTCCAAGCGTACAAAAGCAAATAGGACAAGGGCTCTTGCAAGGAGAAGAAGTTCCCATCCTCGGAAAGAGAGCGAAGTTCCGCTAAAACTCGAAAACTTTCTCCGTTGGAAGGGTCCCCATGCCAGGAGTAAAAGAGAGTCAATAATCCGGTTAGAAACAGCACCGAGAGTAAAATGAGCGCGGGGTTTGCTTTTCTGTTTCTTTCCAAGTCCATTGCGGCGGGATTTTCTCTCCTTCGGATTTCGGAAGCAACGTTAAAAATTTAGGTGAAATTATACCAACACATTTTGAACTAAACTAAGAGTCATATTCCGAGGACAAGAAGATGGATAAAAAAGACCATATCCTGTATGATAAGTCTGGAAACCCGAGCAAAGAACCCGCTTGGATCTTCAGAACCTACGCAGGTCACACCAACGCCAAGGAGTCCAACGAACTCTTTCGTAAAAACCTGGCAAAAGGCCAAACAGGCTTATCCATCGCTTTCGACCTACCTACTCAGTGCGGATACAGCTCCGACCACGCGATCGCAAGACCGGAGATCGGAAAAGTAGGAGTTCCTATCAATACTCTCGAAGACTTCCGGATCCTATTTGACCAGATCCCGATCGAGGAGATGAACACCTCGATGACCATCAATGGCACTTCTATGTGGCTTCTTTCCCTGTATGTGGCCTTGGCCGAAGAAAGAGGAGAAGACGTCTCCAAGCTGCAGGGCACGACCCAAAACGACATAATCAAAGAATACTTGGCGAGAGGGACCTATATCTTCCCGCCGGAACATTCTATCCGGATCATCGTGGACATGTACGAATACTGTCTGAAGAGAATTCCAAAGTGGAACCCATCCAATATTTGCTCGTACCACTTGCAAGAAGCAGGAGCGACTCCTGTGCAGGAGCTTGCTTTCGCGCTAGCAACCGGGATGGCCATTCTAGACGCAGTTAAAGACAGGAATTGCTTCACTCACGACGAATTCGAGCAGTGTGTTGGTAGGATCTCCTTCTTCGTAAACGCAGGAATTCGTTTCATCGAGGAAATGTGCAAGATGCGTGCCTTCTCCGATATGTGGGAAGAGATCACAAAAGGAATTTATGAGGTCAAAAGCGAGAAGTACCGACGTTTCCGTTACGGCGTGCAAGTAAACTCTCTTGGTTTGACCGAAGAGCAACCGGAGAACAACGCTTGGAGGATCCTGATCGAGGCTCTGGGCGTTACTCTGAGCCGGGACGCAAGATGCCGTGCCCTCCAACTTCCTGCTTGGAACGAGGCACTTTCCCTTCCTCGCCCTTGGGACCAACAGTGGTCTCTCCGTTTGCAGCAAGTTCTCGCGTATGAAACCGATCTTCTAGAATATCCGGACCTTTTCGAAGGCTCCAAAGTAGTAGAGAGCAAAGTCAGAGATCTGATCGACAATGCGAACAAAGAGATCGCAAAGATCAAGGAAATGGGCGGAGCGATCAAGGCGATCGAGAACGGATACATGAAGGCTCAGCTTGTGAAATCCCAAGCGGAGAGATTGGCTAAGATCAATAACGACGAACTCATTATCGTGGGCAAGAATAAGTGGAAGGAAGGAATTCCCTCTCCTCTTACAAACGATCCTGACGGTGGTATCTTTAAAGTAGATCCTAAATCTGCAGAACAAACTTTGAAAGTTCTCGCGGACGTTAAAGCAAAGAGAGATTCTAAGAAAGTAGAAGAGACGCTCGCTCGTTTGGAAGACGATGCTCGAAACGGAAAGAACTTAATGTTTGCTTCCGTAGAATGCGCTAAAGCCCTTGTGACTACCGGAGAATGGTCGGACACTCTGCGCAAAGTATTCGGAGAATATCGTCCTTCTACAGGTGTGGAAGGTCAAAAACTGAATCTGGAATCGGAAAAGGTAGTCGGCGTCCGCGCCAAAGTGGAGAAGTTCCTAAAAAGCACAGGTGCCAGACCTAAGATCGTAGTCGGTAAACCTGGGTTAGACGGCCATTCTAACGGAGCAGAGATGATCGCAGTTTCCGCAAAGCATGCCGGATTCGACGTGATCTATTCCGGAATTCGCTTAACCCCAGAAGAGATCGTTCAATCAGCGGTAGAAGAGAACGCAAACGTGATCGGAGTTTCCATCCTTTCCGGCTCTCATGTAGAACTCGCAGAGCAGATCTTCGCAGAACTGAAACATTATAAGGCGGATATTCCGGTGGTTTTCGGAGGAATTATTCCTCAACCTGACTTCGATAAGCTTCACAAGATAGGCGTGAAGGCGATCTTTACTCCTAAAGATTACGATTTGATGGATGTGATGGATCGGATCATCGATATCGTTTCCCAGGTTCCAGCCTCAGTCTAAGGCATGACCGTTCGGTTTGCGGCAAACGAACTCAAAGAACTGATCTCCGAAGCGGCCCAGGGGGAGAAATACCCTCTGGCGAAACTGATCAGCGAATTAGAAAGACCGGATTCATTCGAATTTCGTAAAGTTTTATTCAAAGAGTTAGAAAGCTCGGGTTTTAATGGAGATAGATCTGTTACTATCGGATTTACCGGAACTCCCGGAGCAGGAAAATCCTCTCTCTTAGGTGAGATCTCTACCAATTTTCTACAAACAGCCCCAGACAAAAAAATGGCGGTGGTTGCCATCGATCCTTCCAGTCATGTCAGTGGAGGTTCTCTATTAGGAGATAGAACGAGACTCTCTCTACCAGTAAGGGAAAAGAGGATCTTTTTCAGATCCCAACCTAGTCAATTAGAGCTAGGCGGCCTAAATCCATACACATATCATGTAATACGGCTACTTCGTTGCTTTTTCGATCTGATCTTCGTGGAAACGGTAGGGATCGGCCAAAACGAGATCGAAGTTTCCAAACTGGCGGATCTTTCCTTTTTAGTGATGGTCCCTTTGGGCGGAGATCAGATCCAGTTCATGAAAAGCGGGATCATGGAAGTCCCGGACGCATTTATATTAAATAAATGTGATGAAGAAAATCTCGCCAGAGCAAGTTATCACACTCTTTCTACCACTCTTGAGTTCTTAAGAGATATAGTCCCTGGAGGAAGCATCCCTCCTATTTTCCTAACGAGCGTAAAGACAAAGAAAGGGATCCGAGAATTATTGGATTTCATTTTGGCCCAAAAGCCCGCAAAGCACCGAAAGTCGGAACTTCTTCTTCAATTGGCCAAATGGGTCAAATCCGAATTTGGGAATTTCGGCCTTTCCGTTCTAAAGGAGATGAACCTCTCGGAAAAACAAACTTTTGAGGATTGGGAACTCTTTGTATTGAAAGAAATTCAAAAAAAATTTAAATAGTCCGAAATGCTTACAAGCAATCTTTCCATATCATTTTTTCGTATATTATTTCTGATTGGGATCGCTCTTCTTTCTTCATCCATTACAAATCAAGTTGTCTCGAATTGGGAAAAGCCTCTTTCCTGGATCGGTTTCTTTCTCGGATCTGCATTATGTATTTCGTATATTTTAAAATCTCATTTCGAACGAAAGATAGATCTCGTCTTTGCCTTTAAAATCATAATCTCTGGATTAACGGGAACCTATATTGCTATATACATGCTTCCGCCAGTGATAAATGCGGATCTAGTTTCTTCTTATAAGAAAGTTTATTTGTCGTCCTTGATACTTTTTTCTCTCTTTATCGGTTATCGGCAGACTACGAGTTGGAAGAATCTCTGGAAATCGATGGCTAAAGCGAGCGCCCGCCATAGCTTCTTCTTAATTTTCTTACCATTCTTCGCAATTTCTACGTATACCGATCTTCTTTTTACAGTGGGGGACTCTAATCCGGCAAAATTACTTCCCTTTAGCATCGAGAAAGAAGGAAATCTAGAGTTATCAGAGTTCTTTACTAATTTTGAACAAACTCCCTCGGAAACCTTTAAATCCGATAATAATACCTTAATGACAGCCACTCTATTGCCTTCCGGTAATTACATTAGGCATCCTTTTTTCTTAGTCTATAAAGAAGGTCGAACCTTAAGTGCATTTCCCCTTCTGCCAGGTCTATATAACACTGTAGTATATTTTTCTTTGAGATGCGTTGGAGTTGATATCAAAGTTCCAGACAAAATTGATTTTGCCGCCAACGGATTAAAATATCATACCGAGACCGACTTTTTATATTTAGAAAAGTTCTCTGCTTCCATTCTGTTCGCATTTTCATCGGTATTGTTTTTTAAGTTTGTGAATCGTTTCGTTTCCGCACGCACAGCATTACTGACGACAATATTATATTCCTTCGGGACGACACACTTCTCCCAATCGTCGCAGACACTTTGGCAACATGGATTTGTCGAACTTCTAGTAATTCTTTCTATGACACTTCTTTTCTCAAGGGATACTTCATTCTTGAGAAAATATCTCTCACTCGGGATCGTCCTTGGTACTTTTTATTTCATAAGACCCCCTTCCATATTTCTTGGTTTTGGCTTCGGCATTGCATTTTTATTCGATCTAAAAACTACTTCAGAATCAAAAAGCCGGGTTAGCAAATTTGTTTCCTTTACTACTGGATTTTTACTAATCAATTTACTTTTAGGATCCATTAATTATTTCGAATATGGAAATATTACTGGTGGATATCAGCTAATGACCAAGGCTTACGAAATAATCAGAAAAACCGATTATTTCACAAGTTCATTCGTAGAGGGATGTTTGGGATTACTTTTTAGTCCCGGCTTTGGACTCTTTATCTATTCTCCGTTTATCGCATTCTCCTTCTTTGGCTTTACCTTTTGGAAAAAGAAAATCAGCATTCTGCTTATCCCGATGGGGATTGCGACCCTTGCCTACCTTCCTATATTTTCCAAATATTTCACTTGGTGGGGAGGGAATTCTTACGGGGCAAGATTCTTAACAGATCTGATGCCTTTACTCACCGTATTCATTTTCCCTTTTATCACAAGATCATATAAACAACCTGTTTTCCGAACTTTGTTCTATGTAGTTGCAATCGTATCGATTTGGGCGAATACCTCGGCAGTCTTTTCAGATGGGCCATATAAGAAATGGAGCGCCTGCTACCATCTTCCTACAGAAGCTAAGATTTGGGATTGGAAGAATGTACGTTATACATATCCATTAAAAAGATACTACCCCCTAATAACAGGGCAGATCGACTTTGAACCGCTTTACGAATGCCATGCTGGATCTTTCCGAGGATTTATTAAGGGAAGATATGCATTTCAATTCGATGAAACAAACTTGCTTCCTTTAACGGAGAAAATCAGTCCGGATACTGCTCTGGAATTGAGCTCAGGCAACTATTGTTTAGGAACATTTTTAGGTTCCGAAAAAGAGACCCACAATTCAGGACAATTACAAATAATTATTAGTCAAGGTAAGGACACAATCTTCAATCAAATTGTTGGCCCTGAACCGATAAGTAGCCAATACGAACCTTCCGTATCAGAAGTATATATCCCAAAAACGTCTAAAACTAGAATATCACTATTAAAAACTGGCAAAGGCCCGATTATTTTCGGGGGGATACGACTTAAGAAAGCACCCTGCAAAGAACTACTATTAAAAAGGGAAGAGAGTCGACCCACAACTCTTTTGGAATTCCCGAAAAACTAAGTTTAGATCTTGGATTCAATAAGGAAGATCCAAAGTTATAGCGCATAAGTAATATTTCGGTTTGTCAATATTTAGACGAAGAGATCGCAGTTCCCACAATATAGAATAAATTATTGATTGATTAGAAAGGATTATTTTGTCCAATCATTGGATGAAATCCCCTGCCCGCTTATTCTTCTTAACTACATCTCTCTTATTTTCTTTTGGCTCCGCATTCTCCGAAGAGACCAAGTTCGTTCATCCGACGAATGCCATTGGCGGTACATTCTCCGGGATCAAAAAAAGAGCGGAGCTTCCCTCACCTACTGTTTCCGGCGCCGGCCTAAAAGCGGTGGCAATCGTTGGCGAAGTGGACGGTAGTGACGGCCTCAAAACTAGAGAATATATGAACAATATCAAGGGACTCGTAAAAGTCCTAAAAGACAGAGGGGTTTCTGTTAGCGAGTTCTATCCCCCGAACAATCCTTGGTCGGCGATCAAAGAAGCATCACAAAATGCGAATATAGTTCTCTATGCCGGACATGGGGTTGGGACGAACCTGGACCAACCTCCCTATGACCAAAAATCGGTCGGCGGATTTTATTTAGGGAAGGAATTCGTTTCTAATGAACAAATTTCTTCCGGCCTTAAACCCGCACCCGGAGCGATTGTTCTATTTTTAGGCGCATGTTTTACTGCTGGAAATATGGCCTACGATATGGGTATGATTCGGGACGAAGAGACTACAAAAAGGATCTCTATGTATTCTTCTCCTTTTTTGGAGACAGGGTTCAAAGGCTATTATGCTACTTGGGCGCCTTGGACGGCTCAAACTATCCTAGCATTATTGTTTACTAATAAAACGTACGGAGACATCTATTTCAGCCAAACGAATCCCCAAGAAGTAACTAAGATTGCTCATCCTCGATCTTCGGGATCTTCATTGTACTATCATATTAAGCCGCCTGCTGCCAATCCCATCTATGACTATGCGTTTGCAGGAGATCCTTCAAATGTTTTGAGATCGGAAAACTCGAACACGAATACGGAGACTACAATTTCGGAGGAAGAAAGACTGAAGCAAAACCGTATTCTGATCTCGAGCTTATACGATAAGAATGAGAACAAATCCTTGGAATCCTTAGAAAAGGGTGCAGATCCAAATGCGGACTATCTGGGATGGAAGCCGATCCATCTGGCAATCGTATTCGATCTTCCCAACGTAGTGAAGGAACTCGTTCGCAAAAAGGCTTCTATCAATGCGCAGGCAGAAGGTTATACGCCTCTGTCCATGGCGATCGCTTATGAGCGTAAAGAGATCGCAGAGATCCTGGAAAAAGAAGGGGGGACCAGGAGCAGGGCCGCATTTAAAAAGCCGAATATTCCGACCTTAAAAAAGTAAGATCGGGGTGATTTGCCTTGTCCCCTAAGGCATAGGCATTCTGAAAATTCCTCCGAAATCACGGTTCCTTTTCGTCGGATTCTCTTAGCAAGAGCTCCTAGGCCAGGAAGAAGCGGCTATTTCGAGGGAATTCTTCTTTCTTCTCCCGAAATTTTCTATAGAGGGGAATCTTTTTTGCAACAATTCCCCCTGGAAGAGCTCGAAACCAGTAGAAAGAAAAAGGAGCCCTTCATGGCAATCATTCTTAGTTTTTTTGCGGCACACTGGATCTTAGCCGCTTTCGTTCAGTCTTTTTATCTACATCGTTATTCCGCTCACCAGATGTTCAAGTTGAACCGTTTTTGGGAAAAGTTCTTCTACTTCTTCACTTTCTTCGTGCAAGGATCTTCTTTCCTAAATCCTAGAGCTTACGCAATTCTTCATAGACAACACCATGCTTACAGTGATACGGAAAAGGATCCCCATTCTCCTGTAGCTTCCAAAGGATTCTTTGATATGATGTGGACCACTGCAGTGGTCTATGAGAACATTCTGGATCGCAAAGCCGAAGTTGAGAAGGAATTCAAAGGAAATTATCCTGAGATCCCTTGGTTCGATCGTTTTGCAGACGCTTGGTTCGTTCGTTTATTCTTCGGAACTGGTTACACTCTCTTCTATATGGCTTTCGTTCCTGCGGATGCACATTGGTTATATGCTCTTCTGCCAATCCATTATCTGATGGGACCTGTTCATGGAGCAGTCGTTAACTGGTGTGGTCACATGTATGGATATCGCAACCATGCTAAGAATCCGGATAATTCCAAAAATACTTTACCTGTGGACTTCTTGATCATGGGGGAATTATACCAAAACAATCACCACGCTCACCCGAACTCTCCTAACTTTGCGTTCCGTTGGTTCGAATTGGATCTAACCTACCAAGTGATGAGAATCCTTCATTTCATGGGAATTATCACGATCCAAAGAGCAGTTTGGACGGAAAAAGGTAGAAAAGAAGTTAGAGGAACAGCTCCTTCTCCTCTTGCAGACGTAGCATAATCGATCGAATATTAGTAAATCTGAATGCACTGGAAGCCGGGGAAACCCGGCTTTTTTATTTTTCTCGAAAGCGGTCCAGATCTCCTCTCATCTCTTTATCATATTCTTCTTTCAATAAAGGATAGAACTCTTTCTTTAATTCGATCTTGTCGTTCAATACTAAGGAAAATAGATCTCGGACCAGATCTTCCTGGTCGAAGCCAGTAAAGATCCATTCGATCAATTCCAAGGCAAGATCCAGTCTTCCTTCTTCTTTGATCGTCCTTTGAAGGACTTCGACCACCTTCTTCCAGTCTCCCGCTTCCAAAAAGGACCTGAGCTCGATCGGCATACTTTGGAGTAGGACTTGTTTTTTTGCATTAGGAGTGAATAAGAACTCGGGTCGGTCGGGGGGAAGATGGGAGAGGATCGCCTTCTCCGCTTCTTGTTTGGAGGTGCCAAGCGCCTCGAGTGTGCGGCCCAAGACTTCTCCTAGAACGAAATCTTCGAGAGGATGAAAAGGAAATCCTGGTTTCTGAGCGTCTTGATCATTCATCTAATGTTAGAGTTCCTACAGCGCCACTGGCAGTCAAGCCGCGAGAGATCGACTGAAGTCGAATTTCAAAGCAGTAATGCGACATCCGATTATGGAAGTTCCCACATTTTTGGGAGAGAAAATTCCCTCTTGCCGGATTTCCGAAAATGTGATAGAGCGGATGCGGGCTTCTCCCACTAGGCGACCCACCTCCACCACCCGATGAGGGCGGGGGCCGCCCGCATTTTTCCTCCGACTAACAAACTATTAGGTGGCCCTCTTTTGTAACCGGAATTTCACAAATCCTTAGTACGATTGGGATCTTCTTCCTTTAATTTCTAAGTCTCTTTTCTAATTTGAAAAATAAGAAGCGCCCTCCCCTTTCCGGGGCATCCATAATCCAAATTCATATTCCGGACTGAACTCATGAGTTTTAGACAAAAAATATTCCTGATCCTGGGAGCAAGCCAACTTCTCTTAGTCCTGATCCTGGCCATCACCTTCATCCAAATGATCGACAGAGTGAAAAACGAGCCACAGGACAAGAGAGCTTTAGATCGTTCTCTCGAATTCAGGAAGGAACTTAGGCACAAAGAAGAGGTCATTCGTCTTCTTCTCAAAGAAATAGAAAGAAACCAAAAGACATTATCCATCTTAGAGAACGGTCTACACAATCGCGGCATCCTACAGGCCAATACCGATTATATAAAAAGCATCATGTCCCAGTATGGTCTCTCTATCTTTGAGATCCATGATAAGACCGGCCACGTATTCTTCCGCTTTCATAGACCTGCGGATTACGGAGACGATAAGTCAGGTCAGAAGATTGTCCAAGAAGCTCTGCAAGGAAGGATCGCTTCCACTTTGGAGATCGGACATAGCGGCTTAGGTCTCAGGGTTACCGCTCCTCTTCGAAGCGGAGGACTCATGATGGTAGGCCAGGTGGTCGATGATAAATTCATTCAAACCATCACAGGTTCCGAGGATATACATCTTGCGATCTTCGAAAAAGGAAAGTTGATCTCTTTTTCCGATCCTACGATTTCCAAATATCTTGGAGATCGCAAACCGGAGGACCTAAACGGGATCTCCCGATTCACATTCGAAGGAAAGCATTTTTATCTTACCCAAGTCCCATACGAAAACCAAGGCTTGAGCAATCTGAAACTAGACTTCCTACTCATGATCGACGAGACCGAACTCTACGAGTCGACTCGAAATCTTTGGTTGTATTGCGGCTTGATCGCACTCGCAGTCTTCGGAGGGATCCTGTTCGCTTCCTATAGATTCTCAAGGGACATCATCAATGCGGTGAAAGCCCTGAACTTCGCCATGAAGAATCCTGCCGAAGATGAATCCAAGATCGTGGATCTGAATCGCTCTGACGAGTTAGGCGAAATGGCGGAAGTATTCGTACAAATGAAAAAAGACCTTCTCGATCATCAAATGTTCTTGGAGAAGAAGGTAGAAGAAAAGACAAAGGAGTTACAAGAAACTCTAACAGATCTTCGCGCATTGAAAGAGAAGCAAGACGGGGATTATTATCTTACCTCCCTTCTTCTTCGCCCTCTTGCGACCCTGCACTATGACAGCGAGATTACTAAGATCCGTGGTATCCTAAAACAGAAGAAGACATTCGTTTTCAGAAAGAAAGAGGCCGATATCGGAGGAGACTTGGTCTCCATCAGCGAGATCGTTCTCTATGGGAAGAAGTATCTGGCCATCATGAACTCAGACGCGATGGGAAAGTCCATCCAAGGAGCAGGAGGGGCTCTCGTAATGGGAACCGTCTTCAAGGCCATCGTATCCCGTACTCAGATCTCTCGCACCAACCAGAAAAAGACTCCGGAAAAATGGCTGAAGGATTGCTATACAGAGTTACAAAATGTGTTCGTGACCTTCGACGGGACCATGCTTGTTTCCGCAATGCTCTGTCTATTGGATGAGGAAACAGGCGCTCTATATTCCATCAATGCCGAACACCCGAACATGGTTCTCTACAGAGACAAGAAGGCTTCTTTCGTGGATCCTGATTTCCCTTTAAGAAAGTTAGGATTTACCGAAAATACTTCCGAGCCCTTGGTCCGAGTGGACAAATTAGAAGCCGGAGATCAGATCTTTATCGGTTCGGACGGAAGGGACGATATTATCATTCAGGATCCGAATTCTCCCGAGCCTGCAATGAACGAGGATGAGAATCTATTCCTTAGATTCGTAGAACTCTCCGGTGGAAATCTGGAAGACTTGGAAAGACTTCTCTACAATGCGGGAGAAGTCTCCGACGACTTGAGTCTATTAAGTATCTCTTATAAAGAAGTGGAAACAGCCCCTCCTTCTTCCAAGACAGTACCCGAAGAGTACAATCGCCTTCTTCAGATCGGGATCAAAGAATACAAAAAGGGAAATACGGAGAAAACCAAGGATGCATTCGTTCAAGCGTTAGCCATCGACAATTCAGATCCAGCTCTCTACAAACAATTGGCTCGGATCAGCATCAACGCGAAGGAATTCGATCAGGGTGCCAAGTATTCGGAAGCCTATCTTGCAAAGATCCCGTTCGATAACGAGTATATCTTCTATCTTTCCTATTGCTTGCGTAAGACCAAAGAGTACTGGAAATCCCTGGAATTCGCAGAGAAGCTTAGATCCAGAGAACCGGAGAATATTAGAAATCTCAAACATTTGGTCGCACTCTATCGTTTGACGGGCCAAAGAATGAAATTTAAGAATACAATGGTAGTCCTAAAAGCACTTTTGTCTTCTACGGATCCGGAAACAAATAATAGCTCCGAGCCTGTTTTGGTCTGATTTTTTTCGTTTTCTAGGAGGGCATATTCCGTCCAAATAGGTAATCCATGCCCTCGGAAAAGCGAAAAAACCCCGAATCCGTTTTGGTAGTCATCAAACGGACTAAATACGAATTAGATCTGGAAGCCTACTCTTCCGAAGAAGAATTAAAGAGGATCGCGCATATCCAAAACGATTCATTCTCTCGGGTCTATAATTCCCATCAACGCCAACTGCAAAGTAGAGAAGAATTAAAACGCATCTTTCCTAAAGGAGTTTTCATTTTTAGGGAAGAGCTAGACAATTTGGACATTTCTAATTTCGATCTGGTAATCGCTCTTGGTGGAGACAATCATTTCACCTACGTCGCTCACCATGCGCTGGATAATCTGGTCCTAGGTTGCAATTCCGATCCCGAAACTTCCGTGGGCGCCCTTCTCTCTTTTCATATGGGAGATATTGCGGAGGCAGTTTCTAAGAATTGGGAAAACACCAATTTGGAAGAATGGCCTCGCATTAACGTAAAGATAGAATATCCGGACGGTCAGGCGATAGAGACGTTTCAAGGGATCAGCGAGATCTCCATACGCAATAATAGTCCCGATCTTACGAGCCGGTTCCTGATCTTCCATGAGAACGAGTCGGAAGAGCAGAAATGCTCGGGGCTTCTTGTTTATACCGGAGCGGGTTCTACCGGTTGGGTTATGTCTTGCGAAAATAAGGACGTAAGCTTTGACAAGCAAGCGCCCTATTTCAAAGTGTATTGTAGAGAGCTGCGTAAGAAGGAAAACCAGAAATATAAGCTGGATCATTTCACGGTGCGCAACTCTTTCCGTCTAATATCCGAAATGCGAGGAGGGATCTCTATCGATTCCTTAGCGGAACGCATTTACGATTTCCCTCCTGGGGCAAAGGCGGATTTTTCGGTCTCTCCGGAACGATTACGGGTGGTAGTAAAAAAACATGGATAGTTTGAAGATACTCGAACAGGAAGCCGGATCCGAAATCAAAGTCTATCTGATTTCCGGTCGTTTGGATGAATCGACTTTTCCTCACTTCAAGGAGAAGGTTCTAGAAGTAGCACACGCCTCCAATACCGTATTGAATCTTTCCGATCTCAAATATGTTTCCAGTTCCGGAATACGAGCTATCTTCGAATTAAAGAATCGCCTCTCTCAAGAAGGAAAGAAATTGCTTCTGACCGAAGCCGGAGAGAAGGTAATACAGATCTTCAATCTATTAGGACTTTGGAAACCGTTCTCTCACTTCGAAAAAGAAGAAGACGCAATCGCCGCCTGCCTTAAGAATTAATCCTCTCTTCGGATCACTACGACTCCCGGTCTCGGGATCTCTCCCTTTTTCTTGCTCGGCCAAGAGCTAGTAGGACGAGCATAATCCTTTGTATCTTCTCCCGGATGTTGAACGGATAAAAATAAGAACTCTTCATCCGGTGTAAACCAAGGCCCTGTTAACTCGGAACCGATCGGTGCGGAGGCAAATTGGAATACCTTACCTTCTTCTTTTCCGCTTGTGGGAAGAAAGAACATCCCATTATTCCCGAATTTCTTAAAGATGGATTTTCCTAAGAGCTTTGTGGTCATATCGGTCACCATCCAGAGCCCTCCTGCCGAATCAAAAGCCAAATTATCCGGAGAAGAGAATCCGCTCTTTCCTCCTCCCGCAGCGAATACCTCGAAGTCGAATCTCTCCGATTCCGGATTAGAACCTTCTTCAAAGATCCGAACGATCTGTCCGTAAAAGTTCCCGTGAGAATCGTTATTGGTGAAGGATACGAATATGCTTCCGTCTAACGGATGTACTTCGAGATCCTCCGGACGATCCATAGGAGTTCCTCCTACAACTTTCGCAGCTTCTCTGCAACGAACGAGTACTTCTGCCTGGCTGGAAAACAACGACTTGCCTTCTTTATCTTTCGCATTCTTGAGATCGTTATTCTTTTCCAGATCCAAAGGAACCCATATACATTTCTCAAAATTCCCCACATACAGAGTTCCCTTGTCTAAGAGTTCCGAATTGGCCTTTCCTTTTTTTGGATCGTACTTCTCGGCTGATACGAATTTATAAACACATTGGTCCTTGCTATCGTCTCCCATGTACACCACGAGTTTGCCCGACGGTGAGATCGCAAGAGCAGCGTTCTCATGCGCAAATCTTCCGAGAGCGGTATGTTTGATCGGAGTGGAATTCGGATCGAAAGGATCTATCTCTATGATCCACCCGTATTCTCGGATATCTTCCAGTTTGCAATCGCTTACGACCATATCGAAATTCTCTTCGCAAGAAAGAGCGGTACTCCAAAGAGTCCCTCCTCCGGAGCAATTGGCAAAGGTACCGTAAGCCCTGGTCTTCCCTCCCATCGCTTCGGAACCGGCTGCAGGACCTTTCAATTGGAATCCTGTCCGACCTGTGATCCTACGTCCGTATTTGGAATCTGGGTCCAAGACCCAGGTCCCTTTCGACTTACGTAGCTCGATAATAGAACCACCTAGAGCATATAAATACTTTTCTATCTGTTCAGGAGTTCGATTGTTCGGCGACTTGACCTGATAGTCGTAACCGTTTACGTAATATTCTAATTCGTTTAGGTATTCATGATTGGTCCAAAGCAAGGCCGAGTTCGGATCTTTCGGAAAGGGGAAGAAGCAATTGAAATCGGCAGCGAATCCGAATGTATCTCCCTTTGTATTGATCCGATCTCCGTACGCCGCGATCAGATCGTAGCGGAATCCTTGGGGAAGGATCAGATCGTCTTCCGTACTGGGACTCACCGGTTTAAAGCTCGCGCCCGGGATCTTTCTGGAATGCTCGGAAGAAGTAGGAGATAATAATTGTCTTTTATGAGAACGACTCGATTTCGTTTCGGAAAGAAGATCTATGCTGCGAACTGCGGTTAGAGCGAGCATTCCCTTCCCTATATACTTTAAAAAATCCGATCGAGATACCTTCATATCCTCATTCTCCTCTCCCCGATCCTTTACACCATTCGTTTTTTCTTCCCATTGAAAAAGGAAACTTGGTTGTAATATTAGAGGATGAAAAAGAGCATTAGAACTGCTTCGAATGAAACCGAACTCTACCCCGTTCTATAAGATCCTCTTCGTCATGGGCTGGGTTTCTTTTGCTTTCTTTCTCCCCTTATTCGGTTTGGTGTACTGGGAAAACCGCAGTTTAGAATCGATCTACCAAGAACTTTCTCTTCCTGGAGACAAGGAGTTCGGAGTCTTGGTCGAAGATACAAAGCTGAACAAGTTAGGTAGGATCGTTCACGTATACACATATCTGGTCCCGGACGAGCACGGCAAGAAGCATGAGGTCACAGAAGAAGTGGATCAACTCACCAACAGAAGAATGAGAGTGGGAGACACCGTCCAAGTCCGCACTCGCACCTGGAAAAAGCTAGGCAAACCGATGATCTTAGGAAGGATTGTGGGCAACACCGCACCCTCGCCTAACTTCAGCTTCATGGAAGAACTGTTTTTGTTCGGGATCGCTTTCTCATTGGGAACGATCGCCTTGAGTTTTTATTTCAGCACATTCAAGGCTGAGGTAGAGTAGAAGTAAATGGGTTTTCTTTTTTGAAGATAAGCTGTACTTGATACGGCTCTTGGATATATCTTGCAGGATTCATTTCATAGGAAATAAAGCAGTAATACTTATCATAAACGATTACAAACATGTAATCCTTGAATTTCAGATGACCTAGCTGCTTTCGGATCCCTCGCATCCAGATCGAATCTTCGAAAACTCTTTCGTAACGAACAGAGCTGGCATTCACCTTCTTCAATTCTTCCGGATTCATTTTCTCTGCGTCTCTTTTTCTTAATTCCAGTTTCAGAGAACGGATCAGATTGTATTCCAGCTTCTCCTTCTCCAATGTATCCGTATTGGGAAGTGTCTTGAAATAGTACTCGTAGTATTCCTTATCCAGGGATTGGCCATCTTTATGGACCTCTCCCCCGTCATCCGGCAATGGTTTGCCTTTTTGGACGTCTTGCGCCCAGGCTGCCGGAGACAGAAACATAAGCGTGGATATAAGGGTCAGGAAAATCGGTGTCCGCATACCGGTACCAATAAAGATATCGGTACGATCCCCGATTTCCCTCCCTTTTTTTCGGGTCAATCCGAAGAAAGCTGCTCTAACAGATCCCTCTGTCTACGAACCATATCGCTGAGTTCCTCTTCGCTTAGAAGCTTGGCTCCTAACAAGGCTAAGTCGTATACCGACCTCGCCAATTTTTCGGCCTTCTCAGGATGCAAACCCTTGGATAGGGAAAGTATGTTCTTTACCAATTTGGATTTGCGATTGATCAGAAGAGTATGGCTCTTCAGGATTTCGGAAGATTTCTGACCGTAAAACTGACCCATCTCTGCGATCCTTCTTAAATGTTCCGGAAGAAGGATCACGGAAGGAATATCTTCCGCCTTCAAGGCTTCGGTCTTGATCTCGACCCCTTCCCTTCCTACTGCCTTGGAGAAGATCTCTTTTAGACGATCCTCGGCCGTCTTGTTCTCAGTATCGGCAAGATCAGGAGAAGCATCCTTATCGAGTACCTGGTCCGCAAGCTCGGAGTCCACTCTTTGGAACTTCCAGTCGGGATTCTTTCCCTCTAGGAACTGCAAGAAGTGGCTGTCTATCCTAGAATCCACAAGAACTGCCTCCAGTCCTTGGGATTTCAAAAGATCCATATATACCGAAGAAAGCTCCGCTTCTCCCGCATAATAGATCTTGCCGGAGTTCCTTTCCTTATTCCTCTCTACATAATCCTCTAACTTCGTTAGATCTCCGTTAGACGATCTGAAAAAAATGAGATCTTTTGCGGATTCGTAGAACTTCTCGTCCGTCATGAGCCCGTATTTCACAAATAGAGCGATCTCATCCCAATTCTTTCGGAACTCGTCCGGATCTCTTTTGAACTCTTCCTGCAATTTGTCGGAGACTTTCTTAACAATATGAGAAGAGATCTTCTTTACCAAGGGATCGTTCTGCAAATAAGAACGGGATACGTTCAATGGGAGATCCGGGATATCCAAGGTCCCTTGCAATACTGTCAGAAATTGAGGAACCAACTCCTTTGCCTCGTCGGAAACGAATACATGATTGCAATAGAGTTTGATCCCCATCCGATTCGCATCTAACTCATGCTTTAATTTAGGAAAATATAATATCCCCTGGAGCTTAAAAGGATAGTCCACATTTAAATGAACATGAAAGAGAGGATCTTCTGCAAACGGGAATAGATACTTATAAAACTCGCCGTACTGTTCTTTTTTAACGGCAGAAGGTTGCTCGCTCCAAAGAGGAGTCTGCTTATTCGCCTTTTCCTCTTTCACATAGATCGGGACAGGAAGGAAATCGCAATACTTACGGACTAACTCTTTTAGTTTCCATGCATCCAGGAATTCTCCCGAATCTCCGTCTAGGAATAGAGTGATCTTAGTCCCTCTTTCCGTCTTAGTTCCGGGTTTAAGAGTAAATTCCGTACCAGACTCGCTTTCCCAAATCACTGCTTGGCTGCCCTTTCTATACGACTTGGTCTCTATTTGCACTTTAGAAGAAACCATGAAGCAAGAATAGAACCCTAAACCGAAATGACCTATGATCTCCGGTTTGTCCCCTTCTCCCTGGTAATTCTTAACGAACTCTTCCGCACCGGAGAAAGCGATCTGATTGATGTATCTATTCACTTCCTCCTCGTTCATACCTATCCCGTTGTCCTGGATGGTGAGAGTCCTCTCGTTTTGATCGAAATCCAGATCTATCCTGTAGTCCGTTCCTCCCTCGAATTCCTCGCTGAGGGAGATCTTCTTAAGTTTCGCAATCGCGTCGCAAGCGTTCGACACCAATTCCCTTAAGAATATATCTTTTTCAGAATATAACCATTTTTTAATAATTGGGAAAATATTCTCCGTCTCTACGGAGATCCTTCCTTTTACTTCTTCGCTCATACGGATTCTTCTTCCTTTATATTCACCAATAATTTGTGTGCGATCCCGAGAAGAGAGGCACGAGAGTCCGGATCCATACTTCGGTACGTTTCGTCCAAAGGAACTGACTCGGATTTGCAGGAAGCTAGTACGATCCCCTCTTCTTCAGAGAGGCCTTTGCTCATCGCTGCATGTTTCAAAACAAAACCTCTTTTGGAACCGATCCAGAGGTCAAGCCGTTTCAGGCTTCGAGTGATCTCATATCTTCTTCTGAATACTAACGCTATATATAAGGTCCCAGCCAAACCCGAAATTCCTAAGAGAGAAATCCCCCAAAAGGAGATCCCATATCCTCTTTCTACTCCTCCTTCCGAAGTTTTGATCTTAGGGCGAGGAGGTCCTACCGTTAAGCTTGGAAAGCTGATCGTCACCTCCGAGTATCTACGTAAGTTCGGATTGAAATACGAAAATTGGAGATCCTTCGGTTTCCAGGTTCCTTCCTTCTTAGGAAGAACGGAATAGGAATACGAATGATTCAGATAAAAGCCGTATTCTCCCGGCCCCAATTCCTTGAACTCTCTCTGGGGACGGAGCTGAAGAAAAGTGATCTCCGGATAGCAATCGGGAGAAGGGCAAGAGGAGCGCAACGGATCCTTGACAGAAGAAAGATTTCCCTTCCCTTTCAGCACCACCTTGAATTGGAACGGTTCATCCGTATGGATATTCTTCGGAAATCCTTCTAAAGAAATCTCGAAATCCCCGACGGCTCCCGCAAACGTCTTAGGAGAAGGCTGAGGAAGATCCTGCACGGTTATCTTGCTCCCTATAGTCTTGGTGCTTCTCATGTGAAAATAAGACTGCAATTGTCCTTCTAGATGAAAGGAAGTGGAGCCCAGGGAATATTCCCCCTTCTTTAAAGGAGTGAGTATAAAGATCTCCTTATTGTACGGAGAAGTCTCATATTCTATCCCCTCGTATACAACGGTATTCGGAATAGTAAGACTGATCCCCGAAAGCACCTCGCTCCTAAAGTAAGGGAACTCAATAGAACTAGAAGGATCCCTATCGAAATAGGGACGTATTGCATTTCTATAATATAGCGCAAAGAAGCCCAGAATAGGTTGTCCTACCCAAACCTCTTTCTTATCCAACTGAAAGACAACTTTTAGATCTCCATCCGCAGGTCCTGCGTTATCTTCCGTCGTGAAGAACCGATTCCAGAAGGATCCGGGATTTCGAGCCGCTGCACTTCTCGCACCGAATTCTACAGTCAGAGAAGAGGTTTCGAATTTCTTCCCGTCTATCTCTATGGTGATCTCGGGCACTGTATATTTTCCGGGAGCGGATGCGATCAATCTGTACTTTAAGAGTTTCTTGCGAAAGGTCTTGAAGTTCACGATCGTAGTACTGTCTTCCATTCCCCAATAGACTGCCTTGATCCCCTTTGCCTGGAATTCCTTATCTATGACCCGAATCTGCGCGGCACCTTCCGTTTCTATGATCGCAAATACAGGATCTCCTAACTCGGCCCTGGATTGGCTCAAATAAAACTTCGGATCCACCGCATAAACGGAGCTAACACTTGCGAATCCGAATATGAAAAGAAGAAGAAACCGTTTCACCAGAAAACCTCTCGATTGCGAGAGCCTGGACTTCTTCTCTTTACGTTATCCAAGTCCATGGATTCCATGATCCGATCCAACTCTTGCTCCGCCTTGGATTTGTTCTTATTCTTAGGATCTTTTCCGGCTTCTGCCTTGGACTTTGATCTTTGCTTAGATCCTTCTTCGTTCTCCCCTGCTCCACCTGTTCCAGGCTGAATAGGATCGTCCATGCCCTGGGATTGGTCTTTGGTTTCGGAACCTTCTCCTCCGTTAGGCGGAAGCTTACGCAACCATTCTAGATTTTTCTTTGCAGGCTCCATACCGGGATATTCCTTTAAGGAACGAAGATAATGTTCAGCAGCCTTTTTCCGATCGCCTAACTTCATATAGGCGTTCCCTAGATTATAATGGGACATGGAACGAACTTTAAAGTCCTTGGATTCCGCTCCCTTCTCGAAATGACGAATTGCTCTGTCCAAATTCCCGGACTTGTATTCCGAATCCCCTCGATTGAAATCCAATCTTGGATCCTCAGGAAAGTATTGCTCCGCTTCTTTGTATTTTTCCAGGGATCCCTTGAAGTCTCCCCCATCGTAGGAGTTCCTTCCTTCCTTGATCCGATTCCCTCCGGGATCCAATTCCACCGCGGACAACCCGGAAGAAGAAAGGACAAGAACGAATAATAATGCAGTCATAAGCTTTGTACGAGACTTACCGAAATATTTCCCAAGAAACTCCAGCACAAAGAAATCGAAGAGCAAAAGCAATACCACAGGCAAAAGGAATTTTTGGACCCCTTCTGCCCTTCTTAGATTATGGATCCTTTGGTTCGTATTCTTCTCCATGGAGCCCACCCATGATTGGACTTCTTTTAGATTAGGACTTTCTGAATCTAAATCCAGAAATTTACCGTCGTTGGTACTAGCCAGGCTTCTTAAAAAGGAAGGATTTGCCTGAGAGATCACGACTCCGGGCGAATTCTCATACGGGGCCAGGGAACCTTCTCGAGTCAGATAGCCGGAAACCCGGGAACCGTCGTCCGTATACGCAATCGCTCCTCCTGTAGGAGTTCCTACAGACCAGACCCATACATCCGCGGGAAAACGGAATAGAGAGGGAGAATCCATATCTTCTCCGTCAGTGGCGAGAACCAGGATCCGATTTCGAAGCACTTGGTTGGAACTTAAGACCTCTTCCGCCTTTTTGAATGCTGCGTTCAGATCCGTACCTCTATCTCCCACGATATCCGCGTCCAGCCCTCTTACATATTCCGCAAAGGCCCGGGCATCCGATGTCATGGGACAATACACGAAAGGAGAAGCGGCAAACACGATCATGCCGAATCGATTTCCAGGAAGCTCAGGTAGCATTCTTAAAATGGCTTCTTTAACACGGGCCAAGCGAGAAGGATTCGTGTCCACTGCTTGCATAGAAAGACTCACATCCACCAAGAAAAGAAGATCTACTCCTTTCAATGTCTCTTCTTCCTTGGACTTGCTTCCTTCCGTTTGCCTGAATCCAGCATAAGAAAGATAGAATACAGTTCCTAAGATCAACACCCTTGTTATAACGAGCCAAAAGGAAGGTACTTGCGCCTCCCTAGGCAAGCCAGGGAACTTTTTCTTCCAGCGATCCCAGAAGAAATAGAATGCCAATTTAAAGAAGGCGTAACATACAAAGATGAGTACCAGAACGGCCCAAAAGGATTCTAAAAACTTTTCGCTCATACATAGTACCTAAAAAGCCAGGTCCGAAAGAACAGATCCAGGCCCAGCAAGGCCAAAGCGTATGCCAAAATGATAAGTGCCTGCGTCTCTCTTACTTCTTCGGGAGGAAGCGCCAATAGATCTTTCTCTAAGGAATCGATTGCGGAAAGCACTTCTCTTAACTGACTTACATCTTCCGCTCTATAAAAGACTCCGCCCGTCTTCTTGGAAAGTTCGTCCAAAATATCGAAGTTCACTTCATAGGATTGGTCTTCCTTTCCGATCCCGATGGAATAGATCTTGATCCCCACTCCTTTAGCGATCTCCGTCGCAGTCACAGGATCGATCCTTCCTGTATTCGAGACTCCGTCCGTGATCAGTACGATCACCTTGGATCTTGCAGGCGATCTTCTTAAGCGATACGAAGAAAGAATGACCGCGTCCCCGATAGCCGTTCCCTGCTCCGGTACTGTTTCTTCTTCTGCCATTCCTAAGATCTCTTCTAGAGTCGCCCTGTCGCTTGTCAAAGGAGATTGCAAGTACGCTCCTCCAGCAAACACTACCAAGCCGATGCGATCGGTTTCTCTTTTTCTAATAAACTCTTTCAGTAATTTCTTGGAGATGCCTAGTCTCGTTTCCGGCAAGAAGTCGCGGCTCTTGGACATGGAGCCGGACACATCCAGGGCCAACATGATATCCACACCCTGGGTTTCGTCCGGCAGGAATCTGTATTTCTTTCCGGGTCCAGCGAGTGCGATCACAAATAAACTCAATACGATAGGTCGTAGCAAAGGGAAATAACGCGAACACCATTCTAAAATGTTTGTTTGTCCGGATGATTTTGCTCCAGGAAGCCGGAGCTTCATGCTAAGTGCAGGATCCTTCTTCCAATAGGAATACAAGGTCAAAACCCAGATCGGGACCAGGAAAAGAAGATAGAACGGAGCTTCCCATTCGTTCATTCTGCAAGAACCTCCTTCCAATAATCCCAGGCCTGCACCGCATCCTCTCTCGAGATACTTGCGTTCTCTCCGGAGTATTGCGACTTACGCAATAGATTCTCCCAAGAACGAGCCTCTTCTCCTTCGATCGGGAAAGAATCGTAGATCTTAGAGAATAACTCTTCTTCGGTGAGATGAGCGAAAGAAGTGTTTAACCTCCTTGCCATATTCTCCCGAATGTATCCGGACAAGGCTCTATAGAATTCCCTGGCATGAATGGGAGAAGAATTAATGAGCTCGTCCAATCCATTTTCATAAATTAGAATTCTATGAAGCCAAGGATCCGTCTGTATGACCGCATCCATAGGACGATGAACCCTTGTTTGATGCAGATACCAGGCATAAAAGATCCCAAGAAGGATCGCAGTCATTCCTGCAAACAAGGCTGCCAATTTCCAACCATACGGCCCTGAGAACTCCAAAGGTGGAAGTATATCCTCCGGCGCCTTGTCCTTTTCACTTAAGGAAGAAAGAACGGTAAGCTCCGCTTCGGAACGATACTCCTTGGAACTCTTATCTTTCCAAACAACGGGAAGAGTGAATTTTCCGGTCGCATAATAGACCACAATAAGCTTGATGCGATCCTTTTCGACATCCACCGAAAGAACTTCCAAAAGAGGAAGGTCCGAAGAATCAGGATCCGCATGGACTCCTTTCAAAGGGAAATCAGGAGATACGATCTCTCCTTCTCGAAACTCTAATACATATTCCGATCTCTGCCCTATACTGACTTGGTTCGGATTCCATGTTTCCTTCCATGCAAACAAAGGTGAAGAAGCGGAGAATAATAATACTATAACAAAGATCTTATAGAAGCTAAGATCCTTAAGGGCATGTACAAACTCAATGACAGATGCGGCTCGCATTCTTCTTGAAATACGAGTTTGCATAGATGAATTGCATGTAGGAGCTCCTACTTTCATCCCAAAGTTCTCCAGTAGTTCAAAAGCTTTGTAGGATCCGTATCCGTTCCTTCCAATTCCAAGTATCTGGATTTAAATAATACCTCTAGGTTCTTTTTGATATCTGTTTGGTTTCCCCTCGAGAAGGCGCCGGTTTCCGGATCCTTCCCCAAAAAATAAGCCAGCATATTTCTTTGCGGGGAATTTTCCAATGCGTCCACGAATCGGATCGCATGCAATGTATGAAATTTTCGTAACCCAGTCAGCTTACGCAAAGAAGTCGAGCCGTGAAAATCGGAGAGTATATAGGAATCCGTATATCTTCGGATCCGGTTCTTTAAGAGCGTGAATGGAAGCTCAGGTGCGGTCTTTCTTTTTTGGTGAGAATACAATCTCACTTTTTCCAAGCAGGGAAGAGCTTCTTCTACCGTTCGCAAGTATCCTGTCTCCCATTCCAATCGATCCGAATAGAGAAGTATCTTTGCGAGATTTCCCTTTCTTACATAGAGAAGAGTGAGTAACGCTAGCACTTGAAATGCGTTCTCTGCCTTGGTCCACTCGGAGCTACTCCAATCCATTGACTCGGAAACATCCAAGAAGAATACTCCTAGCCTCTCCTTGTCTTCGTTGAATTCCCTCACATGCAATTCTCCGAAGCGGGAAGTAACGTTCCAATCGATCAAACGAGTATCGTCCCCGACTGCGTACGGACGCACGTCCTTAAAGTCCACTCCCCTTCCCTTTCTGGAACTGGCAGCGGTCCCTTGTCGATTTCGCAGAGAGAAACCTCTCTCCTTGAAGTCCAAGAGTTGGATCAGATTTTGGTATTCTTTACGAAGCATGAGTCGCTTCCTGAATCTTAAAGCACCTGGGTCGCGTCGGAAACGATCCGGATCACGGATTCTATTCCCACGTCCTCCGAGATTGCTTCAAATGTAAGAAGGATCCTATGTCTTAGGATTTCCGGTAAAACCGCTTTCACATCTTCCGGAGCGACGTAGTCCCTTCCCTCCCAGAGCGCTTTTGCCTTGGATGCCTTAAGCAAACTCAAGCTCGCACGAGGAGAAGCTCCATGTCTCACATAAGGAAGAAGTTCAGGCACGGTCTTTTCTTCAGGGCGAGTATTACGAACCAGCCGTACGATATAGCTTTTTAGTTTAGGCTCCACATGCACACGATCCACCAAACTGGAGATCTTCAGAATATCCTGAGCACTTGCAGTTTTTTGAATGCGTTTTGGAGATGAAGCGAGCTTACCGTGCTGCTCCAAGATGGCGAGCTCTTCGCTCATGTCGGGATATTCTACCAATACCTTCATGAAGAAACGGTCCATCTGAGCCTCTGGTAGAGGATACGTTCCATCCTGATCGATGGGGTTCTCCGTGGCTAAGACCAAGAAAGGCCTCTCCAAAGGAAATGTATGATCCCCAATAGTCACGGTCTTTTCTTCCATGCATTCCAATAAGGCGGACTGCACCTTCGCAGGAGCACGGTTGATCTCGTCCGCGAGAAGAACTCCCGTAAAGATTGGTCCCTTGCGAGTATTGAACTCCCCATTCTTAGGATTGAATACGACCGTCCCGATCAGGTCCGCAGGAAGAAGGTCCGGAGTAAATTGGACTCTCTTGAAATCCAAGGCCAAGGCAGAAGACAAGGATTTTGCAAGAAGCGTCTTTGCAAGACCAGGCATTCCCTCCAAAAGCACATGACCTTGGCAGGCAAGGGAAATAAGCAGGTTCTTGACCACTGTCTCCTGACCGGTGATCTCTCCGGTAAGTTCCTGGCGGATCCGATCCAGAGTGTCTTTCGCAAATTGAATATCAGATTCTGCTAATGGAAGAATCCCCTGCTTGCTCGTAGCCGATTCCATAAAATTCCTTGGTATATATTAACGTTCTGCGATCCAGCGTCCCGAACTATTGCTTCCCTGGTAGGCCCCTTGGATCTTCTTTCCGTCCAGATCTCCCGTGTACGTCTGAGTAAAAGGAGTGCTGCTTCCTATTTCCGAACATTTTGCACCGCTGCAAGAGCGAACGAATCGAATGCTCTTGCCAGTAACCTTGATGCCGGTCAAATACTCATTCGTTCCCTTTCCCCAATTCGTGAAACGAAGGCTCGCGCCAATTCCTCCCGTCTTTCTAGGAAAGATACTGAGCACTCCCTTATGTATGCCTACCTGCAATTTATAAGTTCCCACAAAGGATTTTTCCTGATCGGATAAGGAGACTTGGTTAGAGTTTAGACTCTGCGCATCCTCCAAAAATTCGATCTTCTCCACAGTTTCCAAAGGAATGGAAAAATCAGGATCCCTTAATATTACGTTTTTAGAATCTAACGAGACCAGGGTTCCTTCCGTAAAAGAACCGCTATAGGTTACCTTTGCCTGTCTGTCCACAGAGCCGCATCCCCGCATAAAATATCCCAGGAGAAAGAACAACGGAGCGGCCACAAGGACCCCGAGACTGATTTTTTTAAGATCGTTATTCGTGATGATTTTTTGCAAAATTCGAGGCTTCCTTTAGATCGCTCTCCGAGCCGGCTAGCCCGAAGAGCGTTGATGCTGTTTTAAATTATTTGCAACCCTGCAACTCGCCCATCTTGGCGTTCTCTCTTCCGTTTACGTAGTACTTCTTGCCTTGGGAAGTGGTCCAACAATCGTTCTTAGCGTTAGTCCCAGGCATAACCGGCCCTTGTCCGATCTTCGCTCCGGAATCGTCGTATTCGATCGCAGTGGTCTCGCTCAAGATCTCGAAAGTTTTCTTTCCATTCTTATAATAAGTGAATGGAAGATCCGGCTTGAACTTCGCCTTCAATTCATCCGTCTTATCGTCCATCAAAAGAAGATCGAATAGCAACTTGCCCTTACCGATAAGCTGGCCGTCCTTATCGTACACTTCCGCAGAGCTCATCATCATTTCGTTCATCATGGCGCCTTTGTAAGCGGGATTCCCGTTACTCCAATAGAATTTCCAGTCGCCTTTACGAGTGTGATCTCTTTGGCCTTCTGCGAATACCTTTCCGTTTTTATAATATTCTTTCCAAGCACCGGAACGAAGCGATTTCTTATCGTCCCCGCTTCCCTTAGGAGTATAGCCACCTTCGGAAAGAACACCACCGTTATCATAATAATTCTTCCAGTATCCTACTTTCAGATCGTCCGAATAGGACCCTTCTGAGGAAAGAGTGTTCCCGTCCTTATAGTAATTGGATTCTTTTCCGTTCTTCTTTCCGTCCCTGTAATCCCCGACGGTTTTCTTAGCTCCGTCCTCGTTATAATATTCCTTCCAAGTTCCGGTCTTCTTGTCGTCGGTATAAGTCCCTTCTTCTGTAAGGATCCCCTTATCTGTCTTAGACCAGTATGGACCGTTTTTCTTATCGGCCTTGTACAGGGTGCTCTCCGTTTGGGTGCCATCCTTGGTGAGTTTCTTGTCCTCGCCTTCTTTCACTCCGGCAACATACGGAGTCTCTCTCAGAGTCTCTCCTGTTTCGAATAGGGTTTTCCAGATCCCGTCCCTCTTATCGTCTTTATAAGTTCCCACTCGAACCAGAACGGAGAATTTCTTTTTGTCGGGACCGGTCCCTTCCTTCTCCACATATTCTTTCCATTCGCCATTGCGTTTTAGTTTCTTGATCTGGTCCGGGGTCAAGGCACTGACCTGATCCGGAGTACAAGGTTTGCCGGAACAGTCCAGAGTGACCGGACCTTCCGCTTTGATATTAAAAGTTTCTTTGAACTTTTCGACCCGAAGATTCGGATCTAATATTTGGAACTCTGCATCCTTACCTTTATTTTCTCCTATATTGATAGAAGAGCAACTTGCTAGTAAAGAAATTGAAACCGTCAGGGATAAAATTTTTTTCATACGTCGCCGTCCGAGTAAATCTAACTCAACAAAGCTAAGCCGAACAAGCGTACTCGTCAACCTCCTTTCCCGAAAGAAAGAGGAGAAGAAGGAATGAAATTAGTTTTTGGGGTACCGAATTCTAAGGAACCGTAAGAAAGGACGATAACAGTCCACGGCCATGTGACCGCTGTCCGCAAACGTATTGCAATCGTAGTCCGTCGCTTCGGCCATATCGACGAGAGGAATACCGAACCCGTCGTTGATCGGACGGATCCTTTCCCACCAAGGCGCGGGAATATTCAGATCTTTCAGTATCTTCTCAAGAGGAAGGGAAACTTCCGGTCTCACGACCAAGGTAGGCACTCCGCGAGACTTAACTTCCTCCAGAATATCCTCGTAAAAGGAAAACTGCATTTCGGAAGGAGAATATTTAGGATAGATCCAACCGATGGTCCGAACGGAACTGGCCTCTAATCTACCGTAATCTTTTTCCATGAATCCGCCCGCAGGAGAAAGAGCGTTTCCCTTATCCTTGTGCAGGGAATCGATGGTGAGCTGTTTGATCAGGTCTGCCTGTTCGAATTTCTTATTGGTAAGATGGGCGTACACATTCTCCAAATAAGGCTTATTCTTGCTCACTCCGAAGAAAAAATTCGCAAGATAATAATTCACATTTTCCTTTCCCAAAGTCCAAGCGTGAGAAAGAATAAAACGCAGATCAAAACTATGAGCTAGATTCGATTTTTTGAATGTAGTGCTATTCGCGTTAAACTGGAACGGATCCGCCTCCAGAACTAGATAATCCGGCTTTACGCCGGCCTCAAAGAGTCTCTCCAAAAAATAGAGATAGTATGCCGGAGTCGTAACCGCGGAGGAAAGATTGTACACTTCCCAATCCGGATAAAAGTCCAGGATCTCCTGGTTCTTAAAATAAAGCATCCTGGAAGATCCCATAAGAAGAACTAGCTTCTTATCGGAACGCTGCGGCACATCCTTGCCGAATTTGGAGATCATCTCCTTGAGGAGCTCTTGTTTTACATCGTAATAGATATACGTTAGTTCTACTTTAACGTAGTCTCGGACCTTATCCAAAAAGAAGATCTTATCGAATGCAAAAACGAATAAAAAAAGAAGGACAGGATAAAATAAGAAAGGCTTGGTAAGGAAGTTTAATTTTTCTTCCGGATTAGGCTCGAGATTCGACACGAACTCAAAACTCCCCGGCGGGACCGGGGATGTCAATAGAATATATCTTAGGCGGTAGCGAGAGTTTCTGTGGATCTACGGCGTTTTTGCAGATCTGTCAGCCATTCGTCGGTGCTCTTGCAATAAGAAACAAGACGCTTCACATAGGCTCTGCGTTCTGGATCCAGGATCTCTCTCGCTTCTCTCACGATCTCTTCGACGATCTTGATATGGAAGGAGAAATGACTGGTAAATAGGTTGAAGTATTCTTTGTCGGTAGAGAGCCAATCCTTAGCTTGGACATCTTGCCAAAAGTCTTCCATCTTGGAAATATCGGCGTCGAAATCGGATTCATACGGAGAGTTTAAGATCGCAATCGTGTCTGTGATATCCGTCAGACTCTGGAAGTACGGATCTAGTTCTGGAAATTCCACTATCATTACCACCTTGAAAGAGCAGTCCTCACGAATCTACTCCGCTGAGGAAGGGTGTACCTCTTGCTTCGCGGAGAGACCGCGCGAACCCTGTGGAACAGGGCTCTAAAGCCATCTTTTTTTAGAGACCCGAGAGTTCAAGAGAAAATCTTGGCAGCATTTCAGATCGGTTTCCGAATTTAATTCTTCATCAGATATTGGAGAAGGTGCATGCTTTCTTCGTCCCAACCTTCGGATGCAGCTTCTATCCAAAAATCGAATTTGTCTCCGAGGGGATAACCGGAATTAGTTAGCTTCAGGATCGTGCTTTCTTCTCCATCCTTCTCGAATTCAAGTTTCAATTCTATATCACCTGCGGGATGATCCTGCCATTGGAGGATCAATTCTTGAAAAGGAACGATCTTCTTATAGATCCCGTTGGAAGTTAGTTCACCTTCCGGACCCAAATTCCAAGTCCAAGAGAAATTCCCGCCGATCTTAGGACGACCGGTCACCTTATCCGCGAGCCAATGGATCAGCTCCTCGTTAACCGTCACAGCGCTCCAAACTTTTTCCAAAGGAAACGCATATTTAAATTCCTTAACGATGCTTCTTGTTTCCATAGCCTTGAGCTCCATCTAATGAAAGTCCTTATAGAGTTTTTTGTACAGTACCTTTTCCAAAAAAGACGGAGAAATATTCCGCATCCATTTCAAGAACCAACCGCTCTTGTCCATCACTACCAATCTAGAATTCGGGTCCTCTATCGCTTGGATCATCTTATTTGCCACTTCGAGAGGGGTCTTGCTTTTACCGGAATAATGGGACTCGCTTAATTGATTGCCGTCCCCGTCGATCCCATTCGCTCTCAGGTTGGTCTTGGTATAAGGAGGGCAGAAGATAATAAAGCGTAGTCCCTCTTCAGACAATTCGATCCGAGCGGATTCCATAACCGCATGCAGAGCCGATTTGGAAGAAGAATAAGCGCTTCTTGCGGGGATCCCGTACAACCCACTTACAGTAGAAGTCACCATTACCGATCCCTTATTCTTTTTCAGATAAGGAAGAAGACGAAGGGTCAAAAACACAGGACCAAAGAAATTGATATCGAATGCCTTGCGAAATGCCTCGATCTGTGTCTGATCGAATCTAGAGTGGGCCGTGACTCCCGCATTATTGAATAGAACGTCTATTCCATCAGTAAGCTTGGAGATCTTAGTTGCAGCCTTATTGATCTCCTTCTCCGAAGAAAGATCCACAGAAATATGAGCTAACGTGGCCGCTCTCTTTTCCTTGCCCTTTGCGACCCTTTGGATCAGCTCCGGTTCCGTACGGGAAAGATTGATGATCTTGCAAGGAACCTTGGACAATAGATCGAGAAGAGAGGCTCCGATTCCGGAAGAGCCTCCCGTGATAACGATGGTCTTACCTACCCAGGTATCGGCGCGCATCTAACTAAATCTGATTGGACGCGAGTCCGCTTCAAGCCTTTTCGTAACCTAATTTGTGACAGTTGCGTCCGCTTTCGCCTCCACCTCATCCTGGATGAGACGAGCCTCGGCTCGGAACGCGATATAAGACCAGACCCAGGTGATAAAGATCGAGATCTTATTCTTAAAGCCCACTTGATAGAAGATATGAACGAACAGCCAAGCTAGCCAACCCAAGAGGCCTTTCAGTTTGAAATTGCCGACTTGAGCAACTGCATCCTGTCTGCCTATAGTTGCCATGCTTCCCTTGTCCGTATAACGAAACGGTTTTCTCTTCTTTGATTTCACATCCCCATGGATCAGGGAGGCAACATATCTTCCTTGCTGCATGGCAACGGGAGAAACTCCGGGAAGAGGTCTCTCCAATCCCTTGGAATAACTAGCGATATCTCCGATCACAAAAACTTCGGGATGACCTTCTAAATTGCAATACTCGTCGACGATCACTCTTCCGGCTCTGTCCATAGGGGCTCCCAAAGAAGCTCCGATAGAATTCGCTTGAACTCCTGCAGCCCAAATAATCGTAGCGGAAGGGATCCTTCTTCCTTCTATCTGCACTCCCTCGTCGTCTATTTCGAGGACTTTGGTACCTGTCAGGACCTCCACTCCCCTTTTTTCCAAACGTCTCTTTGCGAACTCGCTTAACTTAGGAGAGAAGGTTGCAAGCAAACGAGGAGAAGCCTCGATCAAAGTGATCTTTGCTAAAGCAGGATCTATGGTATGGAATTCGTTTCTCACGATCTCGTGAGAAAGTTCCGCGATAGAGCCGGCAAGTTCCACGCCTGTGGGACCTCCACCGATGATCACGTAATTCAATAATCTCTTGGTCTCTTCCGGATCTCCTGCCAGCTCCGCTTGCTCGAAAGAAGTCAATATCTTAGTACGAATAGACAATGCATCCCTTAAGGATTTCAGGCCGATAGAATGTTTCCTCCAATGATCGTTCCCGAAATAACTGCTTTTGGCGCCCGCAGCAAGTATTAGATAATCGTAATCTTCTGCATGATTCTGGAAATAGACTTTCTTGGACTGGACATCGATCTTTTCTACTTCTCCCAAATAAACGGTTACATTCTTTTTG
Organism: Leptospira langatensis; assembly: GCF_004770615.1. Taxonomy (NCBI): domain Bacteria; kingdom Pseudomonadati; phylum Spirochaetota; class Leptospiria; order Leptospirales; family Leptospiraceae; genus Leptospira; species Leptospira langatensis. The sequence continues at coordinate 281,308 of NZ_RQER01000005.1, forward strand.
TCTCCGATGAGAGAACGAGTTGGGATCGCTATGTCCGCAGGACTTAGGACCGCTGTGGCAACTTGGTATAATAAAGGCTGGAACAAATGATGGTTTTTCTTGTCGATGGCGACGATCTCTAAGTTCTCGTCCTTGGAAAGCTTCTTGATTGCCTGCAATCCACCGAATCCGACACCGATCACTACGATCTTCTTTTTCTCTATAGCCTTAGGCATTCTTTACTCCATTCTTATTCAAAACAAACTCCAGAAATCCTTCCGAAGCGTCCGCTACGATTTGTTGAACCTCTTCAAAATCCTTCATGGTTCCGTAATATGGATCCGGAACATCCGAATCCTTGCCCGGGCCTTTTTGGAACTTTCTGAACAAATGGACTTTTTTTCTTTCTTCGTCGCCGGAAGCCAGGGCGAATAAATCCTTTTGGTTGGATCTGTCCATGGCGAGGATATAATCGAAATTTTCAAAATCGGACTTTTTAAATTGCCTGGCCTTATGCACAAGCTCGATCCCTTTCTTGCGAGCGGTTTGCCTGGCTCTCGGATCTGCGAGTTCTCCTAAATGATAGCGTGACGTGCCACAGGAATCCACTTCGAAGAGATGAAATAGCCCTCTCTTCTGGATCAGATCGATAAACGCTCCTTCGGCAGCCGGAGATCTGCAGATATTTCCCAAGCAGACAAACAAGACCTTACACTTAAGCTGAGAATCGGGAGAATCCACCATGATGGAAAAGAAACTATTTAGCTTCGATTTTCTCCCATAAGAACTCAGGGATCGATCTCATCAGCACACCCACAAGCGCCCAAGGAAACCAAGGCACAGTCGCAGATCTGACGCCGGATTCGATCCTATCGTAAATTTTTTTGGCTCCCTTTTCTACGGAAACAAGAAAAGGACGAGAATCCAACTTTTGATTGATAGGAGTATCTATGAAGCCCGGATGGATCACCGTGACCTTGATCCCGGACTTTCGGACCTCTCCTCTCAGAGCTTCTAAGTAAGTCGAGACCGCCGCCTTGGAAGTGGAGTAACTTGCGGAACCAGGCAGCCCACGGAAGGAGGCCACCGAGGAGATACCTACTATCTGCCCCTTCTTCTGAGATCGGAACACACTTTGTAAAGCGGAGACTCCTGCCATGAGGCCGAGAAGGTTCGTATCGATCACCTTCTTATCTGCTTCAAAACTCTTGGCACCGAAAGAAGAACTGGTGGAGATCCCAGCATTCGCGATAAATAGATCCGCTCCTCCCAGATCCTTTGCCAATTTGGGAAGCACCTTAAAATTGTCTTCGGTCTTGGAGACGTCCAGGCTTGCTGTCAAAACCTTTCCGCCCGCATTAAAGCCCCGGATCTCTTTTGCGATCTCTTCCAAAACTTTTTTACGGCGTGCAGTCAATGCCACATCATGCCCCGCTTTGCCATACAATATGGCCAATTCTCTGCCAATTCCGGAGCTAGCTCCGGTTATAATAACTTTTTTCTTAGAACTCAGGTTGGACATAGAAGTAAACCGCCGAGTGATCCATTAAATTGGTTTACCACAAGGCGGGAAAAGAATTATTTTACCAGTAAAATACATTGTAAAAGAGAAAGACTAAGGGTTCGGCAACCGCTCCGTAACATTTCGATCCGGAAAGAGAATGGATACTTTGGAAGAAGTTTTAAAATCAAAGGAAGAAGAGATCCAAAAACTCAGAGAACTCTTGGAGCTGTACGAGAGAGTCTCCAAGCTAGGCGAAGAAGAGCTACTCGCCGCAGAGCAAACCCTGAACGCGCAGGAAACCACTGCCAATCTAGCCCGAAACGAACTCATAGAGATGAGAGACCGTTTCAAAGGTCTCGGTCAACTCAATTCGGAAAGAAAGACCGCGATCTTAGAGATCGTAAACGATAGACAAGCCCCTCTTCCTAGCCTTGCCACCAAGTTCGAGGAGATGGGCAAGAAGGACGATTATTTCTACTCCGACTTCTTTCGGATCATAGCCAACCTGGACCTGCCCGAATCGGAGGCCAGATCCCTTTGGAAAGAAGTCTATGCCCATGCAGAAGGGATCAGTAAACAGCTCGGCCGAAGCATGAACTTCGTGGTCGCCCTACTAGATTATATTTATTTAAAGAATCGGCTCATAGAGAACCCCAAGATCGTGGATATCTATTCATTCGAAGAGATCATCCTGAATGCCGTCATAGACGAAGGCACCGGGATCTATAATAGACGATATTTCAATCTGGTCCTCAATAAAGAGATCACCCGAAGCAAGAGATACCAACGAAGCTTCTGCTTGTTCCTATTCGATCTGGACAATTTCAAGAAGATCAACGATACCAAAGGACATTCTTTCGGGGACGATATACTGAAACTGGTTGCGGGAACCTTAATGTACGCCTTCCGGACAGAGGATATCAGCTGCAGGGTGGGAGGAGAGGAATTCACGGTCATTCTACCGGAAACTTCCAAGGCAAATGCGAGAGTCGCTATAGAGAGATTCCGTACCTACCTCAGAAATTCCTCTAAGAACGATTTTGGGATAGAGGTCACCGTCTCCGGAGGAGTCGCCGAATACCCCAAAGACGGGGAAGAAAGCAGCCGACTCTACTCGATTTCCGATGCAAGATTGTACGAGGCCAAATCCTTAGGAAAGGACAGGATCGTCTACGAATAGATCTACCTGATCTAATTCTACTCTATCTGGTACTCGATCTCTTTGGTAGTGATCTCGTTTAATTTAGAGATCAGAAGCTCGTTCGTATTTGCCAAACGGTCCGCAAGAATTCTTACCATCTTAGCGGCAAACTCAGGATTCGCGATCAGATATCTCTCCAATTGCTGCTTGGATTCTACAGGGACCATCTCGGTATCCACAATCGCTCTTGCAGTGGCAGTCCTAGGCTTGGCTCGGAACAAGGCCATCTCACCAAAAAAATCGCCTTTCTTCATTAAGGCCAGGCGAGTGGCCGAATTTTTATGAGTAAAAAATATTTCAACAGTGCCGGAGGTGATGATATACATGGAATTATTCAATTCACCTTCTCTGAAAATAATTTGCCCGGCGGGAATATTGATTTTGTTCATGAACTCCTGCTTCCGATTTTCGGCTTTTCGTTTGCGATCGTTTCCATATCGATCGCCTTGTTTATCTGACTTTTTTTCCTATCAAATCCTAACCCATGCGGGCCTCAAAATAAAGGAACTTCAATAGGCAGACAATGGATCCTATTTAATGATCGGGTTTACAAAGTGAATTCTCGAGCCCTTTCCCAAAGAAGGAACTCCCCTGCCCTACTCCAGAATTTTTGAGGAAATTCGGGATTTTGCAGAAGATACCTGAGATTTACAGGCCATCCCTATAAGATCACAAAAACAGAGAGGGACAAAGAAACTCCTGTTGATTATGTCTCATTAAAATCCCGCAAAACTCAAATCCGAAGCTCATCCATCATTGCGGGCGAACCCTAAAGAATATACAGTGAGCCGAGGAGCTTGACGGCCCACAAGAAGCCCTTCAGGACATTCCATTCCGAAAGCGAGCGTCATAAACAACGCCGGACTCTCGGATCTCAGAAAGAGAATTCGCGTACGCAATCAGGATCTTGAGAGCAAACACGCTTCTCTCCCTGATATAAGAATCTTCTTGGGAAACAGGTTCACCTCCGTTGACGAGATGTTCCACCTCTCGGAAGATCAAATGTTCCGGAATATAACAGATCTTGGTGTTCTTATAAGAACTCGCACGAAGCTCATGGATCGGGAATGCGCCACCTCTGGCTGCCGAAACAGAGGCGAGCAATGCAGGCTTATGGCCCAACTGAACGAGTCCCGCATGTAAGAAGAAATTCTTGATCGCAGGGCTTGCCATTCCTCCGTATTCGGGAGTGACCACGACAAAACCTTCTGCACTTTTGAGCTCGGAATCGATAGGTTTCCATACGCCTTGCCAAACTGAATTCGATTCCGTCTGAGTAGAGTCATAGAAAGGAAGAGGATTCTTTCCCAGATCCAATGTCCAGGTTTCTACCGACATCTCTTTTAACTTAGAGGCCAAAAAGGCTCCGACCTTTGCTGACTGGGATTCTTTCTGTTGAGAAGCTACTATGATACCGATCTTCATTCTATTCCTTTGGTATAAACGATTGGCTTCGAGAACGAAAGGAAACTTCTTCTCAAAGCACTTGCTGAGAACAAAATAGAAAAACGGGGGTTTTCTCCAACGAGAAAAAAAGCGAAAGGCTCAGCTCAGGCCGTATTTTTTCTTCAGATTAGAAAGTTCTCTTAGGAAAGAATCCCTGTTCTTAGAACTAAGGGATTTCAGATCCACTATGATCCTCTCGGGCGCCTTGCGGGGTGAAATGATTTCACCCCCTCTGCCTTCCTTCTTCTTCAATAAGGTTTCCAGGTTCTTGACAGAAGGCTCAGCTCCAGTCTTCAGCAATTCCGCAACCGATCTTTGGTCCAGTCTTGCGATCGAGCTCAATTGCTTTACATATCTTTCGGTGTAACCTAAGATCTTTCCGACTTCTTCTGCAGTTTTCTTTCTTTCTTTTCTGAGGAATTGGATAGCGCGTCCCACTTCCCAAGGGTTTAAACTTTTTCTCTTTTCGTTCTCGGCCAGGGCCATTTCGTAGCATCTATCTTCGGAAGCTTCCGTCTCTACCACAGGAACGGATTTCCAGCCAAGGATCCTTGCGGCCTGGAACCTTCTCTCTCCTGCTACGATCTGGAACTTCTTACCTTGCTTACGGACTACGATCGGCTCTATCAACCCTAGTCTTTTCATGGACTCGACCAGATCGCCTACTTCTTCTTTTCCGAAGACTCTTGGTTGGTCCGGATTCGGGAGAATATCCGAAAGCGAGATCTCTTTCTTAGAAGTTTCTTCTCCGCCGAAGGCGGTCAGCAAATCCAGTCCCGCGAAATCAGCTCTTTTTGCCATCGGATCTCCTCATTACTTCCTCGGCGAGAACGGAAAACATCTGCATCGCCTTGGGATCGTATTCTGATAAAAGTTTGCGTTTTGCTTGGGACTGAGGAATTGCCTCTCTCCGATACACAACCGATTCGAAAACAGGGAAATATTTGCGCACAGTTTCCGCGAGACCCGAAAGAGCCCTTGAGTCCTCGTATTGATTCAAGACCGCTCCCAAGAGTCCAAGGGTCGGATTCGCTTTCTTTCGGATCTTCTCGATCGTACCATGAAGGTCCTTCAGCCCTTGCACGCTGAACGCTCTGGTTTGTATGGGGACTAGCACCGAGTCTGCCGCGATCAGAGCATTCTCCAGGATCAATCCGAGAGACGGAGGACAATCTATTATAATATATTCATAAGAGGAGCGCACAGGCAATAGAGCTTCTTTCAGAAGATCAAAATCGTCTCTCTCATACGGAGTAGTAAAGTTCGCTAAATGAATAGAAGAAGGGACCAGATCCAATCCGGGTGCAAGATTCACTATGATCTCGGAGATAGGAAGCTTATCCTCGTTCTTATATCCCAGAGAATGAAAGACGGACTTCTCCGTTTGCCCCACATAAAGCTGAGTGATATTTGCCTGAGCATCCCAGTCCAAGAGAAGCACTTTCTTTCCTGCCTTAGACAATGCTTCTGCCAAGCAAATGGAGACTGTGGTCTTTCCTTCTCCGCCTTTCTGATTGGAAACAGCTATGATCACAGATTCATATGCACTCTTATCCTTCTTGGAGAAGTACTTATCCAATACTTCTGCCTTGTACTTTCCTTTGCCATCCTTTGGCACGGACCAGGCCTCCGCCTTTTCCAAGAATTCCTCCTCGGAACCTAAGGCGTATTCGGAAAGAACCTCTTCTACGTTCAATGATCTCGCTTTCACAAAGCACTCCGGAACTATCCTCTTGTTCCCCTTAAAGTCCCAATTTGTCAAGAAAACCTATGTCTCATTGGCCTCTAAGCGGGAAAAAACCGAATTGAAACGGTAGGGTAGGGGATAATGCTGGGGAGATTGCCTAGCGGAACAGGAATTCCATTAGGGGTGAAATCATCTCACCCCTTCGGCTTCAGGATGAAATGAAAATTCTAATTCGATTCTTGCTCTTATCTATCTTTTTAGTCCATCTGCAAAATATCCAAGCCCAAGACAAGGGCCCCCCTCTCATCCTAAAGACAGAATCCGATCAGAAGAACGAAACTACCCCGTCCTCCGGCGGAAACATTCCCTCCTTCCTGAAGGACTTTCTATCTCGCAGCTCCTTGACCGGGCTATTCGGCCAGAACGGCGGACAGCATATCTTCGAATCAGGGACCAAATATCCGAACCTCTCCGGAGTAAAGGCGGGGTCCAGGATCACCTACGATCGTGAATTCCAATACGGAGGTCTCGAGTTCAAGCACTGGTGGAATGGCTGGGAGATCAGCCTAGGATATAGAAGTAATTTTAAGAACCAAAGGACGGAGCAGGGTAGGGACGAGGACTTCTTCATGGGAAGCGTGACCCAGGAGAGAGGGACAAAGATCGATCTAGGTCATCTTAGCTTTTACGATACACCCTATACTTTCACCGGCACCCAGAATTTCGCGGACGGTCGGGGAAAGCTGAAGATGAAACAGGATCGCATCAGCCTCCAAGCCAGAAAGTATTTCGGCACTTCCGACCCGGACCCTCGTAAGGCTGGTTCGGGAATATTCCTATCCGGCGGAGCCCATTATAGTTTCTTTAAATATTATCTCTACGATGTGACCCAATGGATCGCAACTGTCCCGATAGTCACCTATGGCCCCATCGGGATCGGGCTTAGTTATTCCAATTCCACTTGGGAATTCCCCTTTGGGATCGGCTATAGGTATTCTACCGGGAATTGGATGTTGGAAACAGGTTTTATGGGAAGCGTTTGGTATAGCCACTACAGGGATTACCATTACCAAAGGAACCTCAACTTCATAGGAGACTCTTCCGGATATGGGATAGAGACCCATATTGCAGGAGCATATGTTCTGAACTCTTGGATGTTCTTATTAAAGTTAACCGAATACAGACTGTACGGACAAGGAAGCTTTCAAACTCACGGAGGATTGAATACATCCGATATCCTTTCAAATTTCTCCGGAGAATATAGGAATTATCTTAGCACGAAGCAGTTCGCAGTAGAACTTCAGATCACTAATTTCTTGGATTGGATCTCTCGTTAATGAAAAATAAACTCTTACTCATCAATTTGGGCGGTCCCAGGACTGCGAAAGAAATCCCTAAATTCCTAAAGGACCTGTTCGAAGATCCCCTGGTGTTCGATCTTCCCATCCCTGAATTCCTAAGGATACGACTTGCAAGATGGATCGCTTCCACTCGATCCAAGAAAGTAGAAGAGACATACGCTTCTATGGGATTCGGAGGCGGATCTCCTTTAGTAGACGAAACGGAGAAACAGGCGCAAGGATTACAAAAAATCCTAGAGGCAAACGGAGAAAGCTGGGAAGTACGGACGGCGATGTGCTGTGGTTATCCAGATATCCGAGAATTCCCTAAGGAATGGACGGACCCAAAGCAAGGCGTCGTTTTATTACCGCTCTTTCCTCAGTTTTCAAGATCCACTGTTCTCTCCACGGCAATGCTCATGGAAAAGCAATTGGGCTTCTGCCCCGCATCAGATCCTCTTTGGGTCAGACCCTTCTCCGCAAGAAAAGAATACTTGGAATCCTTGAGGGACCTGATCTTGGACTTCTTCCAGGGAAAACTTTCGGAGAAAGATTTCTTACACCTGCATTCCAAGCCGATCGTAAATTGGGAAGATCTGGATCTAGTATTTAGCGCTCACGGTATTCCTCTTCGACTCATCCAAAAAGGAGATCGGTACACCGAAGAAATAGAGAAGAACGTGGAGAACTTAACCCGCTTGCTCAGAGAAAAAGGATTCAAAGGAGAAGTCCATCTTTCCTACCAGAGTAGGGTAGGGCCAAGCAAATGGACTACTCCGAATACATTGGATAAAATGCAAGAATTGGGAGAGAGGGGAAGAAAGAGAGTCGCAGTCTATCCCATTAGCTTCGTAAGCGATCACTTGGAGACTCTAGAGGAGATAGGAGTGCAGATCAAAGACCATGCACTTTCCCATGGGATCCAAGAATATTATAGAATTCCTGCACCGGGAACTTATACTCCTTTCTTAAAGGCGCTCGCAAGTTTCGTCCTGGAAGCAAAAAAAGCGGGGCAGGATCGGACAACTACGGCCTGTGTTTGCAAATCTTCCGGAGGATGGGATCCACAAAAGGAAAGGATTACTTGCCATTCGAGATGACGCGTTATGCGGCACTTCAGCAGTAAGATTGAATCGCAGCTGATATAGCCAAAGGTAGTAAATTACTGTCACAAAATTCTGTATTTAGGCGGAGGAACCAAATGAATACTTTTCCAGTACGACATATCGGCGTTAGCCTTTCTATCGATCTCAAGACGGTTTACGAATACCTAGCGGACCCTAAAAATTTTCCGGAATGGGCATCCGGACTCTGCAAATCCATTCAGGCTTTAGATAACGGAGAATGGTTGATCGATTCTCCCATGGGAGAACTGAAAGCCGTTTTTTCTGAAAAGAACCCGTATGGGGTTTTGGATCATACCGTGATCTTCGGTCCGGACAAAAAAGTAAATAATCCGATGAGGATCCTCGCAAACGACCAAGGCAGCGAGCTTGTATTTACCCTATTCCAACTCCCGGAAATGTCAGACCAGAAATTCGAAGAAGATGCCGCCTGGGTAAAAAAGGATTTAACAGAACTAGCGGAATTATTAAAAAAGAAATTCTCTAAGTAACTCCAAAGATTGCGAGAGCCCGTCATGGACCCGAAGAAGAAAGAGTTCAAAGATATAGACGAATACATTTCGTCCCATCCGAAAGAAGTGCAGAAGGGTTTGCAGGAGATCCGAGCCGCGATTCATAAATCGGCTCCTCTTGCAAAAGAAAAGATCAGCTATAATATGCCCGCGTTTGATCAGAACGGCACTCTAGTATATTTCGCAGGATTCAAAAAGCATATAGGCTTTTATCCTATGATCAGTGTGCTGGATACTCTTAAGGACGAATTGTCCAAGTATAGAACATCGAAAGGAACCCTCCAATTCCCGCATGGAGAGCCGATTCCCTTGAAAATAATCTCTAAAATAGTTAAACTGAGAGTGAAAGAGAATATGGACCCGGATCGAAAGAAAAAGAAATCAAAGTCTTTATCTAAGAAATCCTAAAGACCGTTTTGCTCAAAGGCCCTTTCTAA